>JBBQAY010000073.1:0-16105 GCA_038316965.1 Candidatus Nanopelagicales bacterium
CGCACGCCGCCAGGTCGGCCTCGGTGAGCGCGAAGGCCAGCTTCTGCACCGTCGCGATCGCCTCGAGGTGGTTGAGGTTCATCTTCCAGTTGCCCGCCATGAGCGGGAGACGTGCTGACGCCATGGCTCAGTCCTCCAGGACCGCGATGCCGGGCAGGATGCGGCCCTCGAGGAACTCCAGGGACGCACCTCCGCCGGTGGAGATGTGGGAGAAGCCGGACTCGTCGATGCCCAGCAGCCGCACGGCGGCAGCTGAGTCCCCACCACCGACGACCGAGAGCCCGTCGACGTGGGTGATCGCCTCGGCCACCGCGCGGGTGCCCTCGGCGTACGGAGCCATCTCGAACACGCCCCTCGGGCCGTTCCAGACCACGGTGCGGGCATCGGCCAGTGCGCGCGCGAAGAGCTCGCGGCTGTTGGGCCCGATGTCGAGGCCCATCCAGCCGTCCTCGATCGAATCGACGGCCACGACCTTGTGCTCGGCATCGGCCGAGAACGCGGTGGCCACGACGACGTCGACGGGCAGGACGAGCTCGACGCCCTTGGCCTCCGCCGTGGCGATGAGGCCCTTCACGGTCTCGATCTGGTCGGCCTCGAGGAGCGAGGAGCCGACGCCGTGGCCCAGTGCGGCCAGGAACGTGAAGCACATGCCACCGCCCACGAGCAGACGGTCGACCGACTGCAGCAGGTTGTTGATGACGCCGAGCTTGTCGCTGACCTTGGATCCGCCCAGGACGACGGCGTACGGCCGGTCCGGGTCGGAGAGGACCTTGCGGAAGACCTGGACCTCGGCGAGAACCAGCTGACCGGCGGCGTGCGGCAGGAGCCGCGCGACGTCGGTGACGCTCGCCTGCTCACGGTGCACGACCCCGAAGCCCTCGCTGACGAAGGCGTCGGCGAGCGAGGCGAGCTCGGCCGCGAGGGCGGCGCGCTCGGCGGGGTCCTTGCTGGTCTCACGGGCGTCGTACCGGACGTTCTCGAGCAGGGCGACGTCGCCGTCGCCGAGCCCGGCCACGACGGCCTGCGCCGAGGGACCGGTGACGTCGGAGGCGAACGCCACCGGGGTGCCCAGCAGCTCGGCGAGACGGGCGGCGACCGGCGCGAGCGACAGCTCGGGCTTGGCCTCCCCCTTCGGACGGCCGAGGTGGGCGACGAGGACGACCCGGGCACCGCGGCCCCGCAGGGCCTCGATGGTCGGAAGGGCCGCGCGGATGCGACCGTCGTCGGTGATGCGACGTGTGCCGTCGCCGGCGTCCTCGAGCGGGACGTTGAAGTCCGCCCGGACGAGGACCCGGCGACCGGCGACGTCGAGATCGTCGATCGTCTTCACGTGGTCAGTCCCGCTGGTCTAGAGGGACTTGCCGACGTACTGGACGAGGTCGACCAGGCGGTTGGAGTAGCCCCACTCGTTGTCGTACCAGCCGAGAACCTTGGCGGTGTTGCCCAGGGTCTTGGTGATGCCGGCGTCGAAGATGCACGATGCCGGGTTGGTGACGATGTCGCTGGAGACGATCGGGTCCTCGGTGTACTCCAGGACGCCGGCGAGGTAGCCCTCGGCAGCGGCCTTGATCGCAGCGTTGATCTCCTCCGCCGACACCTCGCGCGACAGCGTCACGGTGAGGTCGGTGGCCGAGCCGGTCGGGACCGGGACGCGCATCGCGTAGCCGTCGAGCTTGCCCTTGAGCTCGGGCAGCGCGAGGCCGATGGCCTTCGCCGCTCCGGTGCTCGTCGGGATCATGTTGATCGCCGCGGCACGCGCGCGACGCAGGTCGCTGTGCGGGTAGTCGAGGATCACCTGGTCGTTGGTGTACGCGTGGATCGTCGTCATGAGGCCGTTGACGATGCCGAACTCGTCGTTGATGACCTTGGCCATCGGGGCGAGGCAGTTCGTGGTGCACGAGGCGTTGCTGATGATGTGGTGCGACGCCGGGTCGTAGATGCCGTGGTTGACACCCATCACGATCGTGGCGTCCTCGCCCTTGGCGGGCGCGGAGATGATGACCTTCTTGGCACCGCCGGCGATGTGGCCGGCAGCCTTGCTGGCGTCGGTGAAGAAGCCGGTCGACTCGATGACGATGTCGACGCCGAGGTCGCCCCACGGGAGGGCGGCGGGGTCGCGCTCGGCGAGAGAGACGATCTTCTTGCCGCCGACGACGATCGAGTCGTCGGTCGAGGTCACGTCCTGGCCGAGACGGCCGAGGATGGAGTCGTACTTGAGCAGGTGAGCGAGAGTCGCGTTGCTGGTGAGGTCGTTCACCGCCACGATCTCGACGTCGGCGCCCTGCGCGGCGAGCGCACGGTAGAAGTTGCGGCCGATGCGGCCGAAGCCGTTGATGCCCACACGAACGGTCACTGGAGAGTCCCTAGGTCCGAGGACGACGCCGGCATCGTTGCCGGCTCTGGTTCGCACGTCGGGCTACGGGGTACGCGCCCACGTGGCTAATGCGACCCTATCCGAATCCCGCAACCGCTTGCGGCGACTCCCGTTACCCGGGAGTAGGGCGCCCGTCACGTAAGCAGAGCCTTAGTCCGCGCGTCGACCGAACGTGAGACGCGAGGCCGGAGCTGTCTAGCGGACCCGCAGGGTCCGCGTCGACGGCGACCGCGCGAAGCGCCGGGCCGAGCCGCCGCGCAGCGGCCAGAAACTCAGTCGGCGTCGACCAGGTCGGCCGGGATGCCGGCCTCGGTGTCCGGGATCCCCAGCTCCTGGGCGCGCTTGTCGGCCAGGGCGAGCAGACGACGGATGCGGCCCGCGATGGCGTCCTTGGTCATGGGCGGGTCGGCCAGGGCGCCGAGCTCCTCGAGCGAGGCCTGCTGGTGCTCCATCCGCAGCCTGCCGGCGTCGGCCAGGTGGTCGGGCACCTCGTCGGCGAGGATCTCGAGCGCACGCTGGACTCGGGCACCGGCGGCGACGGCGGCACGCGCAGACCGACGCAGGTTGGCGTCGTCAAAGTTGGCGAGCCTGTTGGCGGTGGCCCGGACCTCGCGACGCATGCGCCGCTCCTCCCAGGCGAGCACCGACTCATGGGCACCGAGGCGGGTCAGCAGTGCCGCGATGGCATCGCCGTCGCGGATCACGACGCGGTCGACTCCGCGGACCTCGCGCGGCTTGGCCGCGATCCCGAGGCGGCGAGCGGCGCCCGACAGCGCGAGGGCGGCCTCGGGCCCCGGGCAGGTGACCTCCAGCGCCGACGAGCGACCTGGCTCGGTGAGCGATCCGTGCGCGAGGAAGGCACCTCGCCAGGCAGCCTCGGAGTCGCAGAGGGACCCGTTGACGATCGACGTGGGCAGGCCGCGGGCGGGTCGGCCGCTGGCGTCCACGAGCCCGGTCTGGCGAGCGAGCTGCTCACCGTCTGCATGCACGCGCACCAGGTAGCGGTTGCCCTTGCGCAGGCCGCCGGGGTGGATCACCGCCATCTCGCTCGCGTGGCCGAAGACCTCGCTGATGTCCTTGCGCAGCCGACGCGCGGCGATGGCCGTGTCGAGGTCGGCCTCGATGACGATCCGCCCGCCGACGATGTGCAATCCCGAGGCGAACCGCAGGATCGCCGAAACCTCGGCCTTGCGGCAGCAGGGCTTGGTGATCTTGAGACGCGCGAGCTCGTCCTTGACCGCTGCCGTCATCGCCATGCGGCGCATCCTGCCACCCGCGTCAACGACCTCGCGCCCCGACCCCGATCCGGAATCGCTCCCGAAACTCGACCGAGCCGGCCGCGTCTGACGCTGCATGGGCATGGCGGTACGCCGGATCCTTCCCCGTGGTGCGGGGTCGGTCCGGCGCGCAGCCGTGCTCGGGGGCCAGTCAGAAGGGTGGTGGGTCGTCGTCGGGTGGTGGGGCGTGCTGGGTCGGCCCGGCGCGGTCGGGTGGCGCGGGCTCCGGCTGCTCGGTGGCGGGCGGGTCGGGGTGGTCCAGGAACGGGCGGGGCGGGATGTGCACGACCTGGCCCCAGTCGGTGGTCCAGGTGCAGGACCCGTCGGTCGCCGAGTCGGTGATATCGACCCTGCGGGCGGTCTTGAGCTGATGGGAAGGGATGCACAGCGCGCCGCAGTTCGCTGCCGAGGTGGCCCAGTGCGGGTACTCCTCGGCGTGGTCCATCTCCAGCCGCGTCGAGGTCAGGGCGTGCCGGTGGACGGGGTTGCGGCAGATGTCGCGGGCAAGGATGAGCGAGCGCAGGTGCAGGTCGATGTAGACGTCGGTGCCGCGGTCGATGAGGTGACCGTCGACGGGGTCGGTGACGAAGCGCCGCCAGGAGCTGGTGCGGGCGGCGATCTCGCGGGCGATCTCCTGCGGCACGGGCTGCCCGTCCAGCAGCGCGATCCCGTCCTGCAGGCCGCGCAGGGTGAGGAGATCCACGACCAGGCTCGTGTGCACCTGGGTGGAGGCCGACCGGTCCCAGGTCACCGACCCGTCCTCGCTCACGACCCCGAGCACCCGCGCTGCGAGCGCATCGGCACGGTCGGAATCGGCGGACTGCTCCTGCTCGGCTCCCGAGTGCGTCACGTCGTCCGCATCGGCCTGGACGTCGTCGCCGCCCGTCGTGCCGGCCGCTTCGCCGCTCTCGTTGCCCGACTTCTTGGCCTTGCGGGCCTTCTTCATCGCCTTGCCGTCGGCGTGGATCGTCTCGAAGACGGCGTTGACCACGGCCCACTCGTCGATGTAGCCGAGCATGCCCATGCCGTCGGCCAGCTGCTTGACCCAGACCTTGCGATCCTTCTTCTTGGCCCTGCGGTGACGCTCGGCGGCGTCGGGGTCGAACCGGGCTACGAGCTTCTCCACCTCTGTCGCGAACTGCCCGGGGGTCCGGGTCAGCGCACGGACCAGCGCCCGGGTGCCGATCTCCGCGAGCGCAGTGGGGTCCTCCACGAACCGGGTCCGCTCCACCAGCACTGCCAGGTGCGACCACGACACCCGGCCGACGCCGAGGGCTGCGAGGAACTCGGGGAATGTTGCGGTGATGGTGCGCGCCAAGTCGAGGGCCCTGCCCGCGGAGTAGTCCGAGGTGCGGCGCGCGACGGCGATCTCGTGCTCGAGGTGCATCTGGTCCACCAGCGCTCCGCTCGGCGCCGTCCCCCCGAGCGCAGTCAGAGCCCGGATCCGCAGCGCGCCAACCAGGCCCTCGACCTTGTCGAGGCCCTTGAGCACCGCGAGCTTGTCGATCGGCTCCGACAGTGAGGCCGGGTCGAGATCCTGCAGCACGCACAGGTCGAACCCGTCCGCACCGACATTCTCGCCGGCCAGCAGGGACAACACCGCCACCGGGTCCCCGAACAGGTCCGGCCGATCCAGCAGATCGTCCGGCTGCGGGAGCTCATCACGCTCGACCGAACCGAGGGAGGCCATGCGCGCCTCGTGCTCGGCGATCTCCTGCAGCGAGGGGTACGGCGACCAGCCCGCCGGCATCGGCACGCCCTCGTCGAGATCGACGAAGCAGTGGGCCACAGCGGTCACGGTCACCTCCTCACCAACACCGAACCTGATGAGGACAAGTCTGCCGACCACCTCTGACAGTGCAGAGCCTCCAGACACAGTCCGGACCGAGAAGCGTTCAGCCCCAGGCGAAATCAGCCAGCGTCGAGGTGACTATCGCCCAGAGAAGACCCGATCGCTAACGGCACATCTGCGCGCCGCGAAGCGGCGCGCAATCGGCACATATCCGCGCCGCGAGGCGCACGTTTTCGGCTCGCACTAGCGGCCTATAGCCGCAGGAGGGGTGGTTCGTGCCACGTGCCGTTGATCGCTGCTTCCTCTGGCCAGTACAACCGGAGGGCCGTCATGAAGGGTCCTGCGGGGGCGGGCAGCCAGTTGGCTTCTTCGTCCGAGCCAGGGGTCTCGTGTTGTAGGTGCAGCGTGAGTCCGCCGTCGGGGTCGTGCTTGAGCCGGGGCAGCATCGGGGAGTTGATCAGGTAGCGGTTCAGCGGGTTGGCCACCAGCAGGCTCTCTGGGAGTTCGTACATGGTTAGCGACCAGAACGCGTGGACCGGAGGCAGTTGTCCGGGGGCGAACCGCAACGCGTACCGGGATGCACCCGAGAGGGGCTGCCCATCGGAGTCGACGCCGTAGAAGGGGTACATCGCCTCGTGCTTGGAGTTGCCGTACAGGCCGATCACACCGGCGGCCATCCGGTACAGGTAGTTGTTGTTCAGGTACTCCCGCGTGCCGAAGATGTCGGCGGCTGTGGCCTTCTTGGTGTCCATCTCTTCTGCCTTGAAGGCGGCGAACGCAGCCCAGCCGTCCGCCATGCCCTGCTCCATGGCTGCCTTCGACTCTGGCGCCAGGGTGTCGGGGTCGAACAGAGTGCCGCCGTCGAATCCGGCCTCGGCGAACCGGGCCCGCAGCGCGGCCTCGGACGGGTGGGTCGGGCAGAGCCTCAGCATGTAGCTCAGGATGGTGAAGAAGCGCAGGGAGGTGCGCTGGGTGTCGGGCGTGAGGGGCTCCACGAATCCAGCCGGAGCCACCGCGGCTGGTGCCGGCTCGCCTAGGAACGCGGACAGGGTCTGGGCGCGGTATCCGGCTTGGACGGCCTTGACGTTGTCTAGGTCGTCCGGGTTGAACAACTGGGTTCGGTAGACCGCCAGCGCGAACTCAGTCTCGGACCGGAACACCTTCTGGATTCCCTCAGGCGCGTCCCCCGCCCATCCCGGCCCGGCGACCAGGTAGCTGCCACCCTGGTTGCCGGTGGTGCGGCTGCCGACGTAGTCGAAGTTGTGCGTATACGCGTCGATCAGTTGGATGCTGAAGTACCGGTCGGCGTCGATGGGGGGCACCGTGAGCACCATCGGCTCGGCCCGAAGGTCCAGCCCCACCATCGAGTAGGGCGTGTCCGAGTTCGGTGAAACGATCGCTCGGTCCTCGGCCGTGTACACCCGCGGCACGTTGAGCAGCTCATTCCAGGGCGCCTTGAACTCGGGGTTGGTGTGGTCCTCGAAGTACGCGTATTGCACCCGGTAGCCATCCACCATCGGATAGCCGTAGATGAACCCTTCCTTGGCGATCTGGCGCAACGCTGAGGCATCCATGTGACCCTCCTGGGTCCGGCCTGGGCACCGGGGGACGGCAGGCCGCAACTCCCGGGTCTACCGCCTCATCGGCGGTCCACAAGCCACCGTACTCACGGTCGATCCCGCACGCCGGATGATCACGGTCTGCTGCGTCCGCCTGAGCCTCTGGCGGTGTCGTCCTCGGTTGCGCGTTGAGGATCGAACGAACCGCGCGAATCCCGGTTCCTTCGCGGGTTGTCGCGTGGCCTTACGGGGTGAGGACGCCGCCGAGCGCTGAGGCGAGGAGGTCGACGTCGTGGCGCGGCGAGCCGTCGCGCGAGGCGACCGGGGCCAGGGCAAGCCGAGCGCCGAGGGAGCGGGCGGCCGAGGCGAGGGCCTCAACATCCGGCACATGCTCGGGGTCGGCGAGCACGGTGTCGACGCGCAGCGACGGCATCTGCCGGCTGAGCACCTCGAGGTGGCGCTGCGGGCTGAAGCCGTCGGTCTCCCCCGCCTGTGCCTCGAGGTTGAGGACGACGACCACGCGGCCGGGAGCACGTGCGACGGCCTGGCCGATCCCCCGCACCTGCAGTGGCGCCAGGACGCTGGTGAACCACGAGCCTGGGCCGAGCAGCACGGCGTCGGCCTCGCCGATCGCCTTGACGGCCTCGGGGCAGGCCGGCGCCTCTCGGGGCTCGATGTGCAGGCGCACGACCTCGCCCCGCGTGGTCGCGACCGAGACCTGGCCGATGACCCGCTCGAGGATCGACGGGTCCTCCGGGTGCAGGCCGCGGACGTCGGCAACCACCTCGAGCGGCACCGTCGCGACGGGCAGCACGCGCCCGTGCGCGCCGAGCAGGGCGCCGACCCAGTCGAGGCCGGTGACGATGTCACCGGTCTCCTCCCACAGCGCGGTGATGAGCAGGTTGCCGAGCGAGTGACCGGCGAGCGGGCCTCCGCCGGAGAACCGGTGCTGCACCACGCGGCTCCAGGTGCGCCCCCATGAGTCGTCGCCGCACAGGGCTGCGAGCGCCATCCGCAGGTCGCCGGGAGGAACGACGTCGAACTCGTCGCGCAGCCGCCCGCTCGACCCGCCGTCGTCGGACACCGCGACGATCGCCGTGACGTCGTCGGTGACGCGGCGCAGTGCGCGCAGGCTGGCAGCGAGGCCGTGACCGCCGCCGAGCGCGACGACGCGCGGGCCCGTCGCCTTGGGTGCGCGGCGCCCGACAGGGCCGCTCTGCGGGCCGCTCACTCGCGTCCGAGGTCTCGGTGTACGACGAGCACCTCGACCCCCACCTTCACGAGCCGAGCCGCGAGGTTCTCGGCCATGGCGACGCTGCGGTGCTTGCCCCCCGTGCAGCCGATCGCGACGGTGACGTAGCGCTTGCCCTCACGCAGGTATCCATCGGACACCAGGTCGAGAATGCCCGCCATCCGATCGAGGAACTCCCGCGCTGCCGGCAGCTCGGTCACGTAGTCGCTGACCTCCGCATCGAGACCCGACAGCTCACGCAGCTCCGGCACCCAGAACGGGTTGGGAAGGAATCGGACGTCGTTGACGATGTCGGCGTCGAGCGGCAGCCCGTACTTGAAACCGAACGACATCACGGTCGCCCGCAGCTGGACGCGGTCGCTGCCCCCGAAGGCGGCGTCGACCTTGCGCCTGAGGTCGTGCACGTTGAGCGAGCTCGTGTCGATGACGAGGTCGGCGCGGGCGCGGAGGTCGCCGAGGGTCACCCGCTCGCGCACCAGGCCGTCGAGGATGCCACCGGCCCCCTGCAACGGGTGGGGACGGCGACTGCTCTCGAATCGGCGTACGAGCTCGTTGTCTCCCGCTTCGAGGAACAGCACGCGGAGGTCGAGACCGGACGCGAGAACCTCGTCCAACGCACGCGCGAGGTCCTCGAACATCCGGCCGCCACGCACGTCGACCACCACGGCCAGCCGCTCGACGTCCGGTGAATCCGACACGTGCTCTACCGCAGCCGACAACAGCTCAGGCGGCAGGTTGTCGATCACGAACCAGCCGAGATCCTCCAGGGCGCGCGCGGCGGTCGACCGCCCCGCTCCCGACATCCCCGTGACGAGCACGAGCTCGAACCCCGGATCCATCACGGACTGCCTCCCACGTCACCGCACCCCGAGGGGGCGCTGCCGAAAGCGTGGCACAGCGGGTGCCGAGAACCACGAAGCAGCGCCGAGCCCGACGTGAACGAGAGACCAACGCGGAGCCGTTCCGCTGACGTCGTCGCCGCCGGGCGCGAGCATGAGGGCGTGAACGCGCTCGTGTTCCTCACCATCTGCCTGGTGGTCGTCCTTGCCGGGCTGGTCGGTCTGTGGCTGTGGATGCGGCCCGCCGCCCCGGACCCGTCAGAGCGCGACGACCTCCGCCGGGCGGACGACGGAGCAGAGCCGGACCCTGGCGAGGGCCTGGGCAGCGCCTCCTACTGGCCGACGGCCTGATCCGGCCCGCTCAGTCGAGGATCTCGCCCGTGGTGACGTTCACCCCTGGCGTCGGCACGTCGGCAGCCAGGGCCTCGACGACCGCAGCAGCGAGAGTGGGCCCGATCCCAGGGACGCTGGCGAGCTCCTCGGCCGTGGCCGCGCGGAGCCGTTTGAGCGAGGTGAACTGGCGGAGCAAGGCCTTCTTGCGCGCCTCGCCGAGACCGGGCACGTCGTCGAGGATCGACTCGACCATGCGCTTGCCGCGCTTCTGCCGCTGGTAGGCGATCGCGAACCGGTGCGCCTCGTCGCGCACGCGTTGCAGGAGGTAGAGCCCTTCGCTGGTACGCGGCAGGATGACCGGATCGGGATCGCCGGGCACCCACACCTCTTCCAGCCTCTTGGCCAGGCCGACGACGGCGACGTCGGTGACCCCGATCTCCGACAGCGCCGATTGCGCCGCCTCCACCTGGGGCTGTCCGCCGTCGACGACGAGGAGGTTCGGCGGGTACGAGAACTTGCGTGGCCGACCGGTGGTGGGGTCGATGCCGGGCAGCCCGTCGTCGCTGACCGAGGCCTGCTCCTCTGCCAGGCGCTTGAACCGACGGGTGACGACCTCGGCGATCGACCGTGTGTCGTCGCTGACGCCGTCACCCGCGGCGCCGCGGATGGCGAAGCGGCGGTACTCCGACTTGCGGGCGAGCCCGTCCTCGAAGACCACGAGCGAGGCCACGACATCCGTGCCCTGCAGGTGGCTGACGTCGATGCACTCGATGCGCAGAGGGGCCGCGGGCAGGCCAAGAGCCTCCTGGAGCTCCTCGAGGGCGAGGCTGCGCGAGGTGAGGTCTCCCCCACGACGCGTCTTGTGCAGGGCGAGTGACTGACCGGCGTTGCGCGCCACCGTGTCCAGGAGGTCCTTCTTGTCGCCGCGCTGAGGAACCCGCAGATCGACCTGGCTGCCCCTGCGGTGGGACAGCCACGCCACGGAGGCTTCTGGATCGGTGGGGAGCTCGGGCACGAGCACCTCGCGCGGCACGGAGTCGGGGCTCTGGTCGCCGTAGAGCTGCTGCAGAAGGTGCTCGATGAGGTCGCCGGTGGTGACGTCCTCCACCTTGTCCACGACGAACCCGCGCTGGCCTCGGATGCGTCCGCCTCGGACGTGGAAGACCTGGACGGCTGCCTCGAGCTCGTCGTCGGCCAGGGCGATGACGTCGGCATCGGTGCCGTCGCCCAGCACCACGGCGCTCTTCTCCAGCGCACGCTCGAGAGCACGCAGGTCGTCGCGCAGCCGTGCGGCACGCTCGTAGTCGAGCTCGGCCGCCGCAGCCTTCATCTCGCGCTCGACCCGCCTGGTGTACGCCGTCGTCTGCCCCGAGAGGAAGGCGCAGAAGTCCTCCACGATGCGCCGGTGCTCCTCGGCGTCCACCCGTCCGATGCAGGGCGCCGAGCACTTGCCGATGTAGCCGAGCAGGCAGGGGCGACCGATCTGGCCGTGGCGCTTGAAGAGGCCGGCGCTGCAGGTGCGCGCCGGGAACACGCGGAGCAGCAGGTCGACGGTCTCGCGGATCGCCCAGGCATGGGCATACGGGCCGAAGTAGCGGACACCCTTGCGCTTGGCACCGCGCATCACGGTGATGCGCGGGTACTCCTCGTCGAGGGTGACGGCGAGGTAGGGATAGCTCTTGTCGTCGCGGTAGCGGACGTTGAACCGCGGGTCGTACTCCTTGATCCAGGAGTACTCCAGCTGGAGTGCCTCGACCTCGGTGTCGACCGTGACCCAGTCGACCGAGGCCGCGGTGGTGACCATGGCCTGGGTGCGGACGTGCAGGGCGGCGAGATCCTGGAAGTACGAGCCGAGCCGGCTTCGCAGACTCTTCGCCTTGCCCACGTACACGACGCGACCGTGCTGGTCGCGGAACCGGTAGACGCCGGGCGAGTCTGGTATCTCGCCCGGCGCCGGCCGGTAGGTAGCGGGATCCGCCACGCGGTGTCAGCCCTCCAGGACGGGTGTCACGCGACGGTGATGCTGTCGCCGGAGACGGTGGCCGTGCGCTCGGCGAGCGCACCCTTGGCCGGGCCCTTCACGACCGAGCCGTCCGCTGCCGAGAAGACGCTGCCGTGGCAGGCGCAGGTGATGCTGCCGTCGGCCACGGACGACACGACGCAACCCTGGTGGGTGCACACGGCCGTGAACGCCTTGTACGTGCCCTCCTGCGGCTGCGTGACCACGACCTTGGCATCGTTGACGATGACTCCACCACCGACGGGGACGTCAGCGGTCTTGACCGTCGTCGGCGCAGCCGGCGTCGAGCTGGAACCGGAGCCGGAGTCGCTGGTGCCACAGGCCGCGGTGACCGCCGCAGCGGCCACGACCGTGCCGGACGTGAGCAGCACCTGGCGGCGGGTAGGGGTGATGGGGTGGGTCATCTCGTCTCCTCGATCGTGGGGCGCGGTGCTGCCGGCGTGTCGATCACGCCGCGCTGTCACCACCCCGGCCGCCCCGACGGGTCGATCCCGTCTTCCGGGCCGACGAACGGCGAGGCGCTTTAGTTTCCACTTCAACCGGTGCCAGGGCCAGCATCGGGCGCAGGAACACGCCGGTGTGGCTGCCCGGGGCCACGGCGATCTCCTCAGGCGTGCCCACTGCGACCACCGTGCCCCCGCGGGAGCCGCCTTCGGGCCCCATGTCGACGATCCAGTCGGCGGTCTTCACGACGTCGAGGTTGTGCTCGATCACGAGCACGCTGTTGCCCTTGTCGACCAGCGAGTGCAGCACCGCGAGCAGCTTGCGGATGTCCTCGAAGTGCAGGCCTGTGGTCGGCTCGTCGAGGACGTAGACCGTCCGCCCTGAGGATCTCTTCTGGAGCTCGCTGGCGAGCTTGACGCGCTGAGCCTCACCGCCCGACAGCGTGGTGGCGGGCTGCCCGAGACGCACGTAGCCGAGCCCGACCTCGACGAGCGTGCGCAGGTGCCGCGCGATGGGCGGGACCGCGGCGAAGAACTCGAGCCCCTCCTCGATCGGCATGTCGAGCACCTCGGCGATGGTCTTGCCCTTGAAGTGCACCTCCAGCGTCTCGCGGTTGTAGCGCGCCCCGTGGCACACCTCGCACGGCACATAGACATCGGGCAGGAAGTTCATCTCGATCTTGATCGTGCCGTCACCAGAGCAGGCCTCGCACCGGCCGCCCTTGACGTTGAACGAGAACCGACCCTGCAGGTAGCCGCGCATCTTCGCCTCGGGAGTCTCGGCGAAGAGCTTGCGGACGTGGTCGAAGACCCCGGTGTACGTCGCCGGGTTCGACCGCGGCGTGCGTCCGATCGGGCTCTGGTCGACGTGCACGACCTTGTCGAGATGCTCGAGCCCCCGCACCCTCCGGTGCCGACCCGCGACGGCGCGAGCTCCGTTGAGCTCGCGCGCGAGCGTGGTGTACAGGATGTCGTTGACCAAGGTGGACTTGCCCGAGCCGCTCACGCCCGTCACGGCCACGAAGCATCCGAGCGGGAACGAGACGTCGACGTCCTTGAGGTTGTGCTCACGTGCGCCCTCGATCGTGAGCTGGCGCTCGGGATCGACCGGACGACGGATCGCAGGCACCTCGATCGAGCGACGCCCCGACAGGTAGGCGCCGGTCAGCGAATCCGGGCTGTCGAGCAGGTCCTGCAGCGTGCCGGACACGACCACCTGGCCCCCGTGCTCGCCGGCGCCCGGCCCGATGTCGACGATCCAGTCGGCCTGCTTGATCGTGTCCTCGTCGTGCTCGACCACGATCACGGTGTTGCCGAGGTCGCGCAGCCGTACGAGGGTCTCGATGAGCCGGTGGTTGTCGCGCTGGTGCAGGCCGATGCTCGGCTCGTCCAGGACGTACAGCACGCCCACCAGCCCCGCACCGATCTGGGTCGCGAGCCGGATGCGCTGCGCCTCGCCGCCTGCGAGCGTGGCCGCCGCTCGGTCGAGGCTCAGGTAGTCGAGCCCGACGTCGACGAGGAACCGCAGCCGCTCGTTGACCTCCTTGAGCACTCGCTCCGCGATCTGCTTCTCACGAGGCGAGAGCTCGAGGTCGCGCAGGAACTCCGCACAGTCGCCGATGGCCATCGCGGCCACCTCGGCGATCGACTTCTCCCCCAAGGTGACCGCGAGGCTGATGGGCTTGAGGCGTGCGCCGTTGCAGCTGGCGCACGGCACCTGGCGCATGTAGCCCTCGAACCGCTCGCGGCTCGCATCGGAGTCAGCCTCGGCGTGCCGTCGCTGGACGTAGGGGATCACGCCCTCGAACGCGGTGTGGTAGCTGCGCTCGCGTCCGTAGCGGTTCTTGTAGCGCACGTGCACCTGGGTCGAGTGGCCTGCCAGCACGGCCTTCTTGGCCTTGGCCGAGAGGTCGTCCCAGGCGGAGTCGAGGGTGAAGCCGAGCTCGTCGCCGAGGGCCTCGAGCAGCCGCTCGAAGTAGTCGCTGATGTGCCCGCTCGACCACGGCCCGACCGCGCCTTCGCGCAGGGTCATCCGGCCGTCCTGGACGACGAGCTCGGGATCGACCTCCATGCGCGTGCCGATGCCGGTGCACTCGGGACAGGCGCCGAACGGGGAGTTGAACGAGAACGAGCGAGGCTCGAGCTCCTCGAAGGAGAGGTCGTCGTAGAGGCAGGCGAGGTGCTCGGAGAACATCCGCTCACGGTGGGGGTCGTCCTCGGGCAGGTCGACGAAGTCGAGGGTGATGAGGCCACCGGAGAGCTTGAGCGCGGTCTCGACGGAGTCGGTGAGCCGGCGCTTGGCGTCCGGCTTGACGGCCAGCCGGTCGACCACCACCTCGATCGTGTGCTTCTCCTGCTTCTTCAGGGTGGGCGGCTCGGTGAGCGTGTGCACGACCCCGTCCACGCGGGCACGTGAGAATCCCTGGGTCTGCAGCTGGCGGAAGAGCTCGGCGTACTCCCCCTTGCGCTCGCGGATGACGGGCGCCAGGACCTGGAAGCGAGAGCCGGCGTCGAGCTCGAGGACGCGGTCGACGATCTGCTGGGGGGTCTGGCGTGCGATCGGCCGACCGCAGATCGGGCAGTGAGGGCGGCCGGCGCGCGCGTACAGCAGCCGGAGGTAGTCGTAGACCTCGGTGATGGTTCCGACGGTCGACCGCGGGTTGCGGTTGGTCGACTTCTGGTCGATCGAGACGGCCGGCGACAGACCTTCGATGAAGTCGACGTCCGGCTTGTCCATCTGGCCGAGGAACTGACGGGCATAGGCCGAGAGGCTCTCGACGTAGCGTCGCTGCCCCTCGGCGAAGATCGTGTCGAAGGCGAGCGAGGACTTGCCGGAACCGGACAGGCCCGTGAACACGATCATGGCGTCGCGCGGGAGGTCGAGCGAGACGTCCTTGAGGTTGTGCTCGCGGGCGCCGCGGACGACGAGACGATCAGCCACCAGGGATCCTGTTCTTCGGGGGTGCGGTCGGACGCAGGGGTCCGGGGTCAGGCTAACGAGGACCGCCGACAGCCACATTCCCACCGGTCGGCCCGTCGGGCGGCTAGCGTCGTCCCGTGACCGCATCGCCGCGTGAGAGCCTCGCCGCCGACCTGGTCGAGGTGACCGACGCCACGGCCAGGCTCACGGAGCGTGTCGACGGGCTCACCGATCCAGACCTCGCCGCCCCGTCGATCCTGCCCGGCTGGAGCCGAGCCCATGTCGTGGGCCACGTCGCACGCAACGCCGAGGGCATGGTCAATCTCGTGGCCTGGGCGCTCACCGGACGCGTCTCGCCGATGTATCCGTCCGCGGAGGCGAGGTCGGTGGGCATCGAGCAGGCTGTGGCACTGCCCTCGGCCGACCTGCGCCGCCTGCTCGACTCCAGCGCCGTGGCACTGGCCGCCGCCACGGGGCGGCTCGTGGCGGCAGACGACGTCGCCCTGGCCCGCCTCCTCGTCTTCGGTCCTGCCGCCCCAGGAACGCAGCCCGACGTGCCCGCCTGGACGCTCGGGTGGGCTCGCCTGCGCGAGACGGAGATCCACCATCTCGACCTGGGGGCTGGGCTCGAGCCGACGGACTGGCCCGACGCCTTCGTCCGTCGGATGGGGGCCTTCCTCGACAGCCGGTCGGCCAGGCCGGACGTCGTCGGCGACGCCGCCGAGGTGGTCGCCTGGCGACTCGGACGCGGGAGGGGCCCGACGGTCCGGAGCGGCTCCGGGGGCGATCCGGGTGAGCCACCCGCGTGGTGAGCGGAGCACCCCGTACCGTGTCGGCATGATTCGATCCTTCTTCGCCCCTGATGTCGACGTCGCCCTGGCGGAGCCCGAAGGTGGCGGCACCCCCACGGGCATCGGTGACGGGTTCTCGGGCGCCGGGCTCGAAGCCGGGGTGTGGGTGCACCAGGTGGGCGGCTCCGTCGGAGACTTCGGCGACGAGATGTTCGTGGTGCTGTCGGGACGCGGCACGGTCACGTGCCAGAACGGCGGCCGGATCGACCTCGCCCCCGGCGTGGTCGGCCTCCTGACGGCGGGCGACATCACCACCTGGGACATCACCGAGCCGTTGCGCAAGGTGTGGATCGTGGCAGCCGGCGCGTGAGTTGCCCAGGCCGAGTGTGACGACCCCGCGAGCCCTGGGTACGTTCGGCGCATGAGCTACACGGGGAACGTCACCGTCGGCGGACCCGCTGCCGTGCACGAGCTGCGCGACCTGGTCGTCAGCAAGCTGGCTGTG
>JBBQAY010000074.1:0-15890 GCA_038316965.1 Candidatus Nanopelagicales bacterium
GGACTCAAGCCAGTCCCATGTGGCTTGGCGACGGTCGATCTCATCTGGTGCTCCAGCAGTCTGCGACGCAGCCGCCGGGTCACCGGTAGCGAGGTGGTACGCCCCGTCCGGCGGCACCCAGACTGCTACGCCTGCGGCGTCGCCACTTTCCCAGACCATCCCGAGGTCGGCGTACGGTGCGTAGATGGCGGTAGCTGAGGCGGCGATGACCTGCGCACTCGTCGCTTCGCCAAGTGACCACCGGAAGATCGGATCGTCCGCCAGAGCCCGACCGAGGACGCTGGCCAGCACTGGAAGGCGATGGCGATCGGCCCGAACAATGCGGCTGGCTGAGTCGGTCGTGGGCACGGCGGACAGTATCGCGCGACCGGCGACCGCATGGAGTGGTAGCGCGGCGTCCACACGATCGCGCCGATGTGCCGGTCTGCATCGCCATCCGACGATCGGAGGGGCATCCTGGGCCGTGGGGCGTTCGTCGAGTGACACGTGTCTGCTCGCCGTCCCGCCTCAACCTGAAGGAGCGCAATCGTGAGCACCCAGAACGGCCCCCACTGGTATCCCAGCAAGCAGTTCACCCACACGCCTGACGTTCCGGGAGCGCCTGCTCACACCGCAGCCGCGCCATCGACAGGGGCGACGCCGTCACCGGCCCAACCAGGCGGAGTGCGACGTTTCGTCATGAAGCTCTTTCGACGGGGCGAGACGAAGCACTGAGCGCGGCACGGCCATGACTCCAGCGAGCATCTGACTCACGTCGGTACATCGCCGGAAGCGCTGCTATCGCCCGGTCGGGTTGGGTCCAGGGCGTGGCGATACGCCGTACCTGCAGGCAGACATGGCGGATCACTGGAGTGCATGGCTAGAACGGCGGAACCTCGTCATCGAGGTGGCCGGGGTCGGGTGGCCCGGCTGAAGGTGGCGGTCCGTCGTCCGGATCCCAGCCCATGAACGGCCGGGCGGGGATGTGGATGCGTTGTCGCAGGAGGGTGACCAGGGTGACCGAGCCGTCGGGTCGCCCGTCGACGAGATCGATGTGGCCAGCGGTCTTGATCTGATGGCAGCGGGCGGAGATCGCCCCGGTATTGGCGGGGTTTGACGGGCCGTCGGGGAAGCGGGTGGCGTGATCCATCTGCATCGCGTCGATGCTGGCGCCCGGACAACCGGGGATGCGGCAGCGGCCGTCTCGGTGCAGGACGTAGTCGCGCAGCGGCCTGGGGAGGTAGCTCTCGCGGCCGAAGTCGAGCAGGTGGCCGGCGACGGGGTCGGTGACCATGCGCCGGAACGCCTTGGCGTAGCCGGCGATGTCGCGTCCCATCTGCGCCGGAATGGGTGAGCCGTCGAGCAGGACCGGGTTGTCCGCCTCGCCGCGCAGGGTCTCGAGGTCGATGACGAGCTGCACGTGTACGACGGTCTGAGTCTCGGGGTCGAGGGTGACCGACCCGTCGTCGTCGCGGGTGCCGAGGATCAGCGCGGTGGCGGCGTCGGCGCGGCATGCGGCCAGAGCGGCGTCCGGGTCGCCCGCGCGGGCCGCGGCGACTCCGCCGCGGGCGCGCTGGAGGTCTTTGGCCGCGCTGATGATGCGGCGCTTCATCGCCTCGACGGTCGCGGCGTCGGTGGCGATGCCGAGAAACGCCATGCCGTCGGGGAGCCGGCAGGTCCAGACGTCGCGGCGGGCGTGGGCCTTCTTGCGGCGGGCCGGGGCGTCCGGGTCGTGCCGGACGATGACGCGTTCGAGGGCGTCCTCGAAGCGGGGCGGGGTCAGGGCCAGGGCCAGGGGGAGTGCTTGCTCGCCGATGAGGGCGAGGGTGGCGGCGCCGTCGATGACGCGGGTGCGCTCGAGCAGGACCCGCAGGTGCCGGTCGGACACGAGGCCGGCGGCGAGCGCGGCGTGCATGCCGGGGAACACCATCCGGCCGGCACGGGCGGCGTCGATGAGCTGGCGCGACGCGCGGAACGAGGACCGGCACGCGACCGCCAGCTCGATCTCCCACGCGCTCTCCGCGACGTAGTCGGACGCGTGGGGGAGCACCGGCACGATCGACAGCACCGCGTCGTAGCGGCGGGCCGCGACGGCGGCCTCCACCCGGTTCAGCACCTTGATGTAGGCGATCCGGGCCAGCGGGTCGTCCAACGACGCCGGGTCGACCCGCTCGAGCAGCGCCAGATCAGCGGCATCGCAGCCATCCGGCCGGGCTGCTGCATCAAGCACCGCCGCGGCGACGTCCGGCACCGGCTCGGCGAGGACGTGATCACCGGCGTCGCAGTGATCGCGCCCGAGGCCGTGCTCGCCGAACTCGTCGGCATAGATCACACGGTCGTCGTCGGAGGGGTGCAGCCGGGCCAGCTCGGCAGCGAACGCGACCTCCTCGAGGGTCAGGACGGCCACCTGCGACGGGTCGTCGTGCTCGTCGTGCACGACCGTCATGGTCGCCTCCCTTCACTCAGGGAAAGTATCGGACACACGTACGACAGTGCGCAAGGGTTTGTCCCCACAGATTCATGAGAACCGTTGCGCTGCAAGCGAACACAAGCGATCACGTCGCGCGGCGATATGAACGCACCGCCCCGGTCGTCGCTCAGGCGGAGGCGGGGGAGTGCAGGCCGTGCGGGTGGCCCTGGCCGAACCGGCGGCGAGCCTTGCGAGCCTCGCGCCACGCGGGCAGTGCGACCGCGAGTCGACGGCGTTGCGACACGGTCGCGCGACGCGTGAAGACCTCGTAGTCGATCTCCTCGACGGCATCCACGATGCCGCAGTAGAGGATGCGCGCGGCCTCGATGCACGGCTGCGACGACGGGTGCAGCATCGCGATCCCCTCGCGTGAGGCCTCCTCGAGGGCGCGGACACGTGCGATCTGGAACTCCAGCGCGGCGCGGATCGACGGCGTCAGCACCCGCTTCTCGAGATCGGCGCGGGTCACGCCGAACTGCGCGAGGTCGGCGATCGGCAGGTAGACGCGGCCGCGGTCGAGATCCTCGCCGACGTCGCGCACGAAGTTGGCGAGCTGGAAGGCCACCCCGAGGTCCTTGGCCCGCTCGTACGCCTCGGGGGCTGACGGCTCGAGGATCGGCACCATCTGCAGGCCGATCACGGCGGCGGAGCCGTAGACGTACTCGTACAGGTCGTCGTACGTCGCGTACTCGGTGACGGTGAGGTCCATCGTCATGGAGTGCAGGAACGCCTCGAAGTGCTCGACCGGGATGTCCCACCGCTGCACCGTGTCGACGACCGCCTTGCAGACGGGGTCGTCCGACGCCCCGCGGCGCAGGTCGGCGAAGAACTGCTCGCCCCACGACCGCAGCCAGTCGGCCTTCTGCTCGTCGCTGAGCGTCGAGGCCAGGTCGTCGACGATCTCGTCGGCGTACCGCGCGAAGCCGTACAGCGCGTGGACGTACGGCCGCTTTGCCGGCGGGAGCAGCAGCGTGGCCAGGTAGTAGGTCTTGCCGTGCTGCGCGTTGAGCTCGCGGCAGCGGTCGTACGACGCCCGCATCGCGGGATCGGTGATCCCGGCCCGGTCGAGGTCACGGCTGCTCATGACGGCGATCCTCCCATCCCGTGCTGCGCGTCACCTCCCGGTGTCCAATCGCCGACCCGCCTGACGACCGCGCGGCCGTTCTGCCACGATTCGGTTCGTGCCCGGAACTCTCCTCGCCCCGCACGCGGCCGCCCGCCGCCTGCCGGGGCCCCTGCTCGTGGCCTTGGTGGCAGTCACCTGCCTCCTCGTCCTCGCCGGCTGCGGTGCCGCCACGGGCACAGCGTCGACCGCGGGAGGCGGCTCGTCGGTGTCGGACGCCTCCGTCCTCGCGCCTGATTCGCCGACCACCGGCCTCGACACGATGACCGTCGCCGAGCTCCCGCCGGAGGGCATCGAGACCCTGCGGCTGATCAAGGACAGCGGCCCGTTCCCCTACTCCAAGGACGGCAGCACGTTCCAGAACCGCGAGCGGATCCTGCCCCAGCAGCCGAAGGGCTTCTACGCGGAGTACACCGTCGAGACGCCAGGGTCGGACGACCGCGGCGCCCGGCGGATCATCGGCGGCGACGACGGCTCCCGCTTCTACACCGACGACCACTACTCCTCGTTCCGCGAGGTCGTGTCAGGAGAAGGCTCATGAGCGGCGTGCTCGGTCGGCTGTCCGGCGTACGACGGCTCGAGGACGCGACCATCGAGGAGCTCGAGACCGAGGCCGACAAGCTCGAGTGGCGCTGCGTGGTGCTCGACGGCTCCGAGGTCGAGGATCGCGACTCGTTCCTGCAGATGTGCGACGAAGCGTTCGGCCTGCCGGACTGGTTCGGCATGAACTGGGACGCGCTCGAGGAGTGCCTGCTCGACCTCGACCTCGGCGAGGCCGAGGGGGTGCTCGTGGTGTGGGCGTCGTGGGGGCTGCTTGCCGAGGCGGAGCCGAAGGCCTTCGCCACCGCGCTCGACGTGCTGGCCTCCGCTGTGCGCGGCTGGACCCAGGACGGCGTGCGCGGAGGAGTGCTGCTGCTCGGCGACGGCCCTGATATCGACGTCGACGAGCTCTAGGCGGGCTGCTCGACCGTGCTCGACTCGTCGGCTGCGAGCAGCTCGAGGGCACGTGCGGTCGCGATCCAGGCGACGGCAGCCACGAGCACGAGGCGCACGCAGGCGAGGGCGACCGCCAGCAGGTTCCCCACCCCGGGCCGCAGATCGCTGATCCAGTCGTAGGCCCAGGGGTAGAGCAGTTGCGCGGCTAGCGCGGCCGTGAGCGTGAGGTAGGCGCAGGTGCGGGCCAGGCGCTCGCCGGTCACGGCGACGACGACCACCGCCACGGGCAGCAACCAGGCCAGGTACTGAGGGCTGAACACCTTGTTCGACAAGATGAGCAGGCACGCTGCCGACAGCGTCGCCCACGCCACAGCGGTGAGCAGGTCGGGCCGTCGCGGCCGGCGCCAGAGCGACGCGGTCAACCACAGCGTCCAGACGCCGGCGGCGAGCGTGGCCACAGTCGACAGGGCCAGGGCGATCCCCGTGCCGGGCCCGTCGATCTCCCACGCGAGCGACGTCCCGTAGGTCACGTCGAACCCGCCGACGTGCAGGGCCCACAGCACCATGAATGGCACGGCGAACAGCGACTCCACCTGGATCCCGCGCTGGGACTGGTAGCGCAACGGCGACAGGAACCGCTCGCCGCCGTACGCCGCAAGGACCACGGCGATGAGGACGACGGATGCGACGACGGTGACGGCGATGAACGTGCGGCGCCGCGGGCTCGCTGCCGCGACGATCCCGACGAGAGCGGCGGGCCAGAGCTTCACCGCCGTTGCCGTCACGAGCAGGAGGGCAGCGAGCTTCGGCCGGGTCACCACGAGCAGCAGCGCCACGGCGACAGCAGCGCCGGTGACCAGGTCGAAGCGCAGGAGCAGCATCGGCCCTAGAAGGGGTGCGGCGGAGAGCCACGCCGTGACCGCGCGAGGCGTCCCGAGCCGCTGGACGGCGACGAGGAAGAGCCCGTCGACGGCGAGGAGCATGAAGACGAACCACCAGCCGTACGCCGTGATGTCTCCGCCCCCCAGCACGGCTGGGATCGTGAGCCACCAGACGGCGGGCACGGGGTATTCGCGCAGGGTGCCGGGATAGCCGGGCGGCGCGTTGCCGGTGGTGACGTTCGCGAAGTAGTTGACGTCGTTGACGACGGCACCGGTGATCGACAGCAGCACCATCACGGCGAGGCGGGTCAGGAGCCAGACGGTCGTGAGGCGCACCGCCTTCCACTGCGCATCAGGCGGGGTGCTGCCGCGGAGCACGACGGTGACGACTCGCTCGACGCCGTCGGCGAACTTCGCCAGCGACGAGGTGGCGGCATCCGGCATGGGTGGAGTCTGGCAGAGCAGGTGCGACGAGCAGGTCAGGGCGCGTCGGCGAGCGCCGCCTCGGCACTGGTCTCGTTCCAGGCGCGGCGCCAGGCGTACACGACGAAGCCGACGAGGGCGATGTCGCGGATCGTCAGGAGGAGCACTCCGGGGATGTTCGCCCAGTAGACCTCCGACACCCAGAGGTACACGATCGGGTAGATCACCTGGGTGAGGATGCCGACGGTCAGCAGCAGCACGACGAAGCGGCGTACGCCGGTGTCGCCGCGTGGAGCCACGGCGACCATGGCGATGGCGACAGGCGACAGCCACAGCAGGTACTGAGGGCTGAACACCTTGTTCGTCAGGATGAGCAGGCCTGTCGTCGTGAGCATGATCCAGCCGACGGTCTCGGCGCTGATCGTCGCGCCGCGTCGCCACGCCCGCACCCAGAGGGCGGCCATCGCGAGCAAGGACGCCGCAGTCGCGATCGTGGCGAGGGTGATGAGGAAGCGGTCGCCCGGCCCGGAGATCTCCGAGGTGATGAACCGGGTGAAGTCCACGAGCCACGGGTCGTGCGTGAACGCCCACGCGATCATCAGCGGCAGCGCGGGCACCGACTCGATCTGCAGGCCGCGGTCGCCCTGCCACGTGAGCGGCGTCAGGAGGCGGTCGAGCCCGCCGAGCGCCACGATCGCGCCGGCGATGGCGAGGCCCGACACGACGGTGGTCGCGACCACCCGCCAACGCGTGCGCGCGGGGGCGGCGAGCGCCGGGAGCAGGACGGCGGGCCAGAGCTTGATGGCGGCGCCCGCGGCGACCAGCACCGTCGCGAGCCGCGGCTTGCGCTCGAGAAGGAGCACCGACGCTCCGGCGAGAGTTCCCGGCACGATGTCGAAGCGCGTGACCATGAGCGGGCCCATCATGGGAGCGCTCGCGAGCCACAGGGTTACCGCGGGGCTCTGCTGCTTCCCGGCGCGGACGTACAGCAGTCGGCAGAACGCCGCGTCGAACGCGAGCATCATGCCCACGAACAGGATCGCGTAGACCACGTGGTTGCCGAAGGAGAAGACCCACGGCAGACCGACGAGGGCGAGCACCGGCAGCGGGTACTCCTTGAGCACCTCGGTGAGCGGCGAGCCGTCGTTGAGCTTGGCCAGGTTGTCGGCGTAGTACAGGACGTCGTTGATGATCGTCTGCTCGGGGAGCGCGAGCAGCGCCAGCATCACGAGCCGGGTGACGACCCAACCGACGAGCACCCGGCGTCCTGGCCGCAGGTTGCGCCAGAGCGAGCCGTGGCCCACGAGCCGGTCGATCCACGGGGCGACCAGGTCGATGAACCAGACCAGCCGACGGGTGACGGCCGCGCGCAAGCCGGACGCTTGAGTCGTCGGGCTGTCGACGACTGCGACGAGATCGTCCAGGTCGGCGCCGTGCGGGCCCGTGCCGACAGGATCTGACGCGGTCGAGGAGCCGTCGCTCATGCGTTCTCCGGCGCCCGCACGACGAGCCTCTCCCGGCGGGCCGCAGCCGGAGCGTCCTCGGGCACCAGACCGTGGGCGACGGGATCGCCGAACAGCAGGGCTCGTTCGCGGGGGGAGATGGCCACCGCGATCGCGACGGCGACGGCGGCAGCGATCATCGCGAGACCGTCTCCGAGGTCGAAGTAGGTGTCGGCCGACGCACTCGTCTCCCAGAGGCCGTAGATCGTGAAGCCGGCGACGAGCAGCAGAACCACGCGCAGCTCGCGCGAGGAGAGGCCGGAGGCCGCGGCAAGAGGCAGCACCCACAGCAGGTACCACGGCTGCACGACGGGACCGAGGGCCACGACAGCGAGGAACGCGAGCATCATCCCGCGCGGCACCGAGCGACCCTCGGGCCTGAGCAGCAGGTAGGCGACGAGTCCGATCGCGGCGAGCATGCCGATGATGCGGAAGACCCCGACGGTGAGGTCGTGGTGGTCGCCGAGGCCGACCCACGAGAGCAGGTTCCCGCTGGCCATGCCGAGTGCGGTCGCAGGCGAGAGCCAGGTGCGTACCTCACCGGGGGTGGTCAGGGCGCGGATCCACCCGAGGCTCGCGCCGACCGACAGCGCGACCACGCCGTACGTGAGCACGACGACGACGAACGACTTCGCCCACGCCCAGAGGCGCGCGCGGAAGTCCTGGGTGGTGCCGGCCCAGGCGAGGGCCACGAACGGGATGGCGAGGAAGGCGATGGGCTTGACCATCGCAGCGATCGTCACGAGCACGATGCCGGTCACGCCGCGGCCCTCGATGGCGAAGCAGAGACCGGCCACGATCAGCCCGACCATGATGGCGTCGTTGTGGACGCCCGCGACGAAGTGCATGAGAACGAGCGGGTTCAGGACGCCGAGCCACAGCGCCTTCGAGCCGTCGATCCCGCAGTGGAAGGCAAGGCGAGGGACGTAGTAGGCCATGAGCGCGACTCCGCCGAGGGCCAGGAGGCGGAACACGATCACCGCGAGGAAGGGGTTGTCACCCACGAGCGCCGCTACACCGCGCGACAGGGTGACGAACACAGGGCCGTACGGCGTCGGGGTGTCGCGCCAGAGCGGGTCGACGCCGCTGGCGAACCAGCCCGGGATCGACTCGACTCCCTGGGTGTACGGGTCGCCGCCGGACAGGACGAGCTTGCCCTGCATGAAGTACGAGTAGGCGTCGCGGCTGAACAGGGGCGGGGCCAGGAGCAGCGGCGCGCACCAGAGCGCGAGGACCTTCCACAGCCGCCGAACGTTGCGGACATGCCCGCCGAGGATGTCTGCGCCCAGAACAAGCCAGGCCTGCAGCAGGAGCGCACCGCCGATGACGACGCAGGCGCGGGACACGAGCACGCCGACGCCCTCGTGGCGCATCGCCTGGACGAACGGGATCTCCGCGAGACCTTCCAGGGGGAGCCAGCCGACCCCGATCGAGCCGATGGCCAGGATGACCGAGGCGACGAAGCCACCCAGGGCGTAGCGCAGGGCGAAGTGCAGGCGCGTGTCGTCGGGGTCGATCCCCTCGACGTCCGATGCGGCCATGATCACGAGGGTACAAGCGCCGACGGGGCACGTCCGAACGCGATCCGGACGGCTCCCGGGTGATCTACGTCGCGTGGGCGCCGCTCCTGCTCAGAATCCGGACCGATGTGACCGTGCGTGCCCGGCCCGTCGCTGAGCACGCAGCGTGGGGTCAGTGCAGGTAGGTGGGTCGGTACGACGGGTCCGGGCCGGTGACGCGCTCGGCCGCCAGTCGGCCGGACACCAGCACCATGGGCACGCCGACGCCGGGCTGGGTGCCCGACCCCGTGAACACGACGTTCTCGCCGAACAGGTTCGACGGGCGGAACGGCCCGGTCTGCACGAAGGAGTGGGCGGCGGCGAACGGTGCACCGCGCTCCATGCCCCGGGCCTGCCAGTCGAGCGGGGTCGTCACGTGCTCGAGCTCGATGCTGTCGCCGAAGCCGATGTATCCACGCTCCTCCAGCGTGCGCACGATCTCGTCCCGGTAGCGGGGCCCCTCGGTGCGCCAGTCGATGTCGGCGTCGAGGTTGGGCGTGGGGAAGAGCACGTAGTAGATCTGCTTGCCGTCCGGTGCGAGTCCCGGGTCGGAGTACGTCGGGTTCGTCACCAGGATGCTCGGGTCGGTCATGAGCCGCTGCTCGTCGATGAGCTCGCGGAAGACGCCGTTCCAGCTGCGTCCGAAGTGGATGTTGTGGTGCGCGGTCTTGGTGTACTTCGCCGTCGATCCTGCGAGCAGCAGGTAGCACGAAGGCGAGTAGGTGAGGCGTCGCACGTTCCACGGCTCGCGACCGAGGAGCTGCTTGTACGCCACCGGAAGGTCGGGGTTGAGGACCACGACGTCGGCGGTGATGCGCTCGCCGGCGGCGGTGTGCACGGCCACGGCTCGATCGCCGCGCATCTCGACGCGCGTCACCTCGGTGTCGTAGCGGAACTCCACGCCGTGCTTCTCGGCAGCACCCGCCAGCCCGCGGGGAAGTACGTGCATGCCGCCCTTGGGGAAGTAGACGCCGGCGACGGAGTCCATGTAGGCGATGATCGCGTAGATCGCGAGCGCGTCCTGGGGCGAGAGGCCGGCGTACATGGCCTGGAAGCTGAAGAGCCGTTCGGTGCGCGGGTCCTTGAGGTACTGGCGCACCTTCGGCGTCAGCTTGCGGAAGCCGCCGATCGCCACGAGCTTGGCGAGGTTCTCGGTCAGCAGGTCGACGGGGGAGTCGATGTTGGTGTCGATGAAGTCCTTCATCTCGTAGCGATAGAGCTTGGAGACGAAGTCGACGTACTCGCGATAGCCCGCAGCCTCGGCGGGGGAGATGACACGCTCGATCTCCGCGGCCATGGCATCGACGTCGGAGTGCACATCGAGCTGGGAGCCGTCGGGGTAGAAGGCGCGGTACAGGGGCTCCACCGGCACGAGGTCGAGCCAGTCATTCATGTTCTCGCCGACCGCCGCGAACGCGTCGTGGATGAGGTCGGGCATGGTGAGAACGGTCGGACCGGTGTCGAAGCGGTAGCCGGAGTCCTCGATCAGACCGGCGCGTCCGCCGGGCACCGACTCGCGCTCGAGCACCGTGACCTGGCGCCCCGCTCCGGCGAGCCGAAGTGCTGCCGACAGGCCCGCGAGCCCCGCCCCCACCACCACCACGTGGTCGGTGGGGCCGGTGACGGTGCGGGGCGTGCGGTTGAGCAGGGACATGCGTCAACCCTAAGGACGTGCGCCGGTTTCGGCCTGCTGAGAAGGGATGTTGTGACTCGCGACGCAACGCGCGGTGAGCACGTTCGAGCGGGGCGACGGTGCATGACGCGCAGGCGTCTGGCGGAGGCCGGGAGTGCGCCGGTCGCGAGCACACACCCGCTTGCTACGTGGAGCGCGACGTCGCGGCGTGGGCGAGTCCGCGGAGGATCTCGCGGGCGTCGTCGTCGATGGGGGCGGCGTCGAGCGCGGAGAAGCACTGCGACGTGAGGGCGTCGATCAGCCGCTCGACGTGGCCGAGGGCACCGGTATCGGTGATGACCTCGCGCAGCGCGGTGATGCCCTCGGCATCGAGCGCCGGGTCGCCGAGGTGACGGCGGATCAGCGCGGCCTGGGCGTGGGAGGAGGCCTCGACCGCAGCAGCCACGAGGACGGTGCGCTTTCCCTCGCGCAAGTCGTCTCCGGCAGGCTTTCCGGTCTGGACGGGGTCGCCGAAGACTCCGAGGACGTCGTCGCGCAGCTGGAAGGCCTCGCCGAGCGGGAGGCCGTAGCCGGAGTACGCGACGAACGTCGCCTCGGGGGCGCCTGCGAGTGCGGCCCCGAGGTGAAGGGGCCGTTCGATGGTGTACTTCGCGGCCTTGTACCGGACGACGCGCATGGCGCGCGCCTCAGAGCCGCCACCCATGGCCTGCTCGAGCAGGTCGAGGTACTGGCCGCCCATGAGTTCGGTGCGCATCACGTCGTACACCGGCTTGCCACGCATCACGGCGTCGGTGGGGAGTCCGCACGACATGAGCAGCTCGTCGGCCCACGAGAGGCAGAGGTCGCCGAGCAGGATCGCGGCACCCATCCCGAACGCCTCGGGGGAGCCGAGCCACCCGTTGCCCCGGTGCAGCGTGGCGAAGCGGCGGTGGGCGGCCGGGAGACCGCGACGGGTGTCGCTGCCGTCCATGACGTCGTCGTGGATGAGGGCGCAGGCCTGCAGGAGCTCGAGCGACGTCGCCGCGGCGACGGCCGCCTCGCAGTCGGCACCGCCGGCACCGCGCCAGCCCCAGTAGGCGAACGCGGGGCGCAGCCGCTTTCCGCCGCGGAGCAGGTCGGTGACGGCCTCGCTCAGCGGTGCGAGGTCGGGGCTGACGTCGTCGAGCACCGGCAGCTGCTGGGCGAGGAAGTCGTCGAGCCGCTTCTGCACCCGGACACGGAGGTCCTCGGCGTCGAGCGGCGAGCTCCCCGAAGTCATGCCCTGAAGCGTAGAGGGAGCGGGCGTCCCGGGCATCACCAGACGCCGCCTTTGCATCACCGATCGTTCACGATGCGGACCGACGCCGTCCAAGGCGTGGTCACGCCGTACCCTCGACCCCATGTCCGCCACGACCCCCGGCACGCCGTCGCCCCCCACGGTGAGCGCGCTGCTGGCCGCGGGCGGGCACTCGTTCTCGTTCGAGTTCTTCCCGCCCAAGACCGACGACGGCGAGCGCCTGCTCTGGCAGGCGATCCGCGAGCTCGAGGGCCTGCGTCCGACGTTCGTGTCGGTCACGTACGGCGCCGGCGGCTCCACGCGTGACCGCACGGTGCGCATCACCCAGCGGATCGCCGAGGAGACGACCCTGCTGCCGATGGGGCACCTGACCTGCGTGGGCTCGAGCGTGGCGGAGCTGCGGTCGGTGATCGGGTCGTACGCCGACGCCGGGGTGCGCAACGTCCTTGCTCTGCGTGGCGACCCGCCCGGCGGCCCCGGCACCCCGTGGGAGCAGCACCCCGAGGGCCTCGCCCACGCCGACGAGCTCGTGGCCCTCGTGCGCTCTCTCGGCGACTTCTCGGTCGGCGTCGCGGCGTTCCCCGAGGGGCACCCGGAGTCGGCGTCGCTCGACGACGACGCGCGCGTGCTGCTGGCCAAGCAGGAGGCCGGTGCGGAGTTCGCCGTCACCCAGCTGTTCTTCGAGGCGTCGCACTACTTCGCGATGGTGTCCCGCGCCCGTGAGCTCGGCTGCACGATCCCGGTGCTGCCGGGGATCATGCCCCTCACGAACGTCTCGCAGATCGACCGGTTCGCTGTGCTCTCGGGCACGGCGTTCCCCGACGACCTGGCCGCACGCTTCCGCTCCATCGCCGACGACCCTGCCGCCGTGCACGCCCTCGGCGTCGAGGCGGCATCGGCCCTGTGCCAGGAGCTGCTCGACGGCGGCGCGCCGGGGCTGCACTTCTACACGCTGAACCGGTCGACCTCCGCCCGCGAGATCTACACCGGCCTCGGCCTCGGAGCCGCGACCACCGCCTGACGCGCGCTGGTAGTCGATTCGCGGCGGATAGCCCGCGTTCTGACTACCAGCGCCGCGGGGTGGGGCAGGATCGGCGCATGGGCCGATCCGTCACCGTCACCGGTCGTGGGCGCGCGAGCGCGCCGTACGACGTCGCCACCCTCAACCTCGCCGCGTCCGCGCGCGCGGCCAACCCGTCCGACGCCACCGCGCGAGCCTCGTACGCGATGCAGGCGATGCGCGAGGCCGTCGTTCGTAGCGGTGCGAACGAGCACACGTTGCAGACCACGAGCGTCTCGCTCAACCCGGTGCACGACCCGTGGCCGACCGTCGTGGCGTACGAGGCCTCGCTGTCGCTCGCGGTGCGCCTCACGGACCTGGAGCACGTCGGCTCGATCCTCGTCGCCGCGGTGCAGGCCGGTGGAGACGGCGCCCGCGTCGACGGCATCTCGTTCTCGCACGACGACGCTGCCGGCCTCGAGTCGGCCGCGCGCGACGCGGCGTACGCGAACGCCCGCGCCAAGGCCGAGCAGTACGCCGGCCTCGCGGGTCAGGCGCTCGGCGAGGTGCGGCACATCGCCGAGGCCGAGATCGGTGGCGGTGCCATGCCGAAGCGGATGATGGCGATGGCCGCTGCGGAGTCCGGCGGCGGCATGCCCGTGGACGGCGGCGAGGGCAGCGTGAACGCCGTCGTGACGGTCGCGTGGGCCCTCGGCCCGTCCGTCTGACCCCCTTGCTCACACTGATCAATCCGTCGTTTCCGGCACCGGGAAACGACGGATTGATCAGGTTCAGCGGGTGGGTGAGGGCGTGGTGGGGCGAGCGGCGCTAGGTTGCGACGCGTGAGCCGCAGCGTCCTGTCGCGCGAGGAGTACCTCGACCGCTGGTCGACGCTGCACGGCGGCTACGACCCGCGCGGCTCGCGCATCGTGGGCCCGTGGCTCTCGGTGGTGCACGCTCTCGCGTCGCCGTTCGCCCGGCTCGGAGTGCCTCCCGACGTCGTGACGCTGCTCGGAGGCCTGGTCTCTGCGCTCGCCGTGTGGCTCTGCACCCTCGAGGACCGGTGGGTGCTGCTGGCCGCGGTCGTCGTCGGGCTGTCGGGTCTCACCGACTCGCTCGACGGCGCGGTGGCGGTGATGACGGGCCGCGAGTCGCGCTGGGGCGCGGTGCTCGACTCCGTCGTCGACCGGGTCTCGGACTCCCTCTTCCTCGTGGCGCTCTGGGTCGTCGGCGCACCGCTGATCGTGTGCGTGCTGGCCGGCGGCCTGCTCTTCACCCAGGAGTACGCGCGTGCCCGTGCGACCGCGATCGGCATGGACGACGTGGGCGTCGTCACGATCGGCGAGCGTCCGACGCGTGTGATCGTGGTGGCGATGTTCCTTCTCGCTGCCGGGATCTACCCGTCGTCGGCGTCGTTCTGGGCCTCGCTCGGCGCGTGGGTGTCGGTCGGCATCGGCGCAGTCGCGCTGGTGCAGCTGCTCGTCGTCGTACGCCGTCGGCTCGCCTGAGCGCTGGTCAGCCGGCGGACCAGAGGCGGTTCGGCGCGTCTGCAGGCCACGGGGCGTCTTCGCCGGCTCGGCCGTCGGCTGCCTCGCGCGGCAGGTCGGCGTGACCGGTATGGCGGCCGTACTCCTCGATCTGGTCCAGCAGCAGCCGGCGCAGCGTCGGCGTCGACTACTGCAGCAGGTCGAGCACCTGGTCGTGCGGGAACTCGTCGGCGAGCACCTTCGCCAGGAGCGAGTCGCTGCTGCTGTCGACGTACGGCGTCTCCTCGACGTCGCGCACGCGCACGACGACGGGCGCCGCGAGCACGTCGACGCCCGGCAGCGCGTTGGCGAGGACGCCGGTGAGCTCGAGGTCGGCGTACTCCGGCTCCCACCACACCGCCCAGGCGCGCTCGAGGTCCTCGGAGCTCACGCCCACCCACACGCCGAACGTGAGGGTGTGGCCGTCCTCCAGTCGAACCGGCAGGAGGCACCGCACGAACGCTCCGAGCTCGGGCACGAGCAGCATGACCGACTTGTCGGGGTGGTCATGGCTGAGCCACGTGCCCTCGGGCAGCCCGCCTGCGTCGACGAGGCCGAGCACCGGGTCGGGCAGGGTGAAGAGGATGTCGCGGTCGTGGTTCTCCAGCGGCAGGCCGCAGGAGGAGCAGGTGTCGGAAGGCACCGGCTCATCCTGCCGCACGGGTCAGGCGCGGCCGATCAGGTCGGCCACGATCTCGGCCGACATGCCGACCAGGGGGAGGCCGCCGCCGGGGTGGGACGAGCCGCCCACGAGGTAGAGGCCCGGAACGGGGGAAGCATTGGCCGGGCGCAGGAATGCGGCGCGCGGACCGTTGCTCGACGTGCCGTAGATGGAGCCGCCAGGCGCACGCGTGCTGCGCTCGAGGTCGGCGGGCGTCCGGACCTCCGACCACAGGAGCCGGTCGCGTACGTCGAAGCCTCGCGCCGCCATCACGGCCAGCACGCGGTCGCGGTACGACTCGGCCAGCCCCGGTGCATCCCAGTCGACGGTGCCCCGCTCGCCGGCGGTCCCGTGCCGTGGCGCGTTGACGAGAACGAACCACGACTCGTGGTCGGCGTCGGGCCGCATCGCGTCGTCGTCCGGCGCGCAGACGTAGACGGTGGGGTCGTCGACGGGTGCTGCGTCGCGGCCGAAGATCGCGTCGAACTCGGCGTCGTAGTCGGCCGGGAACCAGACGTTGTGGTGACGCAGGCCTGGCGTGCGGCCGCGGACGGCGAGGAGCAGCACGAAGCCCGAGAGCGACGGCGTCGCTCGGCGCAGACGGCGTACAGGCTCCGCGGTGCGCGGGTCGTGCAGCAGGTCGCGGTACAGGTGCGTGGCGTCCGCGTTGGCCACGACGACGTCGGCATCCAGCACCTCGCCGTCGGTGAGTCGTACGCCGCTCACCCCCGCGTCGGTCGTGAGCACCTCGGCGACGTCGGCCGAGAAGCGGTACGCCGCACCGCGTTCCAGAGTCCGCTCGTACAGCGCGTCGGCGAGCTTCCGGATGCCGCCGGCCACGTGGTACGCACCGAACATCTGCTCGACGTACGGCACCGTCGCGAGCGCGGCCGGCGCCCGGCGCGGGTCGGAGCCGGTGTA
>JBBQAY010000075.1:0-15590 GCA_038316965.1 Candidatus Nanopelagicales bacterium
GGGACGATCATCTTCTTCTCCATGGCCACGTCCTTCGCCACGGCCGCCCTCGGCGCCGAGGGACTCGCCGCCGACGTCACGATGCTGATCGGAAACGGCTTCACTCCTGGCCACGCCGAGATGGCGTTCGACCTGCTGCGCACCGAGCCGGGCATCCAGACGCTGTTCAGCGAGCGGCTCGCGGCAGAGGGTCACCGGTGACGAGCACCCTGCTGCGCGGAGGTCGGGTGCTGCACGACGCCGGCATCCGCGGGCTCGACGTCGTCATCGCTGACGGCGTCTACGTCTGGATCGGTACGCCGGGGGAGGCGCCGGCAACCACCACGCAGGTCGACCTCGACGGGTCGCTCCTGCTGCCCGCCTTCGTGGACGGACACGTCCACACCACCGACACCGGGCTCGTGCTCTCCGGGCTCGACCTGTCGGGCACGAGGTCCAAGGCCGACGTGCTCGACCTCGTCGCAGCACGCACGCAGCATCTGCGCGGTCGCACGATGCTCGGCCACGGCTGGGACGAGACCACCTGGCCGGTGCGCGACCTGCCGACGGCGGCGGAGCTCGATCGGGCGTCGTACGGGTCACTGGTCTACCTCTCGCGCATCGACGTCCACTCGGCCCTCGTCAGCGGGGCGATGCTTGCCTCGACCCGCTCGGCGCACGGGCTCGAGGGATGGTCCGGCGACGGCTGGGTCACGCGGGAGGCGCACAACTCCATCAGGAATGCAGCCCTCGCCTCGGTGACGCCGTCGCAGACCGTCGACGCGCAGCGGACGGCGCTGCTTTCGGCTGCGGCCAGCGGCATCGCGTCGGTGCACGAGATGGCCGGCCCCGACATCTCCGGCGAGGACGACGCCGCTTCGCTCCTGGCTCTCTCGCGTGCCGAAGCGCTGCCCGAGGTCGTCGTCTACTGGGGTGAGCTCGCGTCGAACGGCGGCCTCGACGTGATGCGTCGTCTCGGCGCGTACGGCGCCGCGGGCGACCTCTCGGTCGACGGTGCCATCGGCTCACGTACGGCGTGCCTGCGTACGACGTACCACGACGACGCGGCGACGAACGGGGCGCTCTACATCGACGAGGCGTCCATCGCCGCGCACCTCGTGCAGTGCTCACGTGAGGGCGTCCAAGCAGGCTTCCACGTCATCGGGGACGCCGCGATGGACGCCGTGGTCGCGGGGCTTCGCGCTGCGACCGAGGCCGTCGGCATCGAAGCCGTGCGATCGCTCCGTCATCGTCTCGAGCACGCGGAGATGTGCGATGCCGATGCGATCGCCGCCCTGGGTCATCACGGAGTGATCGCGTCCGTGCAGCCCGCGTTCGACGCCTTCTGGGGCGGCACCGGCTCGATGTACGTCGACCGGCTCGGGCCTGATCGCGGCCCGGCGCTCAACCCGTTCGGCGACCTTGTCCGCGCCGGCGTGCCGCTCGTTCTCGGCAGCGACTCTCCCGTGACGCCGTTCGATCCCTGGGGTGGCATCCGCGGCGCGATGCAGCACCGTACGGCGTCCCAGCGCATCGACCTGGCCACGGCGTTCGAGGCGCACACGCGCGCCGGCCACGCGTCGGTCGGCGACGCGGAGTCCGGCGTCGTCGCCGTGGGTGCGCCCGCGACGTACTCGATCTGGGCCGTCGCCGTCACCGACGACGACGGCTGGCCCGACCTGACCACCGGCTTCACCCCGACCTGCCTGCGCACTGCGCTGCGTGGGACGGTCGTCCACGACGCCGGCGCACTCGAGGAGGTGGCGGCGTGAGCCGCAGTCCGTACACCACAGCCGCCAACGACCCGAGGCGGATGCTCGACCTCGACCCTGTGACGATCCGCAAGGCGCGATCGCTGGCACGCAGGGCCGGGGCACCGGTCGTGAAGCTGGCCAAGCAGCACACCACCGTGTCGGTCGAGCGGGCCACGCTGCGGCTCGCGGGGCTCGAGGGCGCCGACGTCGAGGGAATCCCGTGGGTCAACCGGCTCGTCGACGTCGTGCGCGAGCAGGTCGGCCTCGAGCACGGCGTCTCGGTTCCCGTGTGGGACGCCATGATCCGCACCGGCGACGACCTGACAACGGTCGCCCAGAAGGCGGCCGCCGGGTCGGTGCAGTTCCGGGTGCCCGAGGGCAAGGCCGCGAGTGCCGCGGCGAAGCGGGCGCGCGTCCAGATCTCTGCCGGGATCCGTCGCGTCGATGCGCAGCGGGCGGCGCGCGACAAGCTGATCGGGAAGTACGGCAATCCGCCTTCGCCGTGGATCTACCTCATCGTGGCGACCGGTGACATCTACGAGGACATGCCGCAGGCGCAGGCCGCCGCACGCGAGGGTGCAGACGTCATCGCCGTCATCCGGTCGACCGGTCAGTCGTTGCTCGACTACGTGCCCGAGGGGCCGACCCGTGAGGGGTACGCCGGCACCTACGCGACGCAGGCGAACTTCCGGCTGATGCGTGCCGCACTGGACGAGACGAGCAAGGAGCTCGGCCGCTACGTGCGGCTCACGAACTACGCGAGCGGTCTCTGCATGCCCGAGATCGCAGCGCTCGCAGGCCTTGAGCGGCTCGACATGATGCTCAACGACTCGATGTACGGGATCCTGTTCCGCGACATCAACCCGGTGCGCACCTTCGTCGACCAGCGCTTCAGCCGCCAGGTGCATGCCCGTGCAGGCATCATCATCAACACCGGCGAGGACAACTACCTCACCACCGCCGACGCCGTCGACGCCGCCCACACCGTCACGGTGAGCCAGCTGCTCAACGAGTTCTTCGCCAAGGAGGCGGGGCTGCAGGACTGGCAGCTCGGCCTCGGGCACGCGTTCGAGATCGTCCCTGAGATCCCCGACTCGTTCCGGCTCGAGCTGGCCCACGCCATGCTCGCGCGGGCTCTGTTCCCTGATGCGCCGCTCAAGTGGATGCCCCCGACCAAGCACATGACAGGCGACGTCTTCCGCGGCTACCTGCTCGACGGCTTCTTCAACCTCGCCGGCGCTCTCACCGGCCAGGGCATCCTGCTGGTCGGCATGATGACCGAGGCCGTGGTGACCCCCTGGCTGTCCGACCGCGACCTCGCGTTGCAGAACGTGCGGTACGTCTTCAACGCGGCGGGGAACCTGCGCGAGGACTTCCGGCCTGCGCCCGACGGCTTCATCGCCCAGCGAGCGCGCCAGGTTCTGGGCGAGGCGGTCGACCTTCTCGACGACATCGTCGACGACACCCTGCTCAACGCGATCGCCGACGGAACCTTCGGCCTCATGACGCGGCCGGCCGATGCCGGCCGCGGCCTCGAAGGCGTGGTTCGCAAGTCCTCGGCGTACGTCAACCCCGCATCGGACCTGCTCGAGGAAGGGGCGACCCGATGAGCGGCTCGAAGACCGACAAGCACATCGTTCGTCCGTACGGCGACACGACCGGCGACGGCATGGTGCAGATGTCGTTCACACTTCCACTCCCGCACGACAAGCGAGCCGAGGGTGCCGCGCTGCAGCTAGCGAAGAAGATGGGCATGGACCCGGCGATGGTCGTGCACGCCAAGGCCATGGGCACGGACTTCACCTTCTTCGTCGTGTACGGCGCGGTGCAGCACCTGGTCGACGTCCGCGAGGTCCAGGTGGTCGAGCGCGACTACCCGCTGCTGTCGCCCAAGGAGGTCAACACCGCGATCAAGAAGGGCCTGCGGCGTCCGATGGTCGTCGTGGGTGCGTGCATCGGCACCGACGCCCACACGGTCGGCATCGACGCCATCCTCAACATCAAGGGCTTCGCCGGCGAGAAGGGCTTGGAGTACTACTCCGAGGTCACCGTCGTGAACCTCGGCGCCCAGGTGTCGGTGCCCGACCTGGTCGAGGCTTCGCGCGTGGCGAAGGCCGATGCCGTGCTCGTGTCGCAGGTCGTCACCCAGCGCGACGCCCACCTGCACAACACTCGGGAGATGAGCGCCGCGTTCCGCGAGGCCTTCCCGCGAGACCGGCGTCCGCTGCTCGTGGTCGGTGGGCCGCGCTTCGACGAGGCGATGACGGCCGAGCTCGGCGTCGACCGCATCTTCGGCAAGGGCACCACACCGGGCGAGGTGGCGTCGTACCTCGTGTCGTCGCTCGTCCCGACCCCCTCGATCCGGAAGAAGGCTGTGTGACCATGACCGACGACCCGCGCCTCGGCGTCAGCGTGACCCACCGTCGCTATGTGCCGTACTCGCACGCTCACTACGGCGGCAACCTCGTCGACGGCGCCTACGTGCTCGGCATGTTCGGTGACGTGGCCACCGAGCTCTGCATCCGCACAGATGGCGACGAGGGCCTTTTCGCCGGCTACGACAGCGTGTCGTTCCAGGCTCCCGTCATGGGCGGCGACGTCCTCGAGGCGACCGCCACGGTCACGCGTGTCGGACGCCGGTCTCGCACGGTGGCGTTCGAGGCTCGGGTCGTCTGCCGTGCCGACGCCGAGGTCTCCGCCTCGGCAGCGGTCGTGCTCGAGGTGCCGCTCGTGACCACGAGCGCCACAGGCACCGTCGTCGTTCCCGGTTAGCTCTCGACGTGGGCGGGCTCGTGGAGGAGCATCACACCATGACCGACACCGCGGCACCCGTGCTCGCCTGGTCGCTCCCTCTGACAGCGAAGGTCGCTCTGGTCGCCTCCTTCGTCTGGTCCCTGCTGCTGCTCGTCGCTGCGTTCACCTTCCCCGTCTATGGCTATTCGTCGTCCTCAGCAGCCGCCGACTCCGACGGGAATCTGGTGCAGGGCGAGGAGATCACCGGCACCGCGACGCTCGTGGGGGCCAACGGTGCCTGGGCGGCTCTGGTCATCTCGATCCCGCTGGTCGTCACGATCGCCGTAGCCGTGCTGCTGCGCATCGGGGCACGACCCGCCCGGGTCGTGGCCTGGACGGTGACGAGCGCACTGGCGGCCCTCACCGTGCTCGGCCTGATGTCGATCGGTCTGTTCATCCTCCCCGCCACCGTGGCGCTCGTGGTCGCCTGCGCCAGTGCAGGTAAACACCGAGCGCTTACGCTGGGGGAGTGAGCACCGAGCCCGGAGAGACGTTCAGCTGGCCCGACGACTCGCAGCCCGCGGAGGACCGGCTGCACAACCCCACCGGTTCCGACCAGGCCTTTGCGATCGCGTGCGCCGGCAGCCTCTGGCTCCTGCCGGTCATCGGTCCGCTCGTTCTGCGGCTCTTCCTGCGCGACCGGCCGTTCGCCCAGCACTGGAGCCGAGTCTCGCTCTACGTGCAGCTTGTCTACGTCGGGCTGTTCGTCATGGGCCTGTTCGTCGCCACCCAGCCGAACCTGTCGCCGATCCTCGGCTGGATCGGTTTCGCCGCCTGGGTGTGGGGGCTCTACGCGTCGATCATGTCGATGCTGAAGATCCTGAGGCGTCGCGTCGAGACCGTGTACCCGGTGCCGTTCTCGCTCGTCTCTCGTCCCTGAACCCCGCGTGCGGCCGCAGCCGCGCGCATAGGGTCGTCGGATGGCCCGCTACTACGACGTGCATCCCGACAATCCTCAGGCACGGTCGATCGGTCAGATCGTGCAGCAGCTGAGGGATGGTGCGCTGATCGCCTACCCCACCGACTCCTGCTACGCACTCGGCTGCACGGTCGGCAATGCCGCGGGGCTGCAGCGCATCAAGGACATCCGCCACCTCGACGACAAGCACCACTTCACGCTCGTCTGCGCCGACTTCGCCCAGCTCGGACACTACGTGCAGGTGAGCAACGCGATGTTCCGCTCGGTGAAGGCCGCGACCCCGGGCAGCTACACGTTCATCCTGCCGGCCACGCGTGAGGTGCCTCGCAGGATGTCGCACCCGAAGAAGCACACGGTCGGTGTGCGCATCCCCAAGCACGCTGTGACGCAGGCGATCATCGCCGAGCTGGGGGAGCCGCTGCTGTCGAGCACGCTGCTGCTTCCGGGCGACGACGAGCCGATGACCCAGGGCTGGGAGATCAAGGAGCGGCTCGACCACCTCGTCGACGCCGTCGTCGACTCGGGCGACTGCGGCATGGAGCCGACGACCGTCGTCGACCTCTCGACGCCCGAGCCCGAGATCGTCCGCTACGGCGCCGGCGACCCGTCACGTTTCGAGCAGTAGCCGACGACCACCGGGTGCCGGGCGGGTCACCGGGCATCACGTACTGTCATGGGGTGTCCGTGACCGGTGACGACGCCGCCCGCGAAGGGCTCGACGACGTCGTGGGCGTCGACGGTGTAGCACCCCGCCGCCGGCGCAGTCGGCACACCCTCCTGCGGGTCCTCGGCTCCCTCGCCGGCGGAGCACTCCTCGTGCTCTCGTTCCCGCCGTACGACATCGTCTATCTCGCACCGCCCGCGCTCGCGCTGATGACCCTGTCGTGGCACGGCGTACGGGCCCGCCGCGGTCTCTGGCTCGGCTACCTCGCGGGCGCCGCGTTCCTCCTCCCTCACCTCGCCTGGATGCGCGTGGTCGGCACCGACGCGTGGCTGCTGCTCGGCGGTGTCTTCGCGCTGTTCATCGGGCTCGTCGGAGCTGGAGTCGCAGCCACGTCGAAGCTGCGTTGGTGGCCGCTCGCCGTTCCGCTCATGTGGGTGCTCAGCGAGGCAATCCGCGGCCGCTACCCGCTCGGCGGCTTCCCTTGGGGGCGCCTGGCATACGGGCAGACCGACTCCACGCTCACGCCGTACGCCGCCGTCGCCGGAGCACCGCTGGTCACGTTCGCCCTCGCACTCGTGGGCGCGCTGCTCGCGTTCGTCGTCCTGAACCGGCGGCGCCCACGCCTTGCAGTGGGCGCGCTCGTGGCGATCGCGGTGATCTGCACCGCCGGAGGGCTCGTTCCGCGCCCGGTCGACGGGCAGGCGACCGACGGGCAGCCGTCCGAGCTCGTGGCTGCGGTGATCCAGGGGAACGTGCCCGAGCCCGGGATGGACTTCCTCGGTGAGCGCGAGCAGGTGCTCAAGAACCACGTGGCGGAGACCGTGCGCCTGGCTGACGACGTCGCCGCCGGGCGTGCCCCGCAGCCCGACATCGTCATCTGGCCCGAGAACTCCACCGACATCGACCCGATCAAGGATGCCGAGGCGGCCGCCCGTATCCAGTCGGCCGTCGACGCGATCGACGCGCCCGTGCTGGTCGGGGCCGTCGTCGAGAAGCCGAACGACCCGAACTACATCTGGAACACCGGCATCGTGTGGCTGCCCACGTCGTCCGGCACACCTGGGCCGTCGTCCTACTACGTGAAGCAGCATCCTGTGCCGTTCGGGGAGTGGATCCCTGGCCGGGCGGTGCTGGCGAAGCTGATCGGTCGCTTCGACCGGATCCCGCGCGACTTCGCACCTGGCGACGCCACCGGAGTGCTGCAGCTGGGCCAGGCCCGCATCGGAACCCTCATCTGCTTCGAGGTCGCGTACGACGAGCTGGGTCGCGCGGCCGTCCAAGGCGTGGGGGTCAAGGGCGAGCTCGAGGGCCAGGGTGCGCGCATCCTCACGGTGCAGACCAACAACGCGACATACAACCTCACGGGGCAGCCGCAGCAGCAGCTCGCGATGTCGCGCCTTCGTGCGGTCGAGCACGGCCGGGTCGTGCTCATCGCCTCCACCAGCGGCATCTCGGCCATCGTGCGGCCCGACGGCAGCCTTGCCGGCACCCTGGGCGAGCTGACGAACGGCTACCTCGTCGACACGGTGCCGCTGCGCGACTCCCTCACGCTGGCCGACCGCGTCGGGGCAGTCCCCGAGCTGCTCGCCGCGGCAGCGGCCATCGCCGCCTGGGTGATCGCCGCATTCGGTCTCAGGCGTCGGCGCGACGTAGGCTCGGAGCCGCATCAGCCCAGCGAGGAGCCCAGCGCGTGACCGACCCCAGCCAGCCCCAGTTCGCCGATCTCGGCCGCATCGTCGTGGTGATCCCGACGTACAACGAGAAGGAGAACCTCGAGCTCATCGTGGCGCGCGTGCGGGGTGCCGTGCCCGAGGTGCACATCCTCGTGGCCGACGACAACAGCCCCGACGGCACCGGCGACATCGCCGACTCGCTCGCGGCCTCCGACGACCACGTCCAGGTGATGCACCGCGCCGGGAAGCAGGGGCTCGGCGCCGCCTACCTGGCCGGCTTCGACTGGGCCCTCGAGCGCGGCTATGACGTCGTGGTCGAGATGGATGCCGACGGCTCGCACCAGCCGGAGCAGCTGCACCGGCTCCTCGAGAAGCTGCGCACTGCCGACCTCGTCCTTGGCTCGCGCTACGTCAAGGGCGGCTCGGTGAAGAACTGGCCGAAGTCGCGCGAGTTCCTCAGCCGCGGCGGCAACGTCTACACCCGGATCATGCTCGGCGTTCCTCTCAAGGACGCGACCGGCGGCTACCGCGCGTTCCGTGCCACTACCTTGCGCACGCTCGACCTCAACGGCGTGGAGAGCAAGGGCTACTGCTTCCAGGTCGACCTCGCACGTCGCGCGGTGCAGGCCGGGTTGCGGGTGGCCGAGGTGCCGATCGAGTTCGTCGAGCGCGAGCTCGGCAACTCCAAGATGGACCAGCGCATCGTCACAGAGGCGCTCTGGCGCGTCACCGTGTGGGGCGCGCAGGACAAGGCTCAGAAGGCCAAGCGCCTGCTCGCAGGGGCCAAGAGCCCGGACCACGGCGGCTGGTGAGGTCGTGGGTCTCCTGATCCTGACCGGCCTCGTCGTCTACGTCGTGGCCGAGTGGTTCGTGGCCGCGTGGCTCGCCGGCCTCATCGGCTGGGGCGGCGTCCTCCTGGCGGTCGCCGTCCTCGTGATCGTCGGATCGGCGGTCATGCGGCGGGCTGGGTTCGCGGCGGCCCGCTCGCTGCGCCCGGTGCAGTCAGACGGCGTCACGGTCATACCGGGCCAGGTGAGCCCCGAGCAGGTGGGTCGTGAGGTCGGCGATGCGGGCCTGGTATTCCTGGCCGGCGCCATGATCGCGATTCCGGGCATCATCACCAGCACGCTCGGTCTCCTGCTGCTGATCCCACCGCTGCGGACGTTCGTGCGCCGTACCGTCTCGCGCTCGTTCCGCCGTCGAGCCACGGCCGCCGGCATCGTCTTCGAGCAGACCACGACCATCAACGGCACGGTGGTCCGCGAGGACGAGCCGCGACCGGTGCGCGGCGAGATCCTGCAGGGCGAGATCGTCCGCGACGACGACCCGCAGACAGGCTGACTCTTCCCACGACGAGCGCGCCACCCGACAGCCAGACGACCCCGGTGCCAGAGGCACCGGGGTCGTCGTGGAGGGGGAGAGGTCAGATCGTCAGGCGGACTTGCGGCTCGGGGTGCGAGTCTCGCGGAGCAGCTCGAGCCGCTCCTGGAGCAGGACCTCGAGGTCCTCGAGCGTGCGGCGCTCGAGCAGCATGTCCCAGTGGGTGCGCGCAGGCTTCACGAACTTCGCCTCGGGGCGCTCACCGTCGCGGTTGAGGGCCTCGACGCCGCAGGTGTGGCACTCCCAGACGGCCGGCACGTCGGCCTCGATGCTGAACGGCATGGAGGTCGTGTGGCCGTTGGGGCAGTCGTAGTGGACGACCTGGCGCGGAGCGAGCTCGACGTGATCGTCGTTCTCGTAGCTCGTCGCGCCGAGGCGGGTGCCGCGGAGGGCGCCGTCGCTCATGTCGGTTCCTGCCTTCGGGGTTTCGGGCGCCGGTCCGGGCGACCGGTCTTGTTGCTCTCAACGTGCATGGACGCGCCCGGTGTTCCCGAGGATCCTCCGGTGGCCCCATCGTCCGGTTATCGGCCGCTAACCCGCCTGCCGGGCCAGGTGCGCAGGTCACCCTGGCCACAGGCCGCATCGGCGCAGGTCAGGCGGCTGCGGAGCCCGACGCCGACGCGTCGGGTGCGCCTCGAGGGTGCCCGTGGTGAGGTTGCTCCATGACGGACATCACGTCGGGGGAGCAGCCCTGGGCCACCGCACTGCGCCGATCGGTGCCCGTCCTCGGGGTGGTGCGTCTCGGCCTGGCGGCCCTGTGCGCCACCAGGCCGGGGGAGACCCGGCTGGTGGGTGCGCGTGAGCTCGCCCTCGGCCTCGGGACGCTGCACGCCCACAGGAGTGGGGCCCCGACGTCGACCTGGGTGGCGGCCATGGCGGTGTCGGACGGCGGCGACGCCCTCGCCTTCCTCGCCGAGGCCGCAGGTCCCACGCCAGAGGGGATGGCCGGCGGCAGTCGGAGCAAGGCCCTGTGGCTCGCTGCCTTCGCCGCTTCCGGGCTGGTCGCCGAAGGGCTGACGGCGTACGCTACGGCGGGCGGGGGAGTAGCGCGCTCAGACGACGGCAGGCACCTCGTTGCCTGCTTCGAGGATGCCGCGGCGTACGTCGACCCTGCTGAGAAGGAAGCCACCGACCACGAAGAACACCACGAGCAGGACGATGGCGATCCGGTACGAGCCGAACACGGTGAACGCGAGCCCGAAGGCCAGCGTGCCGAGCCAGGAGGTGCCGCGCTCCATCGCCTGGTACAGCGAGAAGTACTCCGCCTCGCGGCCCCGGGGGATGAGCTGGGAGAACAGCGACCGCGACAGTGCCTGGGTGCCGCCGAGCACCAGGCCGATGGACGCGGCGAGGACGAGGAACGGCACCACCTGCTTCTCGGGGATCAGGAAGCCGCCGACGATGACGAACATCCACGCGACCAGGCTGCCGAGCACCACTCTCTTGGCGCCGTAGCGGCCCGCGAGCCGACCGAGGAGCAGAGCACCGAAGATCGCCACGACCTGCACGGTGAGGATCGCCGCGAACAGGGTGGTCGTGTCGAAGCCGAGCTCCTCGCTCCCGTACACCGACGACGCGTAGATCACCGTCTGGACGCCGTCGTTGAAGAAGAGGTACGCCACGAGGAAGAGCAGCGTCATCGGGTACGCGCGTGCGTGCTGGAGGGTGTGCCACAGCTGCGCGAAGCTGCGGCCGACGGTGCCGCCGTCGATCTTCTCGACGTTGACCGCCGGCCGGTTCCTCAGTCTGACGAACGGCACGAAGGTGAAGCCTGCCCACCACAGCGCCGCGGACAGCATGCTGATGCGGGCTGCTGCTCCCTGGTCGTCCTTCATCACTGTGAGCAGCGCGAGGTTGGCGATGAGCAGCAGCGCCCCGCCGACGTAGCCGAACGCCCAGCCGCGGCTCGAGACCCCGTCTCGCTCATCGGGTGTGGAGATCTCGATGAGGATGGCGTCGTAGACCACGAGGCTCGCACCGAGGCACAGCGAGGCCGCCATCATCGCGCCGACGCCGAGCTGCCAGTTGCTGTCACGCACGAAGAAGAGCAGCGCCGCGAAGAACGAACCAGCCCACGCGAAGCCGGCCATGAGTCGCTTCTTGGTGCTGCTGCGGTCGGCGAACGCACCGACGACGGGGAGCAGGAACGCGGACAGGATCGTCGTGACGGTGATGGCGTAGAAGTAGAGCGCGCCCGCCGACACGTTCAGCCCGAGGATGGACAGCGGCGTGTCGCAGTCGCCCTCCGACGTGCCGCAGGCGGCGGTCTTGGCCACGGCAGTGATGTACGGGCCGGCCAGGACGGTCGCCGTCGTGGTGACGAACGCCGAGTTGGCGAAGTCGTACCAGTACCAACCCCGTTGCTCCCTGCGACGCTCGACCGGGTCGATCTGCGACGCCGTGCTCAGTGCGGACATGGGTGACCTCCGGGGCAGATGATGCTGGACCGGAGGGCTGCGCGTCCCGAACTCGCCGAAGCCGTGGCCAGGACTTGAGGCGGCGCGGGGGAGCGAGCGGCAGGATGGGGGCGTGGACCTCCGTGTGCTCGACGACCGTCTGTCCGTCTGCAAGCTCCCCGCCGGCTCTCCGTGGCCCGTGCCGGCGGCTGGCGCAAGGTTCTGGTCGGTGACGCGTACCGACTCCGAGCTCTCGATCGTGTGTCCCGAGGACGAGGCGCCGACGGGCGACCACGTGCAGGTGGAGCCGGACTGGCGGGCGCTCGAGGTCGCCGGGCCGCTCGACTTCTCGATGGTCGGCGTGATGGCGGGGCTCACCCAGCCGCTCGCGGACGTCGACGTCAGCGTGTTCGTGGTGTCGACGTACGACACCGACTACGTGCTGGTGCACGCCGCGGCGCTGGAACGGGCCGTGGAGGCCCTGCGCGGGGCCGGGCACCCGGTCCACGCGGGCTGAGGACGCTCCCCTGCGGTGTTCGATTGCGTTCGATTCGCCAGGAAGCTCTCAGAGCGGTTCGCGCAGGCTGACGACGTTGCCTTCGGGGTCGACGGCGTCCATGTGCCGCCCGTCGCGAAACTCCCATTCGCGTCCGACCTCGTCGACCGAGCCGCCCAGGGCCGGGGCGGCAGCCCGGGCGGCGGCGAGGTGCAGGACGGGAAGGACGACCTTCACGCGCGTCTCGGAGCGGCGTTGCACCGGATCGGCCAGCGGGAACGCGATGGCGACCTCCGGCGGAACCCGCACGAACGACAGCTGCAGGTGCGCCGACTCGAGCGTCACGAAGTCCCCGTCGAGCGACTCGACCGGCGACAACGCGCCGAGCGCGGCATAGAACGCAGCCACCCGGTGCTCGTCGATGCAGTACACGACCGCCGCCGCAGGTGCGGGCGCCGTCGCCCCGTCGCTCATCCATGGTCCCTGATAGTTATCCGATAATGGACATTATGTAATGTCACCTGAAGGCGGCGGGGCGTGCTGCGCGAGCACGGACCTCCCCTGCCAGGGTCGCTAGGTCGGTCGACCCTCGACGTGACGCCATTCGGCGAACGCTCGGACCCGACCGTTGATGCGGGCGGAGGCACCGCGTGCCGGGAACCACGCGAGCTCCTGGCCGGGGTCGAACGCCGCGGACCGTGCCAGCACGCCGCGCAGGGACACCCGGCGCACGACCCTGGCGGCCTTGCGGCAGTCGCTCCAGGGGACGTCGCCGCCCCGGGGACGCCGCGGATAGGTACGGGGAAGCCCCAGGGCCGCGAGCCCGATGTCGGTGGTCGCGTCGGCCACCCGCTGCCGGTCAGGCAGCCCGACGGGCACCAGCACGAACGGCGCGTCGTCCCGGAGGTCCTCGGCGTCGATCGCGGTGCCCTCCAGCATCCTGGCGACCTGGGCTCGCGCAGTGTCGACATCGCCGCTCAGGTACAGCGTGGCCCCGTCCCCCGGGGTGTTCCACCTGCCGCCGACGCGGTCGGCCCACACCGGGTCGACCGGGTCGTCCCAGGCGACGTCGGCCACCCGCCACCACGTGCGTCCGTCGTCGAGCGGCACCACCCGCGGGCCAGGTCGCGGACGGGTCGTGCGGTCGGTCACGGCTGGACCCTGCGCAGGTCGAGCATGCGCGCGACTCCCCTGCGCACGTCGCCGTGCTGCCCGGACTCGGCCAGCTCGAGCAGGGACCGGCCGCCGAGGACCTCCGCCTGCCGGCGTACGACTGCCGGGATGCGGTCTCGGCGTACGTAGCGCTCGAGGACGTCGGTGGCGGCGACGAGGTCGGCGAGGGCGACGGCGCGGTCGTCAGGTACGCCGCTCCCCCGCCACTTGGACACGGCCTGCCTGCTCACGCCGAACACCCTGGCCGCGCCGGCCGCCGTGAGGTCCCAGCTCGCCATGAGCCGCTCCAGGGGCGCGCTGCGCACCCGAGCGTCGAGCGCGCGCAGGAACTCCTGGGTCCAGGGGTCGTCGACGCTGCCGGAGATCTCCGCGGCCACCGAGACCGGGTCGAGCCTGCGCAGTGCGGCGATGGATCGGGTCATGGCCCCATGGTGCCCCTCAACGTGCGCGAGCGCAACCGTTCGTCAACCAGATGACTGGATCAACCGCAACCATGTGTCAATCAGGAGCGAACTCCCTGCGCAACCAGACGTCAACCCGCGCCGGATGCGCTGATGGCGTACCGGCCCCGTGCTCCCCCCAGGGGGAGGCCGGTCGTGCACTCAGGCTGCGGCAGGCTCGGTGTCCGGCTGGTCCGGCCCCGGGGTCTCGTCCTCGCGCTTGGCGCCGCTCTCCGGCAGACCCAGGGTCGCGAGCAGACCGAAGAAGACGAACACGGCGGCGGTGTACGCGGTGAACTTGATCGCGCTGGCGAAGGCCTCACTCGCTGCCGAAGCCACAGCCTCTCCCCCGGGCTGCGCGGCCAGGCCTGGGATGGCTGTGCCGGCGGACTCCTCGACGAGGATCGCGATCTCCTGGCGTTGCGCGTCGTCGAGGCCGGGCACCGCGGCGAGGTTGGACTCGGTGTTGGAGGCGAGAGTCACGAACAGCACGGTTCCGAGGACCGCGGTGCCGAGCGCGGAGCCGATCTGCCGGGCGGTGCTCTGCGTGCCCGACGCCTGGCCGCTCTGCCGTCTCGGGACGTCGGCGAGGATGAGGCTGGTGAGCTGCGCGCTCGCGTATCCGACTCCGACGCCGTAGATCACGAGCCAGAACGCGATGACCCAGCCGCTCACCGTGGTCGAGAGTGTGAACCCCAGACCGAAGATGGCGACGCACTCGAGCGCCATTCCTATGCGGGCGACGAAGCGAGGCGAACGGCGCTGTGCCAGCTGCGCCGAGGTCGGGCCGGCGAGGAACGCACCAATCGCGAGGCTGGCGAGCATCGCCCCGGCGCCGAACGCGGAGAAGCCGAGGACGCTCTGCAGGAACAGAGGCAGCGAGAACAAGATCCCGAACTCGCCGAGGCTCAGGATCAGACCGGCGAGGCTGCCGAGGCTGAACGTGCCGATGCGGAACAGGGTGAGGTCGAGCAGCACGACCTTCCCGGCTGCAGCCCTCCGGCTCTCGAGCAGCAGCAGGCTGCCTATGCAGACCACCGAGACGAGGAAGGACCAGAGGACCGGCGACAGCGAGCCTTCGGCCAAGGTCACCCCGGCCACCGTGACCTCGTGCGTCGTGCGCACCCAGCCGTAGTTCCGACCTTCGATGAGCCCGAACACGAGCGCGCCGATGCCGACGGCGGACAGCACCGCTCCGAGGATGTCGAAGCCCTTCTCGATGTGCTCGTCCTTGCTCTCGGGCACCTTCAGCAGCGACCCGACGACGATGATGATCACGAACGGGACGTTGATGTAGAAGGCCCAGCGCCACGAGTGGTTCTCGGTGAGCCAGCCGCCGAGCAGCGGCCCGACCGCGGCCATTCCGCCGATGATCGAGCCGTAGATCGCGAAGGCGACGAGACGGGCACGGCCGACGTAGATGGAGTTCAGAAGAGACAGGGACGCAGGCGACATCATCGCGCCGCCGACACCCTGCAGAGCGCGGGCGGCGATGAGGGCGGAGCCGTCACCCGTGCGGGCGGCGATGATGCTGGCGACGCCGAAGACGACCGCGCCGATGATGAAGATCAGCCTTCGGCCGACCCTGTCGCCCATCCGGCCGGCGATGATGAGCAGCGCCGCGAACACCAGCGCATAGACCGCGTTGACCCACTCGGCGTCCACCGACGAGATGCCGAGGTCGCGGATGATCGACGGCAGCGAGACGTTGACGATCGTCGCGTCCATGATGAACATCGCCGTGCCGAGGCCGATGAACAGCATCGGCACCCAGCTGGTGCGCGGGGCGTCGGTGGTCGGTGCGCTGGTCGTCGTCCCCTGGTCGGTCACGCCTGAACGCTAGACCCTCTAGCGTTCTCCAGGTCGGCCGACTCCCCCACCGTCAGTCGGTGACCAGCAGGATGCCGAGGCACATCTCGTCGG
>JBBQAY010000076.1:0-15291 GCA_038316965.1 Candidatus Nanopelagicales bacterium
GGCGTCAGCGCGGTGCAGCCGACGGGCACGCGGGAGGTCGGCCAGTCCGGGATGGTGATGGCTGCGGCCGGCGACACCGGGAGCAGAGCGAGCGCGAGCCCGGAGGCAGCGGCGGCCGCCGCGACCCCGAACCGCCGCGAGTGACGCAGGCGCATGGTGGACCCCTCTCAGGGGAGCCCAGCGCCCCTAGGCGTCGGACGGTACGGCCGGGCTGGCGAAGGATGCGCGCCAGGGACACAGACGCAGCAGCATCACCGCCGCAGCAACACCGGACGCAGCAACACCGGATGCAGCAACACCGGATGCAGCAACACCGGACGCAGCAACACCGGGGGCAGCCGGACAGACGCAGCAACGCCCGGCCGCCGAGGCGACCGGGCGCTGCTGCGGTGCACTACCGGCTCAGGTGACCTTGATGGTCTTGGCCACCGTGGTGACCGGCGCGGTGTAGGCCACCGACTTGTCGCCGGCGTGGACGAAGCGCCAGAGCATCGTCCTGGCCGGCTTGAACGTGGTCGACACGAGGCCGCCGGAGGTCGCCGTCAGGGTCGAGCGCGTGACCCAGGTGTCACCGGGGCTCTTGGTCTGGAAGAGCACCTTGGCACCCGCTGCGGCGACGTACGCGGTCTCGCCAGCCTTCTTCAGCGTCGCCTTGAAGATCACGCTGCCGCCCTTGGCCACGGAGGTCTTGCTCGCGGTGGAGGTGGCCGTGGTCTTGAGGAGCACGTAGACCGCCTGCTTGCTCCAGGCGCCGCTCTGATACCCCGCGCCTGTGCCTGGCGTGGAGGAGACGAGCTTGAAGTCCTGGTCGAGCACCATCGAGTCGTAGCGGTGTACCGCGAGCGCGAACGGCACCTGCCAGCGCCCGGCGTACGTCGTGTTCAGACTGAGGAGGGTCGCGGTGTGCTTGGCGTTGAACGCGTCCGTGGAGTTGGGCACGGCCGAGAGGCCGGTTGCGACCGGACCGGCGAGCAGGCGGAGGGACACGATGGGGCTGATCCCGCCGACACCCGAACATGGCTCGGAGGCGTACACGTTGACCTTCAACGTGGCACCGCCGACCGGCATGATGACGGTGCTCGTGCTTCCGTTGATGTCCCACTTGGTGACGGTCGGCGTCAGGCCGTCGGTGTAGATCGCGTTCACATCCCCCGGATTGGCACCGCTGGCGATGCCGGTCAGGGTGCATCCGCTGGGGATGCGCCCTGCGGAAGGCCACGCGGGCGGTGCCACAGCGGAGGCCGGCAGCGTCGACAGGGCGAACGAGGCAGCGGTCACGGCGACGATGCCGAGAGCTCTGCGGCGGTGACGCAGGTGCATGGTGAGTTCCCTCCTGGGGAGCCCCACAGCTCCCTCGGCTCCCGACGGTAGGGGCCGCACGCGCGAACCGACCCCGGACGACACGGAATCTCACCGGATCCGCGCAGTCGACTCCGGCGCGTGACGGTGCGGCGCGAGCAGGGCCGTGCGCCGACTACCCTTCACCCCGTGGCTGCCGTGGATCCGAACGAAGCGCTCAAGGAGCTCGACGCGACTCTCGTGAGCATCGAGAAGGTGCTCGACGTCCCCGCGATGAGGGTCGAGCTCGAGACGCTCGAGGCCGAGGCCAGCGCACCCGACCTGTGGGACGACCAGGCCAAGGCCCAGGCCGTCACCTCGCGCCTGTCGTTCGTGCAGGGCGAGATCAACCGCCTCACCGGTCTGCGCGGACGCGTCGACGACCTCGCGGTGATGTTCGACCTCGCCGAGGAGATGGGCGACGCCGACACCCAGCTCGAGGCCGAGGCCGAGCTCGACAAGCTCACCAAGGCGATCGGCGAGCTCGAGGTGCGCACGCTGCTCTCGGGCGAGTACGACCAGCGCGAGGCTCTCGTGACGATCCGCGCCGAGGCCGGTGGCGTCGATGCTGCCGACTTCGCCGAGATGCTGCTGCGCATGTACAGCCGCTACTGCGAGCGCCACGGCTACCCGTTCGAGGTGTACGACACCTCGTGGGCAGAGGAGGCCGGCATCAAGTCGGCGACCTTCGCCGTGAAGTCGCCGTACGCCTACGGCACCCTGTCGGTGGAGCAGGGCACCCACCGCCTCGTGCGCATCTCGCCGTTCGACAACCAGGGCCGCCGCCAGACGTCGTTCGCGGGCGTCGAGGTGCTGCCGGTCGTGGAGACCACCGACCACATCGACATCCCGGACGACGAGATCCGCGTCGACGTCTACCGCTCGAGCGGCCCGGGCGGCCAGGGCGTCAACACGACCGACTCGGCCGTGCGCCTCACGCACCTCCCGACCGGGATTGTCGTGTCCTGCCAGAACGAGCGGTCGCAGATCCAGAACCGTGCCAGCGCGATGATGGTGCTCCAGGCCAAGCTGCTCGAGCGCAAACGCCAGGAGGAGCGGGCCAGGATGGACGCCCTCAAGGGCGACTCCAGCGGCTCGTGGGGCAACCAGATGCGGTCCTACGTCCTGCACCCGTACCAGATGGTCAAGGACCTCCGGACCGAGGTGGAGACCGGCAACACCGCCGCGGTGCTCGACGGCGAGATCGACGAGTTCATCGAGGCCGGCATCCGCTGGCGCCGTACGACCCAGGTCTGAGGCCCACCCGGCCCAGCGACCGCTCACGCTCGGTGACCGGGCCGTCCGGCCCGGGGCCGTACGGGTGACGAGGGACTCCCCAGAGTGACCTTCAGCGGCTACTCTCGTCCTATCGAGTGACGCACGTGACGTGTGTGACTCGTGTGACTGGACGACGAGGCCCGTTCCGGGTGCAGAGGAGGGGACATGACCCCGCAGCGTCGGCGTACCGCCGCCCTGCTCGCCACGTCCGCGGCGCTCGTGCTCGGCCCCGTGCTGCTGGCCGGCCCGGCGAGCGCGTCGGGGAGCCTCCCGGACGAGCCGCCCGGCGGCGCCACCTGTGCTCCCGACGTGCCGGCGACCGACTGCCAGCAGGAGCCTCCCGGCCCGACGCCGACGCCCACGACGAGCCCCACCGGGGGCAATCCGCAGACCCTCCCCAGCACGGGCGCGTCCAAGCCCGCCGGTACGCCGACCCTCGCCCGCACGGGGTCGACCCTGAACCTGGTGTACGGCTTCGCCGGGGGCACGCTGCTGCTGCTCGGCTCGGGCCTGGTCGTCGCCGGCCGTCGTACCGCCCACGGCTGACTCCACGCCCGACTCCGCGCCTGAGGCTCCCGCTCGTCGGAGAGCCCCGGGAGGGGGATTCCCGGGGCTCTCGTACCTGGTGGCCCCGCGCCCACGTGCTCGACGCGGCAGGTCGGCGGGCTTCCGTGAGGCACGAGGCCTGACAGGAGGGGGGTGCCCGCCGTCGTCTCGAGGGTACTCAGCAGGCAGCGGTGACTCCTGTCCAGGAGACGGACGCCGCCACGCCCCGCGCTCTCGGGTGACCAGGGCATGCCGAACCGGAACGTAGACTCCATCAGAACGTCGCCTTCCCCCGGCTGCCGCACCTCCCGAGGAGTCCTCCCCGTGATCCGGTTCGACCACGTCTCGAAGCTCTACGCCAGTCAGACGCGTCCGGCTCTCGACGACATCTCGGTCGAGATCGAGAAGGGCGAGTTCGTCTTCCTCGTCGGTTCCTCCGGCTCGGGCAAGTCGACGTTCCTGAAGCTGTGCCTCAAGGAGGAGCGGCCCACGAGCGGCTCGATCCACGTGGCCGGCAAGGACCTCGGGCACCTCTCCCGGTGGAAGGTGCCGGCGCTGCGCCGCCAGGTGGGCACGGTCTTCCAGGACTTCCGCCTGCTGCCCAACAAGACCGTCTTCCAGAACGTCGCCTTCGCCCTCGAGGTGATCGGGCGACCCACCAGCCACGTCAACAAGGTCGTCCCCGAGGTGCTCGACCTCGTCGGCCTCGAGGGCAAGCACGACCGCATGCCCGACGAGCTCTCCGGTGGCGAGCAGCAGCGGGTCGCCGTCGCCCGCGCGTTCGTGAACCGGCCGATGATCCTGATCGCGGACGAGCCGACAGGGAACCTCGACCCGAGCACGTCCGTCGGAATCATGAAGCTGCTCGACCGGATCAACCGCACCGGCACCACGGTGGTCATGGCGACGCACGACGCCGCCATCGTCGACCAGATGCGCAAGCGGGTCATCGAGCTCGAGGGCGGGCACGTCGTGCGCGACCAGAGCCGTGGCGTCTACGGGTACGCCCGCTAGCCCCCACGCCCCACCCCGCCCCACGACGTAAGGAACCGGCACCCCGACATGCGCGCGCGACTCATTCTCAGCGAGGTCGGCATCGGCCTGCGCCGCAACCTCACGATGACGATCGCCCTGGTCATCACGTTCGCGGTGTCGCTCGGCCTGTTCGGCGGCGCCCTTCTGGTGCGTGCCCAGGTCGACGTCATGAAGGACTACTGGTACGACAAGGTGCAGGTCTCGATCTTCCTGTGCACCAAGAACTCCGACGCCGCGAGCTGCTCCGGTGGCGCCGTCACCACGGCGCAGAGGGACGAGATCCGGGCCGACCTCGAGAGCCTCAAGCCGCTCGTGCAGGAGATCTACTACGAGTCGAGCCAGCAGGCGTACGAGCGGTTCAAGGAGCAGTTCAAGAACTCCCCGATCGCGCAGAACGCCAGCCCCGACGCCCTCCCCGAGTCGTTCCGCGTCAAGCTCTCCGACCCGACGAAGTACGACGTCATCGCGAGCGCCTTCTCCGGCCGGCCGGGCATCGACAACGTGATCGACCAGCGCAGCCTGCTCGACAAGTTCTTCCAGGTGCTCGGCGGCCTGCAGCAGCTCGCCCTCATCATCGCCGGCGCGATGATCCTCGTGACCGTGCTGCTCATCGCCAACGCCATGCGCGTCGCCGCCTTCAACCGACGGCGCGAGACAGGGATCATGCGCCTGGTGGGCGCGAGCGACTTCTACATCCAGATGCCGTTCCTGCTCGAAGCGGCCATCGGCGCAGCAGTGGGTGCCCTGCTGGCGAGCCTGTCGCTGGTGGCGGTCAAGGTGTTCCTGATCGACCAGAGGCTCACCCCTCAGTTCACGATCACGCCGTTCATCGGGTGGGACGCCGTCCTGTCGGCCTCCCTGGTGCTGCTGGCCCTCGGTGTCGGCCTGGCGTGCATCACGGCGTTCTTCACGCTGCGCAGGTACCTTCGGGTGTGACCCGCGCCACATCCGCCCCGGTCAGCGGAGCGGGGGTTGGGTACAGGGCTCCCGCCGGATAGCCTGAAGCGGACATTCGCACCACACGTAACTTCAGACCCATGAGTCACACGAGTAACACGACTTCTGGGGCAGCCAGCACGTCGGCCGTATCCCTCGGCCCCGACGACGAGGAGCACGCCTGTGCGGCTGATCGGAGCAGGCAGGGCCGCGCGTCCGCGCGCCGGTCTCGTCGTGGCCGTGCTCGTCACGGCCCTGCTCGGCGGCCTGGCCGGCTCCCCGGTCGCCTCGCCCGCGGCCGCCGAGAACATCAACGACAAGATCAGCAACGCCGAGGACGACCTCGCCTCCGCGAACGTCGCCGTCGCCAACGCGGCCAAGGCGCTCTCCGCCGCCCGCACCCAGCTGCCCGCCGCGCGCGCTGCGCTGGCCCAGGCGCGGGCCGAGCTCTCGGGTGCCCGCCAGCGCGAGGACGCCACCGCCGCGGCCGTCGAGCAGGCGACCGCAGCCTCCATCGCCGCCGAGGAGCGCGTGGTGCAGGCGCAGGCCAACATCGAGACGATGAACGGCCAGATCGGCGACCTCGCCCGCGCCGTGTACTCGCAGGGCCCGTACGCCGAGCTCGCCGCCGTGCTCTCGGCGAAGACGCCATCGGAGTTCGCAGACCAGCTCGAGGCGATCCGGGCGGTCTCCCGCTCGCAGAACAAGACCCTGTCGAACCTGCAGACCGCGAAGGCCGATCTCGCGCTCGCGAGCCTGCAGGCCCAGCAGGCGGTCACCAAGGTCGAGAAGAAGCGCAAGGAGGCTGCGGCCGCCCTCGCCAAGGCCGGGCGCATCGCCGACCGTGCGACTGCCGCCAAGGCCAAGGTCGACGCCCTCGTGGCTGCACGTGCGTACGCCGTCGCCGTCGCCGACGACCAGCGCGACAAGGTCAAGGCGCAGTACGCCCAGCTCAAGAAGGAGCAGGCCAGGCTCCTGCGCCTCGCCCGCGAGCGCGCTCAGTCCGGCAGCGGCTACACCGGCACCCCCACCGGCAACCTGATCTGGCCCATCCCGGGGGCCACGACGTCCGGCCAGGTCGGCTGGCGCGTCCACCCCGTCTACGGCTACCGCTCGTGCCACACGGGCATCGACCTGAGCGGCGGGAGCGGCACCCCGATCCTGGCCGCGGCCGCCGGCAAGGTGGTGCTCGTCGAGAACGGCGGCGCCTACGGCCTGCACACCGTGATCGACCACGGCGGGGCGCTCGAGACGATGTATGCGCACCAGTCCGGCGTGGCCGTCTCCGCCGGCCAGATCGTGCGCCAGGGCCAGGTGATCGGCTACGTCGGAACGACCGGGTTCTCCTCCGGGCCGCACCTGCACTGGGAGGTGCACATCAGCGGTGTGCCCTACAACCCGCTGGGATGGTTCGGCGGGTCCAAGCAGATCATCGCCTGCTACAACCAGATCTGACCTGCTCCCCGTGAGCGCCTAGACTCGACCCTCGTGTCCCCCCTCCGTCGCACCGGCCGCATCGCGGCTGTCGTCGGCGTGGTCGCAGCGACGTACGGCGCAGGCGTGCTGACAGGGGTCGTCGGCAGCCAGGCTTCAGCTCCGCCCCCGAGCGCGGGAGTGCTCGACGAGGCGGCGACCAGGATCATGGCCGACGCTGCGACCCCCGTGTCGCGCGAGCAGCTCGACCGTGCCGCCGTCGAGGGCATGCTCAAGGCGCTCGGCGACCGGTGGAGCGCCTACTACCAGCCGACGGAGTTCGACTCCTTCCAGGCCGGCCTCGACGGTCGCTACTCCGGCATCGGCGTCTGGCTGCGGCGGGCCGACGACGGCCAGGTGCTCGTGGGCAGCGTGCAGCCCGGTACGCCGGCCGAGCAGTCCGGCCTCCTCGCGGGCGACCGCATCGTGTCGGTCGACCGGGCAGCGGTCGGCGACTCGCTGCAGAGCGTGGCCGCCACGCTGCGCGGTGAGCCCGGATCGGCCGTCCGCCTGGTGGTGCAGCGCGACGGCAACGACCTCGACCTCACGGTCACGCGCGGCGATCTCGCGAGCGACGACGTCGTGGTGAGCCGCATCAAGGGCGGCGTCGAGGTCGTGCGCGTTCAGGCGTTCACCCGCGGCGTCGGTGCCGCGGTGCGCAAGGCCGTGATCTCGGCGTCCATCGACGGGTCTGCGCCCGCGGGCGTCGTGCTCGACCTCCGTGGCAACCCCGGTGGGCTGCTGACCGAGGCCGTCGAGGTCGCGAGCGCGTTCCTCGACGGCGGTGCGGTCGTGTCGTACGAGAAGCGCGACGAGCCCGTGCGCCATCTCGACGCCGTCGGCGACGGCGACACCACCGTGCCGCTCGTGGTGATCGTCGACGCGGGCACGGCGTCCGCGGCTGAGGTGGTCGCAGCAGCGCTGCAGGACCGCAACCGCGCGGTCATCGTGGGTGCCCGAACCTTCGGCAAGGGCAGCGTGCAGGAGCCGCACGAGCTGAGCGACGGGTCGGCCATCGAGATCACGGTCGGCCGCTACCTCACTCCGGCCGGCCGCTCCCTCGACGGCGTGGGCATCGCTCCTGACGTCCTCGTCGCCTCGCGCCTCGGTGCTGCGACTGCCGAGCAGCGCGCCCTCGAGGTGCTGCGCGGGCTCGTCGCCGCGAACGACCTGGCGGGGCGAGGCTGACATGCCACGCGAGACCGGCACCAAGATGGTGGCGCAGAACAAGAAGGCGCGGCACGACTACCTCATCGAGGCGACGTACGAGGCGGGGCTCGTGCTCACCGGCACCGAGGTGAAGGCGCTGCGCGCCGGCCGCGCGTCGCTCATCGACGGGTTCGCGATGGTCACCGACGGCGAGGTGTGGCTGCACAACGTCCACATCTCGGAGTACTCGCAGGGCACCTGGACCAACCACGCGCCGCGCCGCGTCCGCAAGCTCATGCTGCACAAGGACGAGATCGAGAAGCTCGCGGCGAAGGTGAAGGACGGCGGTCGCACGATCGTGCCGCTCTCGCTGTACTTCAAGAACGGCTACGCCAAGGTCGAGATCGCCCTCGCCACCGGCAAGAAGAACTACGACAAGCGCCAGAGCATCGCCGAGCGCGACTCCAAGCGCGAGGTCCAGCGCGAGATGGGCCGCCGCCTCAAAGGCCGCACCACCACCCGCGACTGAATTCGTCCGCTAAGGACAGATCACGCCCTTGAGGGGCGCGATCTGTCCCTTCTTCCCGCTGCTGCCCCCTTGCCCCGTCGCCCCATTGACCGACCGTCGGTCAACGAAATAGCCTCTGCTCCCATGGGACGTCGGGAGCAGGCTGAGGCGTCGCGTGCGGCACTGGTCGCCGCGGCCCGCGAGTGCTTCACCGAGAGCGGCTACGACGGCACCACGGTCGCGGAGGTGCTGCGTCGAGCGGGCATGGCGCGCGGTGCGCTCTACCACTACTTCCCCGGCGGCAAGGACGAGCTCTTCGCCGTCGTCTACCGCGACGTCGACGACGAGCTGCACCGCCGCGTCGACGCGCTCGAGGCGTCCGAGTCGCCGCTGGCCGCGCTCCGCGAGAGCGCCGTCGTCTTCCTGCGTCTGTGCACGCGCGACGACTTCGCGCGCATCACGGTGCTCGAAGGGCCACGTGTGATGGCCGACTCGGCGACCCCGCACGGCTCGGTGCTCGGTCGCTCGTACGACCGCATGCGCGACGGCGTCGCGGCTGCGGCTGCCGCGGGCGAGATCACCGACCTCGACGTCGATGCCCTCACGACTGCCGTGTACGGCGCCGTGCGCGATCTGGGCGCACGGGTGGCCACGGCGAAGCGCCGCCGCAAGGCTGCCGACGAGGCCGTCGCGGTGCTCGACGTCGTGCTCGCCGGTCTCGCGGCGCCCCGATCCGTTCGATCCATGTCCACCCGCACGGCCCGACAGGAGAGCGCGTGAGCGACAACGACCCCGGCCTCGACGCGATGCTGGACGGCTTCTGGCCCTACCGGAAGTCGACGACGGCATACCGGACAATCCCCAGCGAGCCGGTCGACCGCGGGGAGATCCACGCGCAGATCGCCGACATGGCGCACCGCGAGGACGCGCAGGGCGACAAGGGCACGGTCAGCGGCAGCCTCTACTGCGGCGACCACGACCACTACGAGTTCCTCGGGGACATCTTCTCGCTCTACAGCCACGCCAACGTGCTGCAGCGCGACATGTACCCGAGCGCGACGAAGTTCGAGGCCGAGATCATCGCGATGACCTCGGACCTGCTGCACGGCACCGGCGTCGGCGTCGTCACCAGCGGCGGCAGCGAGAGCCTCATCACCGCGCTCTACACCTACCGCGAGCACGCGCGCGAGACCCGCGGCGTCACCCGCCCGAACGTCGTCATGCCCGTCACCGCGCACGTCGCGCTCGACAAGGGCGCGCACTGGATGGGCATCGAGGTGCGCCACGCGCCGCTGACCGAGGGGTACGTCGCCGACGTCGACGCGATGGCCGCACTCATCGACGACCAGACGATCGCGCTCGTCGGCAGCGCAGCGAACTACGCGCACGGCCTCATCGATCCGATCGAGGAGATCGCCGCGCTCGCGCAGAGCCACGGCATCGGCATGCACGTCGACGGCTGCCTCGGCGGCTGGCTGCTGCCCTTCGTCGAGAGGCTCGGGTATGACGTACCGCTGTGGGACTTCCGAGTGCCCGGAGTCACGAGCATCAGTGCCGACACCCACAAGTACGGCTACGCGCTCAAGGGATCCAGCGTCCTGCTCTACCGCGACCGCGACCTGCGCAAGAACCAGTACTTCACCTACCCCGACTGGCCGGGCGGCCTCTACCTGTCGCCGGGGCTCGCGGGATCGCGCAGCGGCGGCATCATCGCCTCGACCTGGGCGGCCATCCTCGCGACCGGCGAGAGCGGCTACCTCGCCGCGGCCGACGGCATCATGGCGACGGCGACCGGCATCACCGAGGGGATCCGCACGCAGGTGCCCGAGCTCGAGGTGATCGGCGACCCGACGTTCCTCGTCGCCTTCAAGGCTCCCGAGAATTCGGATCTCGACATCTACCTGGTCAACGACTCGCTCAAGGCTCAGGGCTGGCGGATGAACTCGCTGCAGCTGCCGCCCGCGCTGCACTTCTGCATCACGAGGCCGAACACCCAGGACGGCACGGTCGAGCGGTTCATCGCGGCGCTGAAGATCGCTGTCGCGTACGCCGTCGAGCGCCAGGGCCAGGCGGCCGAAAGCGGTGCGATGTACGGCTTCGGCGGCACGCCGCAGGGCAACGCCACGCTGCAGACCGTGATGAGCGGCGTCCTCGATGCGATGCACGAGGTCGCGCCGGAGCCGGCGGGCTGACATGGGGGAGCGCTGGATCCTCGCGGTCGACCTCGGCAACGGCGGGCCGAAGGTCGCGGTCGTCTCGCTCGAGGGCGAGGTGCGGCGTACTGCGCTGCGGCCTGTGTCGGTGCACATCGGGCTCGACGGCTCGGCCACCCAGGACGCCACGGAGTGGTGGGAACGGCTGCTCGAGGCAGTGCGCGAGGTGATCGAGGAGTCGCAGGCGGATCGCGAGGCGCTGCATGCCATCGCGATCACCGGGCAGTGGGCCTCGACGGTGCCGGTAGGTGCTGACGGCGTACCCGTGGGGCCGGTGCTGCTCTGGGCCGACACCCGTGCGCGCCCGCTCGTGCGCGAGGTGGTCGGCGGCCCGGTGAACGTCGGCGGCTATGCGCCGCAGAAGGTGCTGCCGTTCGTGCGTACCACCGGTGGCGCGCCATCGCCGTCGGGTGCCGACCCCACCGGCCACTCGCTGCTGCTGCAGCGCACGATGCGCGACGTCTACGACCGCACCACGGTGCTGCTCGAGCCGGTCGACTACCTCGGCCTGCGCTTCACCGGTCGGGCGGCTGCGACGCCGGCGTCGATGACGGCGTCGTGGCTCACCGACAACCGGCCGGGCGCGCCCGTCGGCTACGTCGACTCGCTCGTCGCCCGCACCCAGCGCGACCGTGCCAAGCTGCCCGAGCTGATTCCCACCGGCTCGGCGCTCGGCCACCTGACGGCCGAGGTCGCGGCCGAGATCGGCCTGGCCCCAGGCGCTCCCGTGATCGCGGGCATTCCCGACGTGCACGCCGCGATCGTCGGCTCGGGTGCGGTGGCGCCGTACGAGACGCACGTGGCGATCTCGACGACGTCGTGGATCTCCGCACGCGTGCCCTTCAAGCGCACCGACGTGCTGCACTCGATCGCCACGATCCCGGGGCTCGACCCGGCGTTCCCCCTTGTCGCCAACAACCAGGAGACCGGCGGCGCGGCGCTGCAGTGGCTGCGCGAGCAGATCATCGCCCCGCACGACGGTCTCACCGGTGGTGGCAGTGGCATCGGCCGCGAGGGCATGGCGGTCGAGACGCTCTCGCCGTCGTTCGAGGAGCTGCTCGCCCTCGCCGCCACGGCGCCCGCGGGCAGCGAGGGCGTGCTGTTCATGCCGTGGCTCAACGGCGAGCGCAGCCCGCTCGAGGACAAGCACCTGCGCGCCGGCTGGCTCAACATGTCGCTGCGCACCGACCGCGCGATGCTCGTGCGCTCGGTGCTCGAGGGCGTCGCGTACAACACTCGCTGGCTGTTCGACTCGTACCAGAAGTTCCTGAAGCGGCCGGTGCCGTCGGTGCGGATCCTCGGCGGGGGAGCGCAGAGCGACCTGTGGTGCCAGATCCACGCCGACGTGCTCGGTGTGCCCGTCGACCAGGTCGCCGACCCGCGGCATGCGCAGCTGCGCGGCGTGGCGCTCTGGGCGCGCATCTGCCTCGGCGAGCTCACCCTGGACGACGTACCCGCGCTCGTGCCCGTGGCCCAGCGCTTCACGCCGTCGGGTGAGCCGGCGTACGAGGCGGGGTACGCGGAGTACCGCAAGCTGGCCGGGACGCTGAAGGGCCTGTACCACCGCCTCAACGGCTGACCGGCCGCCCACTCCTCGACGCTCTTCCCCGGGCTGATCGGCCTAGCCTGGGGGCAGGACGCCAGGAGGTGGTCGTGATGACCGATCCCTATGCGCCGCCTGCAGAGCCCGAGACCGAGCAGGGGCCGCTCCGGCTGAACCGTGGCTACAAGATCCGCACGCTAGCCGTCTCGGTGCTGGCACTCGCGGTGGCGGCGACGTCCATCGGCGCCGCCTATGCGCTCGCCGAGACGTACGGCGAGATCGCGGCGCCCGCAGGCCTCGACTGGGTCGGGGTGCTCGTGCTGGCCACCATCCCCGCAGCGCTGCTGGGCGCGGCGGTCACGATGCTGGCGCCGCTGCGAGACCGGACGGCACCGGTGTGGGTCACGATGCCCGTGGCCTTCGCCCTGATGTGGGGTGCGACCAGCTGGCAGGCCGATGCGGGTGCCCACCAGCACGCGATCGACGACGCGGTCATCGCCGCAGCCTGCAGCCCCGAGGAGATCGCGGTGCTCGATTCGATGAGCTCCTACGGGATCGAGTACAGCCAGGCCCAAGGCCAGAAGAACGGCGACTGCGCAGCCTGGATCATGGTGACCGGGGACGACCCGAAGACGGCGATGTCCTGGCTTGGCTGGCAACTGGGTAGGGACGGCTGGATGCTCGGCTCGGGCGACTGGCGGAGCGGGGTGTGGGTCGGCAGCTACGTCGGGGTGCGGGTCACCCATATCCAGTCGTCCCACGGCACGACCGGCGTCGGGTTGGTCGTGGTGAATGCGACGTGACGAGGACTGGGCCCGGACGCTGAGCAGCGCCGTACGCCGTCGGATGCCGTGAGGCGCGACGGGGTGCGGCGCTGCTGTGTGGGGTGGTCGTGGGCGGGCGTGGCCGGTGACGGGTGGTGCGCCCTGACGTGTGCGTGCGGTCAGGGCCTGCGTCGGTCGGGTGGTGCCGTGAACTGCCAGTAGCCGGGAAGGCGGGGGTCGGTGCCGGCGGCGGTGACGGTCCAGCCGCCTTCGTGGACTGCTCTGTGGTGGGTCTCGCAGACCAGGACGCAGTTGTCGAGGTCGGTCAATCCGCCTTGCTCCCAGTGCTGCACGTGGTGGGCGCGGCACCGCCGCACGTTGACGCCGCAGCCCGGGAAGGCGCAGTGCTGGTCGCGGTGCTCCAGGGCGCGGCGGAGGCGGGGTGGGACGACGCGGTAGTCGCGCCCGACGTAGAGGAACGGTTCGTTGGCTTCGCGCAGGACGAGGTCGATGGGTCGGAGGCCGTGGTCGGGGTTGGCGGTGATGATCGGGGTGATCTCGGCGTCGCACGTGAATCGGCGGAAGGTGTCGGGGATGACGACGGCGGGGGTGTCGTGCCCGGGCAGGAGAAGCTCGCCGCCGAGCCCGGCCTGAAGCCGGTCGAGGCTGCCGGACAGCGTGATGCGGGGGAGCAGGCCGTGGTGGGTGCCGAGGGTGCCGGATTCGAGGGCGTCGGTGCAGATCTGTGCGAGGGCGAGGGCGTGCAGGTGCCCCTGGCGCTGGCGCTTGCGGCGGTCGGCGGCGCGGGTGTCGCCGTCGCAGTCGATCCGGTCTTCGTCGGGGAGCTCGTTGCTGCGGTACCAGCCGTCGACGACCTGCTCGAGCGCGGTGCGGATCTGGGCATAGGTCTCGTTGGCGAGCCACCCCTTGACGACGACACCTTCGCCGACGGGGGTGAAGCGGAGGTGCTGCTCGTCGTGGGCGTCGATCTCGGCCTGGTTGGCACCGTCGGGGTCGACCTTCGCGCGGTAGTCCTTCAAAGCCTGGGCGACGCGGTCGGGGGTGTTGCGATCGGCGTAGTCGAGGAACGTCGACTCCAGCGCTGCACGCTTGGCGGGCCGGTCGTCGGACGGAACGCGGCGCAAGGCCTGGTCGATGCCACCGCGCAGGGTGCTGACCATGGAGCCCGAGGCCTCGCCGGTGAGCCAGGCGTCGAGGAGGCCGGAGTAGTCGTCGGTCAGGGCGCGGGCGTGGGCGAGCAGGCCGGTGGCCTCGCGGTGGGGCAGGCCGGCGATCTTCTCGATCCAGCGTGCGAGGGACACCTGCCCGTCGGGCAGCCACCCGGAGGAGTCGACGGCGGCAATCGCTGCGGTGGCGGAGGCCTTGGCCTGGTCTGCCGAGCGCAGCACCGCCATGGCCAACGCCGGCTGCACGACAGCAGGAGCCGCTGCGAACGCCCCCTGACGCGCAGCCTCGGCGACGAGCTCGGCGGCCTCCATGAGCGCGGAGACCGCGCGGGCAGCCTTCTGCTCCAGCGGGAGATCGACCAGACTCGAACGCATGTATGAATCCAACCACGAGCCTCCGACAGTCGTCAACCCCCAAAGTGCAACAACCGCAACGGCTTTCGAGCGGAGTTGTCCACAGGCGACGTCGTACGGCGTGTCGTCCACAGGCGGGCGCCGGCTTTCGGTATGTCGCGTGGTCGGTGATGGCCCCTACACTGAGATCACAACTGCACAGGGGGTGATCGGTTTCGACTTCGTCTGTCGTGAAGGAAGAAGCGGGCCGAGGATGCTGGTTATCTCGCAAACGATCCAGCGCCTAAATACAAGTGCCAATTCACAGCGCACTGACTTCGCCCTCGCTGCCTAAGCGAGCCTGAAGTCCGTCAGCCCGGGGGCGTTCCCGCTCCGGTTCCTGGCGTCAGTTAGGGGACTCACTGCCATCCCGGTCACGGGGTGACGCAGGACAACAAACAGTGACTGAGCCCGTCGACAGCTTGCCTGCGTGACTGTCGGGGCCGAGAAAGGCACAGCAGGCTGCGCCCGGAGAAGACCCTGATCGCCAACGAAGGACCCGGGTTCGATTCCCGGCACCTCCACACACCGATCCCCTGTTCAACGAGCGGCCCCGCAGATCTTCTGCGGGGCCATTCGTGTTTCAGCGGTGTGTGGAGGTCCCACTGGAATCGCGAGGACCGCCGCTTCACCTCGAGCCCCTGCGGCGAAGCCGCCGTCCGCTCGTGCCTGCGCCCCGCGGGACGGATCCCGGCACCTCCACTCACCCCTGTTGCGAACGAGCCCTGACACTCATGTCAGGGCTCGTTCGGTTGTGGGCTCGTTCGCGACACGGGTCGGCGTGGTTACGGGACTGCCCCGAGTTCGGTTGACACCTGACCTCTGAGGTTTCGGCCTCAGGCGGAAGGATGTCCCCGTGGCAAAGCCCTATCCCAAGGAGTTCCGCGACGACGTCGTGGCCGTGGCCCGCAAGGCCCAGGCACCGCTG
>JBBQAY010000077.1:0-14470 GCA_038316965.1 Candidatus Nanopelagicales bacterium
GGACTCAAGCCAGTCCCATGTGGCTTGGCGACGGTCGATCTCATCTGGTGCTCCAGCAGTCTGCGACGCAGCCGCCGGGTCACCGGTAGCGAGGTGGTACGCCCCGTCCGGCGGCACCCAGACTGCTACGCCTGCGGCGTCACCACATTCCCAGACCATCCCGAGGTCGGCGTACGGTGCGTAGATGGCGGTGGCTGATGCGGCGATGGCTTGCGCACTCGCCGCTTCGCCAAGTGACCACCGGAATATCGGATCGTCCGCCAGAGCCCGACCGAGGACGCTGGCCAGCACTGGAAGGCGATGGCGATCGGCCCGCACAATGCGGCTGGCGGAGTCGGTCGTGGGCACGGCGGACGATATCGCGCGACCGGCGACCGCATGGAGTCGTGCCCGGCGTCCACGCGATCGAGCCGAAGTTCTGACCTTCCGCTCCACGTGACGAACGGGCAGGATACGTCGCATGAACCAGGGGGAGCGCCGTCCGGGCATGTCGTCGGCACGGGCTGCCGTCGATGCCAGCACGGGCGACCACGTCGCTCGGTCGCGCGTGGTCAGCAGGTTGCTGGTGCTCTCCGGGCTGCTCATGGTCATCGGGCTGTTGCTCGACGTTCTGTGGGGCAATCCTGTGTTCGTCGTGCTTGGTGAGCGCGCGATCTACAGCGGGTCCGTCGGTTCGCTCGTCGTGTTCGTCGGGGTGCTGCTCCTTCTCGGGACTGGGATCGCCGCGGCTGTGCGGGCTGCGCGCTGACACCAGGACGACGTACCAGCGCTCTGGTACTCCGAGCTCGCCCTACCGGGCATGGTCGAGCTCATGGGTGAGTCCTCGGTCGCGTACGTCGTGGACTGGCGTCAAGGCGCCAACAACCAAGGCGCAGACGCCCTGAGGATCTGTCTCCGGCTGTTCGAGGACGCGGTCTCGGCGTTCGAGTGCGACATCCCGGATGTTCAGCCGGCGACGACTGAGCTAGTGCAAGCCGCCGCGACACTGCTGGGAGTAGCGCGCTGGCCCAACCGCCAGCCGGCTGCGACTGGAGTCCTCAAGGCCGGGGACTCGCTCGTCTGGGATGCCTTCGTCACGATCGCCCCGCACGCCTTCGACGGGTCGGTCTGGAAACACGGCGACGGTCGCCCCATCGTCTCCTTCGCCGACCAAGGCACGTCGGTCGTTGTCCGGCTCGACTCTGAACAGGCAGAGCGACTGACCGCCCGGGTCGCACCCGCGCTGCTCGTGCCGGTCAAGGAGTGGCATCGCCGATCGCGACAGGATCGGGCATAGGTGCCGCGATCGCTCGCATCCAGATGGGCGAACCGGCACGAGGCGTCACTCGGCGCGGGCCACTGGGGGTCGAATCGCGTCGCATACAGCGCGTTTCGACCCCCAGTTCGAGGACCGACGTGAGCCGCTACCGATTGCTGCTCTGTGTCACTGATCTGGCTGAGGTCTGTCCACAGCCTGTGGACGGTGGATCGCTGTAAGTCGTTGGAAATAGTCAGGTTTCGGCGTTGTCAGGGGTTGCGTGTTGAATAGTACGCATGTACGATCGCGGTATGGAATCCACCCCCGGCACCGGCGAGGTCACCGACCTCGCGGGCGGTTCGCTGGGTGAGGACCTCGCGCAGGCCGAGCAGCTGTTCGCCCGGCTCGGTGCCCGGTTGGCCGCGGGCGAGCACCGCGAGTTGGACGGTGTGGAGCAGGTGCGACTGGTGTCGGTGCTCAACCGTGCCGGCGGTCTGGGGGAGGCCGGCGAAGCGGTCCTGATCCAGGCCGCGCATCAGTCGGGGGATCTGGCTCGGTCGGGGTTCTTCTCCGTCAAGCGGTTCTACGTCGACGACCTCGGCGTCTCCACCGCCCAGGCCGGTCGGGTCGCCAAGCTCGGGCGCGCGTTGGAGAAGTACCCCCGGATCCGGATCGGGGTCCTGGCCGGTCGGATCTGCCCCGACTCCGCCCGCGCCGCCGCCGACGGGATCAACACCGCGACCTCCGACCTGCGGGGCAGTGCGCGCACCGACGCGCAGGCCCGCGGTGAGGCGATCATCCTCGGGGTGTGCCAGACCGGCACGACCCGCGACGTGGAGAAGGTCGCCGCGTCGCTGATCTTCCACCTCGACCCCGAGGCCGCCGCCCGCAAGGCCCTGGAAGCCCTCGAGCAGCGCGAGGTCCGGGTCGGCACGATCGGGGCGACCGCCGTGGTCCGCATGGTGCTCGACGCGATGACCGCCGCACGGCTGGTGGAGGTCCTCGAGGCCCGGGTGGACCAGTGGTTCCGCACCGGCAGCCTGCCTGAGGAGGAGCAGTCGACGGGGGACGCGGACGAGGACGAGCGCCGCCGGTCCCTGGCTCGGCCGCGTCTGCTGGCGGAGGCGTTCGCGGAGCTGGTGGGGGAGATGCTCACCGATGCTGGCACTCGGCACGGCAACCCCGCCAACGTCACCCTGCTTGCCTCCCAGGACGTGCACGAGAACGGCGGGCCCGGGGAGCTCCTGGTCCCCGGCCGTGACCCGGTGCCCGTCCCGGTCGAGGTGGTCGAGGAGGTGCTGTGCGACGCCGAGGTCACCGTCGTGCACACCCTGGGCCTGCACGCCGACCGGTCCTCCCTCGGGCAGATCGCCCGCTCCGACCGCCGCGTCCGTGAGAGCGTCGCCACCGTGCACCCCGACGACCTCGCACCCCACGACACCGACAACGACTCACCCGGCGACCCGCACGACCTCACCGGCCAGTGCGCCCACGTCCACTGCGTCGCGCGCCGCTCCCGGTCCGCGACGCGGGACCAGCGCGCAGCGTTGGCGGTGCGAGACCGGCACTGCCGGTTCCCCGGCTGCAAGGTCGACGCGTCCCGCTGCATCGCCCACCACGTCCGCGAGTGGGAGAACGACGGCGCCACCTGCCTGTCCAACCTGGTCCTGTTGTGCCCGCGTCACCACGGCCTGGTGCACCGCGCGAAGTGGGGGATCACCGCCGACCCCGACCTGGATCCCGGCCATCCGCAACGGTGGCGGTTCCACCCGCCCGACACCGGCTACGTCGGACGCGACGGAGCACTCCTGGCCGAACGGCTGCGACGAGGCCAACCACCCGAACCACCGCCACACAGGTCGGCCGCCTGACGAGAACGGCCGCCCTCAACCGCACCTCCGGACCCGACGCCAGCACAGGCGCTCGGGACGGAGGCATGTCCGGAGCGGGTGCGGCTCAGGCGTTCACCTTCAGGCGCATGACCCAGCGCCACTTCGCGATGCGGCGCTCACGGGTGAAGCCGAACTCCTCGTACAGCGTCTCGGGCCCGGTGTGGAAGTAGGCGCCTCGCTGCTGCGGCCGACCGTCGACCTGCTCGGGGTAGGCCTCCACGACTCCGCCGCCGGCGGTGCGGATGGCGTCGAGCGCACCCGCGACCGCGGCCCGCGCAACGCCGGCGCCCCGGTGTCGCGAACCGGTGAAGATGCAGCCGATCCGCCAGTCGGGCAGCGTGACGAGCTCCTGGTCGTAGGCCGCGCGGTTCTTGATCGTGGCCACCTCGGCAGGCGGACCGAACTGGCACCAGCCGACCGCCTCGTCGCCGGCGTACACCAGCACCTGGTGCACACTCCCCGCCCGCACGTGAGCCTGCTTGGCGGAGCGATTGTCGGCGGCGCTGCGCTGGCCGCTCAGGCCCTCGACGTGGAAACCCATGCACCAGCAGCCACCCCACACGCCGTTGTTCGCTTCGACGAGTCGGGCGAAGTCGTCCCAGGTCTCGGGAGCGAGCGGGCGCGTCAGGTACGACGGTGCATCGGCGGTCACCCCACCATGGTGCCGTGAGGTTCCGGCGTTGCGCACTGATGTTCCATGAACCGCACGGGTTCTCCGGCACGTAGGTGCGTGAGGCGGGTCGGTCAGTCGAGGTCGGCCTTCACGGCGACGACGGGGCAGTCCGCCCCGAGGAGGATGCGCTGAGACGTGCTGCCGAGCACGAACTTGCCGACCGCGGAACGCCGCCTCAGCCCGATGACGATGAGCTCGGCGCCCACCTCGGCCGCGAGGTCGAGGATGGCCTCCGCGACCTCGGGGTTCGTCGGGAGCTGGCGTACGTCGACCGCCACGCCGGCCGAGGCGAACCGCTCGGCAACCGCGTCCAGGATCTGCTCGGCGGAGAACGGCGAGTCGACGTCGGCCTCGGGGCGGGTGACGTTGACGACGACCGCACCGGTCGAACGCAGTGCGGCCTCCTGCACGGCGGTGCGCAGCGCGGCGTCGCCCTCGGGGGTGCGGACGTAGGCGAGCAGGACGGTCACGGTTCCTCCGAGGGGCCGTTCGGTGAGCCTGAAGCGTGGCAGAAGCCGGTTCGTCGTGGACCCGAACGCGCAAGGACCGCCGTGGATCAGCCGCGCAGGTCGAGGGCGAGGACTGGCTCGTCCTCGTGCACCTGGCCGGTCGGCACGAAGCCGTAGCGCTCGTAGAAGCCGGCGGGCGACGACGGGCCGACCACGTGCGACACGAGCAGCTCGCGAGCGTCGGGACGGGTCCGCACGTGCTCGACGACGAGGTCGAGCGCCGCGGCGCCGTAGCCGAGGCGCTGGTACCTGTGGTCCACGAGCAGCCGCCACAGGTAGTACGGGCCGAGCAGGGTCGGGTCGTCCGAGGTGATGCCGTCGCTGAGCATCACGAAGCCGACCGGCTCGTCGTCGGCGTACACGGCGCGGCACCAGGCCTTCGCCTCCGGGTACTCCACCGCCTCGCGCAGCGACGTCGCGACGTCGGCGACGTAGAAGCGCTGCGGCTCGGTCACCGCGAGCGCCTCGACGGCGGCGCGGTTCGCGTCCGTGATCTCGCGCAGCGTCACCGCACCCACGGCCTGCTCCGTCCTCCCGACCTCGCTGAGCCGAGGTTAGGTCCGCAGCGGGTAGCCGGCATGCGCGTTTCCGATCGCGTGTTCCGCTGGTAGTCAGAACGCGGGGCATACGCCGCGAATCGACTACCAGCGCCGACCTGCGGTGCGTTCGGCGCTCGGCGCGGCAGACTCGACCTGTCCCGGGCCCGAGAGGGGAAGTCATGAGCCGCCGGATCGTCGCTGCAGCGCTGGCCTCCGCCGTGGTGGGCCTGGTCGGGCTCGTCGGTGCGGCCCCCGCCTCGGCAGCGGACGACGCTGCCACCCAGCTCGCGCAGAAGTACGCACCGATCGTGGTCGTGCGCGACCAGGCCAACCCTTGCGGCGACGGCGAGCCGTACGTCCCGACCGCTGTGGAGACCGTGCTCGGCAGCACCGACGTCACGCTCGTCGGGCCCGACGGCCAGTCGTTCGCCGCCCCCACCGCCTCGGAGCTCGCGGGCAAGGGCGACGGCTGGTATCTCGACCTTCCTGGCAACCCGCTCTCGCCCGGGTGCGACTACGAGCAGTGGTTCCGCACCGCGGCCGCAGGCAAGCCCTCGACCGTCTACGCCCGCGTCACCACCGATCCTGCGCACACCGACAAGCTCGTGCTGCAGTACTGGCTGTTCTGGGTCTTCAACGACTGGAACGACAAGCACGAGGGCGACTGGGAGATGATCCAGCTCGTCTTCCCGGCGACGACGCCGGAGCAGGCGCTGGCCGTCGCGCCGGAGAGCACGGCGTTCGCGCAGCACGAGGGCTCCGAGGTCGCGCTCTGGACCGCCGACAAGGTGCACAAGGACGGCGACCACATCGCCGTCTATCCCGGCCAGGGTTCGCATGCGGCGTACTTCACGCAGGCCCAGTGGTTCGGGAAGAGCGCGGCCGCGGGCTTCGGCTGCGACAACACCACGGCGATGGGCCGCGAGGTGCGGCCCGAGATCGTGATGATGCCGGCGACCCCGAGCGGGCAGTTCGGCTGGCTGAGCTTCACGGGCAGGTGGGGGCAGAAGGCGCCGTCGTTCAACAACGGACCGACGGGCCCGAACACCAAGACGCAGTGGGCCGAGCCGGTGCAGTGGCAGGTCGACGAGGGCCGCCCGGACGCCGTGCCGCTGCCCACGATCGGCGGCCCTGCGGTGACGGGCTTCTGCTCGCTCACCGCGGCAGGATCGTTGCTGTTCGTCGACCTGCTCAACTCGCCGGGCATCGTCCTCGGCGTCATTGTCGGCGCGCTCATGCTGCTGGCGTTCATCGCCGCGCGTACCGACTTCTTCAACGACGACGACCCGACGCTGGACCGGCGTCGCAAGGCCGGCCAGATCGCCACGGCCTCCCTTGACCTCATGCGCAAGCGCCCCGGTGCCTTCTGGGTGCCGGCCCTCATCGTGATGGGCTCGGTCGCGCTCAACCTGCTCGTCGCGCGGATCCTCGTGCGCGCGCGGCCCGGTGGGAGCCTCACCGACGTCAACGGCCTGGGCGACCAGGTCGCCGGCGTCGTGCTCACCGCTGTCGTCTCGGTCCTGCTGCTACCCGTGGTCGCCTTCGCGATGGCGACCACGGTGGAGATCGTCGACGCCCTTGCGCAGGGCAAGGAGATCTCCGGCCCGATGGCGTTCCAGCGCGTGCTCGTGCATCCGGGCGGATGGGTCGTCGCGATGATCGCGTACGTGGTCGTCTCGCTCCTGGCTTCGACCTGGTGGCTGCTGCCGATCGCCCTCTACCTGCTCGCGCGATGGGCGGTCGCTCTTCCCACCACCGAGCTCGAGGACGAAGGCGTGCGCGAGGGCCTGCGCCGCAGCTCGCAGATCACGAACGGCCACCGCCTGCGCGCAGCGCTGCTCGGCGGCTTCCTGGCGTGGATCGCCTTCTCGCTGCCTGCGAGCATCGGCGCGATCATCCTGCTGCTCACAGGCTGGCCGTTCTGGGCCACGAACCTCATCGCGCTCGTCATCGCGGCGGTGCTCGTGCCCGTCGCGTCCATCGGGCTCACACTGCTCTACTACGACCTGCGCAGCAGGCACGATGCACCCGAGCCGGAGCCAGTGCCGCCACCCGCCGGGTGAGGGCAGGAGCCCGCGCTGGAGCGCCTGGGTGACCGCAGCAGTGCGGTCGGAGACGCCGAGCTTGTCGAAGACGTGCAGCAGGTGCGACTTCACCGTCGCCTCGCCGATGAACAGCTCGCGGGCCACCTCCGGGTTCGACATCCCGCGCGAGACGAGCGCGAGCACCTCGAGCTCGCGCGGCGTCAGCTGGTCGCCGCCGCGCACCTGGCGCATCAGCTTGGCCGCGAGCGGGGGAGCGAGCACGGTCTCGCCGCGCGCCGCAGCTCTCACCGCAGCGAGCAGCTGGTCGCGCGGGGTGTCCTTGAGCAGGTAGCCGGTGGCGCCCGCCTCGACCGCGCGCAGGATGTCGCCGTCGGTGTCGTACGTCGTCAGCACCAGCACGCGCGAGGTGCCCGCAGCGGTGATCTCGGCGGTCGCGGACGCACCATCCATAACCGGCATGCGCAGGTCCATGAGCACGACGTCGGGCGTCAGCGACGCGGCGAGATCGACCCCCTCACGGCCGTTCTCGGCCTCGCCGACCACCTCGAGGTCGGCCTCGCTGCCGAGCAGTCCGACAAGCCCGCTGCGCACCACCGGGTGGTCGTCGACGACCAGCACGCGGATCACGGCACCCTCACCCTCACGCGCGTCCCCGTTCCGGGGCTCGACTCCACCGACGACAGGCCGCCTACCGACTCCACGCGCTGAGCCAGGCCATCGAGACCGTAGCCAGCTCGCGGGGCGGCGGGGTCGAAGCCTGCGCCGTCGTCGCTCACGCTCACCGTCGCGCCGTCCTCGTCGTACGTGAGCCGCACCTGCACGCGCGTGGCGCCGGCGTGCTTGCGCACGTTGGCGAGCGCCTCCTGGGTCGCGCGCAGGGCGACGATGTCGCTGGTCGCCGACAGCTGCCCGGGCTCGCCGTCGACCGTGAAGTCGGCTGCCACGCCGGTGTCGCGGGCGAACCGGTCGACGAGGCGTGAGAGGGCATCGGGGAGCCTGTCGCCCTCGAGCGCAGGAGGAGTCATGGCGCCGACGAGCGCGCGTGCCTCGGCGAGGCCTTCGCGGGCGGTCTCCTCGATCTGCCTCAGGCGCACAACGGCCTGGGCGCCGTCACCGTCGGACGCAGCCGCCTCGCCCGCCTGTGACAGCATGACGATGCTGGTGAACCCCTGGGCCAGCGTGTCGTGGATGTCGCGGGCGAGCCTCTCCCGCTCGGCGACGGCGCCCGCCTCGCGCTCGAGGGCTGCGAGCTCGCCCTGGGTGGCCTGCAGCTGCTCGAGCAGCTCCTTTCGGGCGCGGCTCTCGCGCACGATGCCGTCGATGAACAGGCCGATCACCAAGGCGAAGACGATGTTGCCGACGGCCGTGAAGCCGTTGAGCAGCACGGCCTCGCGGCTGAAGCCGTCGCGCGCTGCCAGCGTGACCGTGAAGGTCAGCGTGATGGCGAACGTCGCGATGATCGCGCCACGGCGATCGAGCAGGACGAAGCCCAGGGGGTACAGCGCGAAGAGGATCACCAGGGAGGCCGGGTCGCGGTACGCCATCAGGGCCAGCACCACGCATGCCACGGCGAGGAACGGGACCGACCGCTTCAGGGAGCCACATCCCTGGCGGGGGAACCAGACGAGCAGGTACGCCGCGTCGAGCACGACGACCATCGCCGCGATGAACGCCCCGTTGCCGTTCGCAGCCGTGAGCACGACCGTCGCGACGGACATGGCACCGAAGAGCACGTGCCAGCCGACGAGGGTCCGCTCGGCGAAGTCGCGCTCCTCGGTGCCTGCCATGTCGATCAGTTCTCGCCCCTCTTGTTCCAGCGAAAGAACACCAGGCTGAGGACGAGGCCGCCGATGGTCCACGCGATGAGGACGGCGGCGCACTTGGCGAGCTCGAACGAGCCCGTCACCTCGAGGGCTGCTGCCGCCTCGGGCAGGAACACGCTGCGCATCGCCTGCGTCAGCCACTTGAGCGGGAACAGCGCCGCGAACTGCTGCATCCACTGCGGAAGGTCCTGGAAGAGGAAGAACACGCCGGACGTGAACTGCAGGACGAGCACGATCGGGCTCACGACGGCAGAGGCACCCTTGGCGTTCTTCGGCACCACGCTGAACGCGATGCCGAGCAGGGTGCACGACACGAGGCCCAGCACCGACACCCAGGCGAAGGTGAACCACTGGCTGCCGCTCGGCAGCTCGATGTCGTAGAAGAGCACACCGATGAGGATGAGCAGGGTCACCTGCGCGGCGTAGGCCACGAAGACGAGGCCGATCTTGCCGATGAAGTACGAGAGCTTGGGCATCGGCGTGCCCTGGATGCGCTTGAGCGTGCCGTCGTCGCGCTCCATCGGGATCGCGATCGCGAGGTTCTGGAAGCTGGTGTACAGCACGCCCGACGCGATCATGCCCGCGACGAAGTACTGCGCGAACGTGATGCCGGTAGGCCCGAGCGTCTGGCCGCCGAACACCGAGCCGAAGATGATCATCAGCAGCATCGGGAGCGCGAAGTTCCAGACCGCGGAGTTCTTGTCGCGGAAGAACGACTTCAGCTCGATCGCCACGCGGCGGCGGCCGAGGGCGAGCGCACCGGGAGGCGCGAGCGGAGCCGGGGCGCCGGGGGCCGTGGTCGTGGTGGTCATGATGCGTCCTCGGTGTCGTGCCCGATGAGGGACAGATAGACGTCCTCGAGGCTGGGGCGGTGGATGGCGAGCCCAGGGATCTCGCCGTCGAAGCGGGCGGCGAGCTCGCCGACGACCCGGGTGGGCTCGGTCGTCTGCTCTGTGCGCACCTCCTCGCCCTCCTTCCAGGTTAGGGTGGCGTGCGACTCGTCACGACCGCCGAGGCGCGACGGGATGTCGCAGGCGATGACGCGCCCACGGGCGATGACGGCCACGCGGTCGGCCAGCACCTCTGCCTCGTCGAGGTAGTGCGTGGTGAGCAGGATCGTGGTGCCCTCCTCCTTGAGGCCCTCGATGAGCCCCCAGAACTCGCGGCGCGCCTCCGGGTCGAAGCCGGTGGTCGGCTCGTCGAGGAACAGCAGCTCCGGCCGGCCGATGATGCCCAGGGCGACGTCGAGCCGGCGACGCTGGCCGCCCGACAGGTTGCTGCCGCGCGTCCTGCGCTTCTCGTTCAGGCCGACCCAGTCGATGACCTCGTCGACGTCGCGCGGCCGTGGGTAGTAGCCGGAGAAGTGCTTCACCGACTCCTCGACCGTGAGGTCGCCGAGGTCGGCGGCCGTCTGCAGCACGATGCCGAGACGGCTGCGCCAGCGCGGGTCTGTGTGCGACGGGTCATGGCCGAGCACGGAAACCTCGCCCGCGTCGCGGTGGCGGTATCCCTCGAGGATCTCGGTGGTGGTCGTCTTGCCGGCACCGTTCGGGCCGAGCAGGGCGAGGACCTCGCCCCGGACGACGTCGAGGTCGACGCCGTCGCACGCGTGCGTCTCGCCGTACGCCTTGTGGAGGCCGCGCACGCGTACCGCGAGGTCAGAGCCCTCGGGCACCGGCACGACCAGGGAGTCGGCGGTGGGCGTCGTCGTTGTCATGGCTCCACCCTCCCGCAGAGTGGGGCGCGGATACAGCGAACAGCCGGTGGCTTCTCGCCTCCACCGACCGGTGGAGGCTCAGAACAGCCGGGAGCCGACGTCGTCGAGGCCGCGGAGAGCGTCGTAGTCGAGGACGACGCACTCGATCCCACGGTCTGCGGCCAGCACCTTGGCCTGGGGATTGATCTCCTGCGCGGCGAAGATGCCGCGCACGGGGGCGAGCAGCGGGTCGCGGTTGAGCAGCTCGAGGTAGCGGGTCAGCTGCTCGACGCCGTCGATCTCGCCCCGGCGCTTGATCTCGATCGCGACGGCTCGGCCGTCGGAGTCCCTGGCCATGATGTCGACCGGCCCGATCGCGGTGGGGAACTCGCGGCGCACCAGCCGCCAGCCCTCGCCGAGCGTGTCGATCTGCGCGGCCAGCAGTGCCTGCAGGTGCGCCTCGACTCCGTCCTTGACCAGGCCCGGGTCCTGGCCGAGCGCGTGCTCGGTGTCGTGGTGCACGGCCTCGATCGTGATGACGAGCTTCTCGCCCGCCTTGTTCGTGACCGTCCACGTGCCGGTGCCCTCGTCGGACTCGTCGACCGCGAGGGAGCACGGAGGGCTCATCCAGTTGAGCGGCTTGTACGACCCGCCGTCGGAGTGCACGAGCACCGAGCCGTCGGCCTTCACGAGGAGCAGCCGCGTGGCGCTCGGCAGGTGGGCGGTGAGACGGCCCGCGTAGTCCACGGAGCACGTGGCGATGACGAGGCGCACGCGCTGCACGCTAGTGCCCCGACCGGGGCGCCCCGACCCCCGGGTGCGCCGGACCCGGGCGCTGCTTCCGGTACGTCCGGGTGCCACGATGGGGCCAGACCTCGCCGCCGCGGTCGTGCGCCCCGGCGTGCCGTGCGGGGCAGCACAGACGGAGGAGACAGGTCCATGTCGCGTGACATCCGCCGGATCGGCGTCGTCGGCCTCGGCACCATGGGTGCCGGCATCGCGGAGGTGTTCGCCTCCCACGGCTACGACGTCGTCGGGATCGACGCGAACGACGCGGCGGTCGAGCGCGGCCGTGGCCACGTCGAGGGCTCCACGGCCCGCGCGGTGAAGCGCGGGAAGGCCACCGAGGAAGAGCGGGCGGCGACCATCGGCCGCATCCGGTTCGGCACCGACCTCGCCGACCTCGCCGACCGCGACCTCGTCGTCGAGGCGGTCAGCGAGAGCCTCGACCTCAAGCGCGGCATCTTCGAGCAGCTCGATGCCATCGTCGGACCCGAGGCGATCCTCGCGACCAACACGTCGTCCCTGTCGGTCACCGACATCGCCGTCGCGACGAAGCGGCCCGCCCAGGTCGTCGGCATGCACTTCTTCAACCCGGCACCCGTGCTCAAGTTCGTCGAGGTCGTCCGCACGGTCGTGTCCGCGCCCGACGGCGTCGCCGACGTCGAGGCGCTCGCCTCGTCGCGGGACAAGCTGCCGGTCGTCGTCGTCGACAAGGCCGGCTTCATCGCCAACGCGCTGCTGTTCGGCTACCTCAACCACGCGGTGTCGATGTTCGAGACGAAGTACGCCACGCGCGAGGACATCGACGCGTCGATGAAGCTCGGCTGCGGCCTCCCCATGGGCCCGCTCGCACTGCTCGACCTCATCGGGCTCGACACGGCATACGAGATCCTCGACACGATGTACAAGCAGGGCCGTGACCGCCTGCACGCGCCGAGCCCTGCGCTCAAGCAGATGGTCACCGCCGGCTTGCGCGGCCGCAAGACCGGCCGTGGCTTCTACACGTACGAGGCGCCCAACTCGCCCGTCGTGATCGCCGATGCGCTCACCCCGGTCGAGGGTGGAGCGTCCGACACCCCGCTGCGCACGGTCGGCAAGGTCGGTGTCGTGGGCTCGGGCACGATGGCGACCGGGATCATCGAGGTGTTCGCCAAGGCGGGCATCGACGTGCTGTACGTCGCCCGCGGCGACGACAAGGTCGCACGCGTGCGCCACAACCTCGAGCGCTCGCTCGACAAGGGCGTGGCGCGCGGCAAGCTCACCGAGGAGGCGCGCGACGCAGCCCTGGCACTCGTGTCGGGGACGACGCTGCTCGACGACCTCGCCGACGTCGACCTCGTGGTCGAGGCGGTCGTCGAGGACCTCGCCGTGAAGACGGTGCTGTTCGAGGCGCTCGACGAGATCATCAAGCCCGGCTCGATCCTCGCGACCACGACCTCGAGCCTCTCGGTGGTCGACCTCGCTGCGGTCACCAGGCGTCCGCAGGATGTCGTCGGCCTGCACTTCTTCAACCCGGCGCCGATCATGAAGCTCGTGGAGGTCGTCTCGACCGTCGCGACCTCGGCCGACGTCGTCGCGACGGGTGTCGCGCTCTGCAGGCGGATCGGCAAGCACCCGGTGACGTGCGGCGACCGCGCCGGATTCATCGTCAACGCGCTGCTCTTCCCCTACCTCAACGATGCGATCCGCATGCTCGAGGCCAACTACGCCACGGCCGACGACATCGACACCGCGATGAAGACCGGCTGTGGCTACCCGATGGGCCCGTTCGAGCTTCTCGACGTGGTCGGCCTCGATGTCTCGCTGGCGATCCAGCGCACCCTGTACCTCGAGTTCCGCGAGCCCGGCTTCGCCCCGGCGCCGCGCCTCGAGCACCTCGTCACCGCGGGCTACCTAGGCCGCAAGACCGGCCGCGGCTTCCGCACCTATGACTAGCCCTCCAAGCTCGGTCGCTCGTCCCTCGCTCCCTCGCGTCGGGCACCCCTCGCCGGGCGTGCCGGCTCGGGCCCTCCTGCGTCGGGCCGTCGCCGTCCCGCGAACGACGGCGGCGAGGGGTACGGCAGCCGATCACGACTAGGTCGCACGAGCCCCGAGGCCCACGCCGCGGTCAGGCTCTTACGCTTGGGGGCATGGGCCGCCAGAACAGACGCAGGGACGAGGGCGCGTCCCGGCCCCTGCGGAGCGACCTGCAGCAGGTCGAGGAGCACCCTGACGGCGACTGGCACGTAAGGCGCATCAGCGGCGCGTCGGCTACCAAGGCGTACCGCTGTCCGGGGTGCGACCAGGAGGTTCGTCCCGGTACGCCGCACGTGGTGGCCTGGCCAGCGGGCACGGCGTCCGGCGAGGAGCACCGTCGGCACTGGCACACCCCGTGCTGGGAGGCCCGCGGACGTCGCGGTCCCGTGCGCGGCCGAGCGCCGCGCTACTGAGCAGCTGGAAGGGACCTGATGGCGGAGATCATCGCGGGGAGCGTGCTGCCCGCGCGGCGCGAACCCCTGACGCTGACGACGTCGGACGGGCTGCGACTCGTCGGCGAGCTCGCGCTTCCGGAAGGCCGCGACCCCGTCGCGACGATGGTGTGTCTGCACCCGCTGCCGACCCACGGCGGATTCATGGACAGCCACCTGTACCGCAAGGCCGCCTGGCGCCTCCCGGCCCTTGCGGGCGTCGCGGTGCTGCGCTTCAACACCCGCGGCACGACGAGCCCAGCCGGCACGAGCGAGGGCGCGTTCGACAACGGCGAGGGCGAGGGCAAGGACCTCGTCGCCGCCGTCCTCGAGACCATCCACCGCGGGCTGCCCGACCCGTGGCTGGTCGGCTGGTCGTTCGGCACCGACGTCGTGCTGAAGCACGGCGACACTGATCCCGTGCTCGGGGCGATCCTCATCTCGCCGCCGCTGCGCTTCTCGACCGACGACGACCTCGACCACTGGGCCACCTCAGGGCGGCCGGTCACGTGCCTCGTGCCCGAGCTCGACGACTACCTGCGCCCCGACGAGGCCCGCGAGCGGTTCGCCCGCATCCCCCAGGCCGAGGTGGTCGGCTTCGAGGGCGCGAAGCACCTGTGGGTGGGGGAGAAGTACGTCAGGATCGTGCACGACGCGATCGTCGAGCGCATCGTCCCTGGCGGCGCGACGATCGACTACGACTGGGACGGCCCCATGGAGAGGTGGAGCGACCTGTGAGCAGCTTCCGGCTGGACGGCAAGACCGCGCTCGTCACGGGTGCGTCCCGAGGCATCGGCCGCGCGATCGCCGAGGCGTACGCCGATGC
>JBBQAY010000078.1:0-14327 GCA_038316965.1 Candidatus Nanopelagicales bacterium
AACCTGCACGACCGCTTCCCGCACCTCACCAAGGCCCGCGCCGACGAGTACGCAGTCCGCAGCCAGGAGAAGACAGCCAAGGCGTACGCCGACGGCGTCATCCAGCAAGACCTCGTCCCTGTGGCGGTTCGCAGCGCCGCCCTCGGCTACGGTCTCGCGACCGTGGACGAGCCTCCGCGCGAGACCACCCTCGAGACCCTCGCGGGGCTCAAGACGCCGTTCCGCTCCCACGGTCGCGTGACGGCGGGCAACAGCTCGGGCCTCAACGACGGCGCGACCGCAGCGCTGCTGGTCGCCGAGGAGATCGCCGACGAGCTGGGCCTGACCAAGAAGGCCCGCATGGTGTCGTTCGCGTTCGCGGGCGTCGCGCCCGAGGTCATGGGCGTCGGCCCGGTCCCCTCGACCCAGAAGGCCCTCGCCAAGGCGGGTCTCACGATCGCAGACATCGGCGCGTTCGAGGTCAACGAGGCGTTCGCCGTCCAGGTGCTCGCCTTCCTCGACCACTTCGGCATCGCCGACGACGACCCCCGCGTGAACCCGGACGGCGGCGCCATCGCCGTCGGACACCCGCTCGCCTCGTCGGGGATCCGCCTCATGGCCTACCTCGCGCGCTCGTTCGAGGCGCACCCCGAGGTGCGCTACGGCCTCACCACCATGTGCATCGGCCTCGGCATGGGCGGCACGGTCATCTGGGAGAACCCCCACTTCGACGGCAAGGACGCGTGAGCGACGTGAGCACCCCCATCACCACCGAGACCATCCCCACCGGCGCACCGGACGAGGTCGTCACCGAGGCGAGGTACCGCCTCGTCGACCTTGCGGGCGGAGCCGGCAAGGCCGCTCTCATCACGCTCGACAACGGGCATGACCACAACAAGCCCAACACCTTCGGGCTCGCGAGCCTGCGGTCGCTCTCAGCGGCCCTCGACCTCGCCGAGTCGGCGGCCACGAACGGCGAGATCGTCGCGGTCGCCGTGACAGGCAAGCCGTTCATCTTCGCCGTGGGTGCCGACCTCACCGGCGTCGCGCAGCTCACCGATGCCTCCGAGGCACGCGTCACCGGCGAGGTGGGCCACGGCGTGTTCCGTCGGCTCGGCGAGCTGTCGGTGCCGTCGTTCGCCTTCGTCAACGGCGCGGCGATGGGCGGGGGCCTCGAAGTTGCCCTGCACTGCACCTACCGCACGCTCTCGACGGGGGCCGGCCTGCTCGCCCTCCCCGAGGTGTTCCTCGGTCTCGTGCCCGGATGGGGTGGCGCCTACCTGCTCCCCCGTCTCGCGGGGCCGCAGAAGGCGCTCAAGGTCATCATCGAGAACCCGTTGTCGCAGAACCGCATGCTGAAGCCGGCCGACGCGATGAAGGTCGGCATCGCCGACATCGCCCTCGAGCCCGCCGACTTCCTCGCTCAGTCGCTGCGCTGGGCGGCCGACGTCGTCACCGGCACCGTCACGGTCGACCGCGTCGACCACACCACCGACGCCGACGCCTGGGACGCTGCGGTCGCTGGTGCGCGTGCCCTCGTCGACGCCAAGCTCCACGGCGCGACTCCGGCGCCGTACCGTGCGCTCGACCTCGTCGCCGCGGCGCGCACCGCCACGCGTGACGAGGGCTTCGCGGCGGAGGACGACGCCCTCACCGACCTCGTGATGGGCGACGAGCTCCGCTCGGGCCTGTACTCGTTCGACCTCGTGCAGCGTCGCGCCAAGAAGCCCGTCGGCGCACCCGACAAGGGCCTCGCGCGGCCGATCACCAAGGTGGGCGTCGTCGGCGCCGGCCTCATGGCGAGCCAGCTGGCGCTGCTGTTCGTGCAGCGGCTCGAGGTACCGGTCGTCCTCACCGACCTCGACCAGGCGCGCGTCGACAAGGGCGTCGCCTGGGTTCACGGCGAGGTCGCGAAGCTGCAGGAGAAGGGCCGCCTCAACCAGGACAAGGCCAACCGCCTCACCGCTCTGGTCTCCGGCTCGACGAGCAAGGCCGACTTCGCCGACGCCAGCGTCGTGATCGAGGCCGTGTTCGAGGACCTCAAGGTCAAGCAGCAGGTCTTCGCCGAGGTCGAGGCCGTCGTGTCCGACACCTGCGTCCTGCTCACCAACACCAGCTCGCTGTCGGTCTCGGCCATGGCCGAGAACCTGCAGCACCCCGAGCGCGTCGTGGGCTTCCACTTCTTCAACCCCGTCGCGATGATGCCCCTGCTCGAGATCGCGCGGGCCGAGCGCACCGACGACGCGTCGCTCGCCACCGCCTTCGCCCTGGGCAAGACCCTGAAGAAGTCGTGCGTGCTCGTGAAGGACGCCCCGGCGTTCGTCGTCAACCGCCTCCTCACCCGGTTCCTCGGCGAGGTCACCGCGGCGTACGACGAGGGCACGCCGTTCGAGGTGGCCGAGCACGCGCTCGACGCCATGGGCCTGCCGATGTCGCCCTACGTGCTGCTGCAGCTCGTCGGGCCCGCCGTCGCGTTCCACACCGCCGAGACCCTGCACCAGGCCTTCCCCGACCGCTACGGCATCTCGGAGAACCAGCGCCGCATGGTCGAGGCCGGCAAGACGACCCTCCTGGCCTGGGAGGGCTCGACCCCTCGGATCGCCGACGACGTCGCCGAGCTGTTCCACGTGGGCGATTCCCCGTCCACGGCCGACCAGGTGCGCCAGCGCGCCCTCGACGCGGTCGCCGAGGAGATCCGTCTCATGCTCGACGAGGGCGTCGTGGCGGAGCCTCAGGACATCGACCTGTGCATGCTGCTCGGCGCCGGATGGCCGTTCCACCTCGGCGGCATCACGCCCTATCTCGACCGCACGGGCACCAGCGAGCGGGTCACCGGCCAGCGGTTCCTGCCGCTGGGCGTCGCGAGCCCTCGTTGAGGCTGTGCTGAGCAACGGTGACGGGCCGTCACCGTTGGTCAGCATTCGGGCGCAGAACGTGGTGACTGGTCACCCGCCGGGGTCTCGGCCCGGGCGGGTCGACCGGCGTACCGTCGGGCCATGAGCTTCCACGTGCCCGTCGCGCTGCGCCGTGCCGTGCTGTCGCTCACCCTCATCGAGGACGGCCCGATCGGGGACCTCGAGACCCGCGCCGACGGTGTCGTGCACATCGGGGCAGATGGTCAGCCCATGCTCGTCCGCTGGGCCGAGCTGCTGCTCGCGGTCGCTGATGACGGCGAGCTCACGTCGGAGGAAGTCAGCCGCCGGGTCGGTCGGTGGCTGCGCCTGCGCATCGCGCTGCACGAGATCCTCGCCCTGCCGGGCACGCCCGAGGAGCAGCGTGCGCGGGTGCTCGCCAAGATGCGCCTCCGCGCCCTCCCTGAGGGCCACAGCGTCCACCCAGGGCCGTCCTGGCCCCGCCGAGCCGTCATGGGAGGCGCCCTCGACGTCGGGCTCGCCCTGCGCGGCTACGACGACGACGGTCGCGCCGACTACGAGGCCGTGGGAGTGCTCCCCGCCGCTGTGCTCATCGCCGCGGGCATCGACGTGTCGCAGGCGACCGCCCGTGCCGAGCGACACCTCACGGACATGGCGACCCTCGCGTCCGAGCGGGGGCGTCGCGACACCACGTGCGTGCTCCGCCCCCTCGGCGACGCCGACGTGCTCACCCTGCTCGCGAGCCGCGAGCTCCGGGTCGCCCTCGTGGACGGGCACGGGATGCGCACCGCTGCCGTTCCCGTACGCAACCGCGGATGGCTCGACCTCGGCCGCATCGACCCGGCGTTCGCCCTGACGGCAGCCGAGCTCACCGAGCCGGACCAGCGGGGATTCTCCCGACCTGTGCTGATCACGCGCGACGAGGTAGCACTCATCAAGGACGGCGGCGATCCTGTGGCGCAGTCGCTGTCCGACCCCTCGCCCGAAGAGCTGGGTCACCCGCCGCGTCGTCGCCTGGCCTGATCGACCCGACGGGCTCAGGCGTCGGCAGGGCCGTCCTGGTCGACGACGCGCGTCTCGATCGCCTCGTCCACCGACGCAGCCTGGACGTCCTCGCCGCCCGTACGCACGTGCTCGAGCCGCGCCACGGTCTCGACGATGGCACGCGAGACGTCCTGAGCGGTCAGCCCGAGCTCGGCCAGCACCGCGGCGCGGGTGCCGTGGTCGAGGAAGCGTCGGGCGATGCCGAAGTCTCGGAACGACACGTCGACCTCGGCGTCACGCAGGGCCTGGGCGATGCCTGAGCCGATCCCACCGGCGCGGCTGTTGTCTTCGACGCTCACCACGAGCCGGTGCTCGCTGGCCATCATGACGAGGGCCTCGGGCACCGGGACGACCCACCTCGGGTCGACGACGGTGACGCCGATCCCCTGTGCCGCAAGGCGATCTGCCACCTCGAGGCAGAGCGGAGCGAAGGCGCCGACCGAGACCAGGAGCACGTCGAGATCATCGTCGCGGCGGAGGTTGTCGACCCCTCCCACCCTCTCGAGGGCCGGGACGTCGTCGCCCACACCACCCTTGGGGAACCGCAGGACAGTCGGGCCGTCCTGCACGGCCACGGCCTCACCGAGCTCCTCGCGCAGCGTGCCCGAGTCACGGGGGGCCGCCATGCGCAGCCCCGGCACGACGCCCATGATCGACATGTCCCACATGCCGTTGTGGCTGGCCCCGTCGTCACCGGTGACGCCGGCGCGGTCGAGGACGAAGGTGACGCCTGCCTTGTGCAGGGCGCAGTCCATGAGCACCTGGTCGAACGCGCGGTTGAGGAACGTCGCGTAGAGCGCGACGACAGGGTGAACGCCGGCGTAGGCCATGCCCGCGGCGCTTGCCGCCGCGTGCTGCTCGGCGATGCCGACGTCGTACGTGCGGTCGGGGAACTCCGCGCAGAAGCGGTCGAGCCCCGTCGGCCCCATCATCGCCGCGGTGATCGCCACGACCTCGGGTCGACGTCGACCGATCTCGACGAGCTCGGCGGAGAAGACCGAGGTCCAGGTGGTGCCCTTGGTGCCGAGCGGCTGACCGGTCTCGGGGTCGAGGATGCCGACCGCGTGGAAGCGCTCTGCCTCGTCCTCGAGCGCCGGGGTGTAGCCACGCCCCTTCTCGGTGATCACGTGCACGATCACCGGGCCCGGGAACGTGCGGGCACGGCTGAGAGCGTGCTCGAGCGCCGGAATGTCGTGACCGTCGACCGGGCCGATGTACTTCAGGCCGAGGTCCTCGAACATGCCCTGGGGCGCGACGACGTCCTTGATGCCCTTCTTGACGCCGTGCAGGGTCTCGTACAGGGGCGGGCCGAGCACGGGAGTGCGGCCGAGGACGCGCTTGCCCCAGTCGAGGGCCCGCTCGTAGCTCTGCGCGGTGCGCAGGGTCGCCAGGTGATGGGCCAGCCCGCCGATGGTCGGCGAGTAGGAGCGCTCGTTGTCGTTGACCACGATGACGACGGGGCGGTCCGGTGCACCGGCGAGGTTGTTGAGGGCCTCCCAGGCCATGCCGCCGGTGAGCGCGCCATCGCCGATGACGCCCACCACGTGGCGCTCGCCGAGGACCCCGGTGCGCTCGAAACCCATGGCGATGCCGTCGGCCCACGACAGCGCGGTCGAGGCGTGCGAGTTCTCCACGACGTCGTGCTCGGACTCGGTGCGGCTCGGGTAGCCCGACAGGCCGCCCCCCTGGCGGAGCTGGTCGAAGTCGGCGAGGCGACCGGTGAGCATCTTGTGCACGTACGACTGGTGCCCGGTGTCGAAGACCAAGACATCGTTCGGCGAGTCGAAGACGCGGTGCAGCGCGATGGTGAGCTCGACGACGCCCAGGTTGGGCCCGAGGTGGCCGCCGGTGCGCGTGACCTTCTCGACCAGGGCGTCACGGATCTCCTGGGCGAGCTGCGGCAGCTGCTCCTCCGGGAGCGCCTGGAGGTCGCGCGGCGACCCGATCCCGGCGAGAAGGCTCATAGGTGGAGTCTAGGCAAGGTGGGCCGTCCCAGCCTCCCGACCGGCCTTCACCGTGTCGGGATCGTCATCCGCCGCCTGCCCGACGGGGCAGGCTTCAGATGCCGACGTCGGCCAGGTTGCGGCTCTCGCGCCGCGTCTGGCCGCTGACCGCTCCGAGCGGGTCGTCGAGCATGGCGGCGAAGGCCGACTCGGCCGCGCCGAGGAGCGTGGAGTCGTCCCCCAGGGCGGGCAGCGCGAGCACGACGTGCTCCGCGGGGGCCGCCAAGGCCGACTGGACGGCAGAATCCACGGCCGCGCGGGTGGCAGGAAGGATCTCCCGCAGGGTCCCTCCGAACACGATGACGTCGGGGTTGAAGATGTTGACGAGGTTGGCCACACCGACGCCGAGCCAGCCGCCCACCGTGCGCAGGCCCTTGAGGGCAGCCTTGTCGCCGGCGGCTGCCGCCTCGAGCACAGCCATCACGCTGGACCCTGGCGGGGCACCGGCCGCGCTCAGCACGGCCGGCTCACCGATCTCGGTCTCCCAGCATCCGATCGCGCCGCAACGGCACTCCCGGCCGCGCGGGTTCACCCGCATGTGGCCGATCTCGCCGCCGTAGCCCTGGGCGCCCATGAGGAGCCGACCGTCGATGACGATGCCTCCGCCGACGCCGACCTGACCGGAGAGGTAGATGACGTTGGAGGCACCCACGGCACTCCCGCGCTGGCGCTCGGCAACCGCACCGAGGTCGGAGTCATTGCCGATCACGATCGGGACGCTGAGCGCGAGCGCGTCGGCGAACAGGTCGCCGAGCGGGACGTCGACCCAGCCGAGGTTGGGCGCGAAGCGCACGAGGCCGTCGGGCTGGCGCACGAGGCCTGGGACGCCGATGCCCACGCCCACCAGCACAGAGCCCTTGGGGGCGGCGGAGAGCACCTCGTGGCAGACCTCGACGGTCTCGCGCACGATCCGGGCCTCGTTCTGCTGGCCCTTGCGGAACGTGTGCTCCCGTCGGCGCAGGACGTCGCCGCCGAACCCGACGAGCGCGACGATCACCCGGTCGACCCGGAGGTCGATCGCGAGCACGTGCGCGCGCTCGCGGACCGGCTCGACGCCGAACGACGGCCGCCCGACCCCCTTGCCCACCGGCTCGGTCTCGCGCACGAGCCCGGCCGCGACGAGGTCGGAGATGAGGCCGCCGACCGTGCTGCGGTTCAGACCGGTGTGGCTGACGAGCTCGGAGCGGGAGGTCGACCCGTGGTCGTGCAGGAACCGGGCGAGCGCTGCCAGGTTGTGGCGGCGCACCTCGTCCTGGGTGGCTCCTGCGAGCGACACGGGTCGAACCTCCCCTCCGAGCGTGTACGGCGAAGCGGACGCGGGTTAGGCGCGACCGCTGGCCTGGGCGCGTCGACGCGACAGGGCGTCGACGCTGGCGGCGATGAGCAGGACCAGCCCAGTCACGATGAACTGGATGCCGGACGCGTCGGTGATGAGCGGCAGGCCGTTTCCGATCACGGCGACCACGAGGCCACCGAGGATCGCGTCACGGATCTGGCCGCGACCGCCGAACAGCGAGGTACCGCCGATGACTGCGGCGCCGACGGCGTACAGCAGCGTCGTCGAACCGCCGGTCGAGGGCGACACGGACTGGTCCTTGGACGCGAACAGGATGCCCGCGACAGCTGCCAGCGTCGAACACGCCACGAAGCAGTAGATGCGGATCCGCGCCACGCTGATACCGGCTCGTCGCGCGGCCTCGGCGTTGACGCCGACCGCGTAGACGTGCCGACCGAACGAGGTACGGGTCAGGTTGTACGAGAGCCCGACCAGCAGCAGCAGGATGACGATCACGACGTAGGGCACGCCCTTGATCGACGTCAGCTCCGGCTTGCTGGAGCGCTCCTGGTTCAGGACAAGGACCGCCAGCCCCAGCAGGACCGCGAGCGTGACGACCTTGACGAGCCACACCTGGGGCGACTGCGTGACGAGCCCCGTCTTGCGACGCTGCGCGAGCTGCCGGTAGGTCATGAACGTGTAGGCCCCGACCACGACGGCGAACAGCAACCAGCCGAGCAGCGGCGTCATGTTCGAGTTCATGATCGCGCGGATCTGCGGGTCGCGGATGGGAATCGTCCCGCCCTCGCCGATGATGATGAGCACGAAGCCCTGCAGCGCCAGGAACATCGCCAGCGTGACGACGAACGACGGGATGCCCAGCTTCGCCACGATGACGCCGATGAACAGACCGATGGCCACACCCGTCGCGATCGTCGCCACGAGCGCCAGTGGCAGCGGCCAGCCCCTCTGGGTCAGTGTCACCGCCAGCACCGCTGCACAGGTGCCGGCGGCGAAGCCGGCGGAGAGGTCGATCTCGCCGAGCAGCAGGACGTAGATCAGGCCCATGGCGAGCACGATGATCGTCGCGCTCTGGGTGATGAGGTTCGCGAAGTTGCCCGGCTTGAAGAACACGTCGCTCTGGAGCGCGGTGAAGATGATCACCAGCGAGATGAGTGCGAGGACGGACGGCAACGCGCCGAGCTCGCCTCCCCGGACGCGACCGGTGTAGTCGCGCCATGCCTGGCCGAGGCCGCCGTCCGCGACGGCGCCGGCGGCGTGCTCCTCGGTGGGGGTGGTCGTGGCGCTCATGCGACGGCTCCGCTGGTCGAGGGGGCAAGGCCGAGGTCGCCGCTGCGACCGGCCGTGATGAGCTCGACCACCTGGCCGTGGGTCACCTCTGCCTTCTCGACCTGGGCGGCCATCTGGCCGAGGTACAGGCAGGCGATGCTGTCCGCCACCTCGAAGACGTCGTTCATGTTGTGCGAGATGAGGATGACGGCGAGGCCGTTGTCCGCGAGGCGGCGCACGAGCTTGAGCACCTGCTCGGTCTGGGCCACGCCCAGGGCAGCGGTCGGCTCGTCGAGGATCACGAGCTTGCTGTTCCACAGCACGGCGCGGGCGATGGCCACGGTCTGGCGCTGACCACCGGACAGGCTGGCGACGTTCTGGCGCACGCTCTTCAGGGTGCGGACCGACAGGCCGGCGAGCGTCTTGCTGGCGCGCTGCTCCATCTCAGCCTCGTCGAGGCCCATGCCCTTCTTCAGCTCGCGGCCGAGGAACATGTTGTGCACGACGTCGAGGTTGTCGCACAGTGCGAGGTCCTGGTAGACGACCTCGATGCCGAGCGCGTTGGCGTGCTTCGGGTCGGAGACCTGCGCCTCCTCACCCTCGAAGGTGTAGGTGCCACCGTCGAACGCGTGGATACCCGCGATGCCCTTGATGAGGGTGCTCTTGCCGGCGCCGTTGTCGCCGACGAGTGCGGTGACGCGACCCGGGCGGACCGTGAGGTCGACCTCCCGGAGCACCTGCACCGCACCGAAGCTCTTGTTGACCTTGCTGAGGGTCAGAAGTGGCTGACCCGTGTCTTCCGTTGTCATGCGTCCTCGCTCTGACGTCGGGACCGAATCACCGGGCGCAGCATTGCGTCCGGCTGAGAGGGAGAGTGGCACGGCGTCGTCGACCGTGAGGGAGTGTCGCCGCAACTGGCGAGGCGCGAACGGGTCGCACAGGTGGTGCTACGGGTGGGGGTGGGCACCAGAGGTGCCCACCCCCGACTCGCATCAGACGATCTGTCAGGCGACGCCGTACTTCGTGCAGGCGGCCTTGAGCTCGTCGGTGGTGCACAGCTTGTCCGCCGTGGTGAAGCCGTCAGCGATGACGTCCTTCACGGTCTCGGCGGTGATGCCGACGGGCACGAGCAGCACGGACGGGACGTCCTTGCCGGTCACGCTGTCAGCGGTCTTGCCGGTGGCCAGGGCGTCCGCAGCAGCGGTGTCGCCCTTGATCAGCGCGATGGCGAGAGCAGAAGCCGCCTCGGCCTGCGCCTTGATGGCCTTGTAGACGGTCATGCACTGGGTGCCGAGCAGCACGCGCTGCAGACCCTCGTCGGTCGCGTCCTGACCGGTGACCGGGATCTTGCCGGCCAGACCGTTCTTGTCGAGGACGGAGATCGACGCACCGCCGAGGCCGTCGTTCGCCGCTGCGACGCCGACGAAGTCACCCTTGGTCTTGGTGAAGATCTGCTCGAAGATCGTGCCGGCCTTGGTGTTGTCCCAGTCCGGGACGGCCTGGTCCTCGGTCACCGTGTAACCGGCGTCCTTGATGACCTTCTCGTAGCCCTGCTTGAACAGCGTGGCGTTGTTGTCGGTCGGCGAGCCGTTCAGGAGCACGACGTTGCCGGAGGCGTTGCCGCCGTCCTGCATGCACTTGACGAGGCCCTCACCGATCTTGGTGCCGACCGCGACGTTGTCGAAGGACACGTAGTACGACGAGCCGCCGCCGAGGGTGAGGCGGTCGTAGTCGATGACCTGGATGCCCTGGGCAACGGCCTTGGACGCACAGGCAGCGCCGGTCTCGGAGTCGAGGTTGACGATGAGCAGGACGGAGACCCCGCCGCTCACGAACTGGTCGCACAGGGTCGACCACTTCGTCTTGTCGCCGTTGGCGTTCTGGATGTCAGCCTCGACACCAGCAGCGCCGAACGCGGCTTCGAGGAACTTGCGGTCCGCGGTCTCCCAACGGGCCGAGGAGGCCGAGTCAGGGAGGATGACGCCGACCTTGCCGGCCGGGGCCGGGGCGCTCGACGAGCTCTCGGCCGGGGCCGCGCTCGTCGTCGTACCGCCGCTGCTGCTGCTGCCACATGCAGCAAGAAGCAGGGAAAGGGCCGCCGCACCAGCGATGGCCAAGTGACGCTTGCTCATTCTCGTCCTCTCTCGCACAGGTCCGCTGTGCATGAAGGGCCCGGGTTGAGCCACCCGGGAGGGAGCAGAACCGTTCGTCGGTGGACGAACGGTGAATGTTGCCAGCCCGAACATATTCCCCCGCTGTGATCGTCGCCACCCTTGACGGCAACAAAGTTCGTTGTGTCCGGTAACAATTTCGTCACGCGCCCGTCACCTGCCGTTCCCGAATGTCCGGATCGCCCCGGAGTCCGCCGATGACAGCGTTTGCATACGATTCCGGGGTTTCAGAGCTTCTCGGTCCACCGGCCACCGAGCAGGGCGTCCTCCACCAGGGCCATCTCGCGCGAGGCCCGGGCCAGTCGAGCGCCCTCCGCCTCGAGCGCCCGCAGCGAGGCATCGAGGACCTCCGGGCTCACGCGGTCGCCCAGCTCACGACGGGCCGAGCCGTAGGCGGAGCGTGCGCCGGCGAGTGCCGACTCGATGTGGTGCGCGGCGAAGCGCGCCAGCACGACCGGGTGGCGCATCAGCACCTCGTGGGTGCGGTACTCGGACGGGCACTGGTCGAGCAGCCACGCCACGACGGAGTCCTGCCAGCGCGGGGCGCCGGGAGGCAGGACGCCGTGCGGCCATCCGGGCGGAGCAAGGTCACGAGCCACGGCCGGACTCTAGCCAGCCGGCCCGACCGCCGGTCCAGCTATGCGTCGCCGCTGGCGTGCAGCTGGTCGCGGACGTCGTGGGTGACGAGCAGCGGGAGGAAGGCGGTCACCTTGGCGGGGGTGAGCCGCTCGTACGAGGCCGCGACGAGGGTGTGGATCACCGCCACCTGCACATCGGGGTAGTCGATCTCGAGCCCCGTCTCCGTCGCCTTGATCTCGCGGTCGAGCGATACGTCCAATCCCTGCTGGGTGGTCATGTCCCCACCGTTGCACGGCCGGATGAACAGCCGGGGTCGACCGGACGTCCGACCCCGCACAGAGGACGGCGACCCCGTCACCTGGCGAGAGGTGCGGGGCCGCCGTCGATCGTGGCGCTGGTCGGCGGGTGCTAGCCGACGAGCGAGCGGAGCACGTACTGGAGGATCCCACCGTTGCGGTAGTAGTCGGCCTCGCCGGGGGTGTCGATGCGCACGACGGCGTCGAACGCCACGACACTGCCGTCGGCCTTGACCGCCTGCACCAGCGCCGTGGACGGCGTGCGCCCGTCGTTGAGCGCAGTGACGCCGGAGATCGAGTACGTCTCGGTGCCATCGAGCCCGAGCGCGTCAGCCGTCTCCCCCGCCGGGAACTGCAGGGGCAGGACGCCCATCCCGATGAGGTTCGAGCGGTGGATCCGCTCGTACGACTCGGCGACGACGACCTTGACGCCCAGGAGAGCGGTGCCCTTGGCGGCCCAGTCGCGCGAGGAGCCCGAGCCGTACTCCTTGCCCGCGAGGATCACGAGGGGGATCCCGGCGGCGGCGTACGACTGCGCGGCGTCGTAGATGAAGGTCTGCGGCGAGTCGGCCTGGGTGAAGTCGCGGGTGTACCCACCCTCCACGCCGTCGAGCAGCTGGTTGCGCAGGCGGATGTTGGCGAACGTGCCGCGGATCATCACCTCGTGGTTGCCACGGCGTGAGCCGTACGAGTTGAAGTCCGAGCGCTCGACGCCATGCTCGGTGAGGTACGTCGCCGCGGGGGTGCCGGCCTTGATGTTGCCCGCCGGGCTGATGTGGTCGGTCGTGACCGAGTCGCCGAGCTTGGCGAGCACTCGGGCGCCCGCGAAGTCCACGACCGGCGCCGGGGTCGCCGGCATGCCGTCGAAGTACGGCGGCTTGCGCACGTACGTCGAGCCGGCGTCCCAGGCGAACGTGTCGCCGGTGGGCGTCGGCAGCGACTGCCAACGCGCGTCACCGGCGAAGACGTCGGCGTAGCGCGCGGTGAACATGTCGGCGTCGATGCAGGAGTCGACCGTGGCCTGCACCTCGGCGGGTGAGGGCCAGATGTCGCGCAGGAACACGGGGTTGCCGTCGTGATCGGTGCCGAGGGGCTCGTTGACGATGTCGATGTCCATCGTGCCGGCGATGGCGTACGCCACGACCAGCGGCGGCGAGGCGAGGTAGTTCATCTTGATGTCGGGGTTGATGCGACCCTCGAAGTTTCGGTTGCCCGAGAGCACCGCGGAAACGGCGAGGTCCTCGGCGTTGACCGCGACACTGACCTCCTCCGGCAGCGGGCCGGAGTTGCCGATGCACGTCGTGCAGCCGTAGCCGACGAGGTCGAAGCCCATCTTCTCGAGATAGGGCGTGAGGCCCGACTTGTCGTAGTAGTCGGTGACAACCTTGGACCCGGGAGCCAGCGTGGTCTTGACCCACGGCTTGCGGGTGAGGCCCTTCTCGACCGCCTTCTTGGCGAGCAGCCCGGCGCCGACCATCACCGACGGGTTCGAGGTGTTGGTGCACGAGGTGATCGCGGCGATGGTGACGGCGCCGTGGCCGATCGTGACCTCTTCGCCGTCGATCGTGAACGTCGCGGTGCGCCCCGGGTCGGACGTGTACGCCGGCAGCGCCTCGGCGAACTTCGCCTTGGCCTCGCTGAGGATCACGCGATCCTGCGGGCGCTTCGGGCCCGCGAGCGACGGTACGACGGTGCCGAGGTCGAGCTCGAGGTACTCGGAGTAGACGGGCTCGTTCAGCGGGTCGTGCCACAGGCCCTGGGCCTTGGTGTACGCCTCGACCAGCGCGATCTGCTCCGCCGTCCGACCGGTGAGCTCGAGGTAGCGCAGCGTCTCGTCGTCGATCGGGAAGATGGCGACGGTGGAGCCGTACTCCGGGCTCATGTTGCCGATGGTGGCGCGGTTGGCCAGCGGCACCGCGGCGACGCCGGCGCCGTAGAACTCGACGAACTTGCCGACCACGCCGTGCCCCCGCAGCATCTCGGTGATGGTCAGCACGAGGTCGGTGGCCGTGGTGCCCTCCGGTGCCTGGCCAGAGAGCTTGAAGCCGACCACGCGCGGAATGAGCATCGACACGGGCTGGCCGAGCATGGCGGCCTCGGCCTCGATGCCGCCGACGCCCCAGCCGAGCACGCCGAGGCCGTTGACCATCGTGGTGTGCGAGTCGGTGCCGACGCAGGTGTCGGGGTAGGCCTGACCGCCACGCACCATGACTACGCGGGCGAGGGCCTCGATGTTGACCTGGTGCACGATGCCGGTGCTGGGCGGGACGACCTTGAACTCGTCGAAGGCGGTCTGGCCCCAGCGCAGGAACTGGTAGCGCTCGCGGTTGCGCTGGTACTCGAGCTCGACGTTGAGCCCGACGGCCTCGGGGCTGGCGAAGTGGTCGGCGATGACCGAGTGGTCGATGACGAGCTCGGCAGGTGCCAGCGGATTGATCTTGGCCGGGTCGCCGCCGAGGTCCTTCATGGCCTCGCGCATCGTGGCCAGGTCGACGACGCAGGGCACGCCCGTGAAGTCCTGCATGATCACGCGAGCGGGCGAGAACTGGATCTCCTCGCTGGGCTCGGCGGTCGGGTCCCAGCTGCCGAGCGAGCGGATCTGGTCGGCGGTGACGTTGGCGCCGTCCTCGGTGCGCAGGAGGTTCTCGAGGAGCACCTTGTGGGTGAACGGCAGACGAGCAGAGCCCTCGACCGAGCTGACACGGAAGATCTCGTACGTCGTGCCGCCGACCTCGAGATCGGCGCGGGCGCCGAAGCTGTCCTTGCTCGCCATGGCTGGGAGTCCTTCCACCGTCGTGGTCCTGGTCGCTGAGCGT
>JBBQAY010000079.1:0-14305 GCA_038316965.1 Candidatus Nanopelagicales bacterium
GCTCTCGCCGCTCGACAAGGACGGCACACCCGGGGAGGCCGTCGCCGTCGGCGACACCCCGCTGCGGATGGCCGCGCTCGACGGCTCGCTCTGGGTCACGACGTTCGCCGACGGCCGGCTCACCGAGGTGGACGCAGCCACCGGCATGGTCGGCCGCACCGTGGACGTCGGCGAGGAGCCCGAGGGGGTCGCGGTCTTCGATGGGCATCTGTTCGTCGTCCTGCAGAAGGAGGCCGCCCTCGTGGAGGTCGACCCCGAGACCGGCGACGTGCTGGCCCGCTACGACGTCGGCGGTGAGCCGCGGCTCGTGACCGCCGGCGTCGATTCGCTGTTCGTCACCGACTTCGGCGGCGGACGCATCGTGCGCGTGGCGCCCGGCACCAGGAAGGTGACGACGTCCAAGCCGATCTGCCCCGGCGCACAGGACGTCGCGTACGTCGACGGCACGGTCTACGCCACGTGCATGGCCAAGGGCGTCGTGATCGGCCTCGACACCGAGACGCTCGCTGTGGTGGCGCGGATCAAGGTGCCGGGCGACCCCGATGCGCTCACGGCCGGGCCACCGGGTGCCGGCAGCTCGCTGCTCGTCGGGCTCCAGCAGGGGCCGGCGGTCGCTGTCGTCGACGTCCGCGAGCGTTCGGTGGCCCCGCTGTACGACGCGGCATCAGGGAACCTGCGCGACCGCTCCAACGTCGACGTGCTCCGGCTCGGCGGCTCGATCCTCATGACGGACGCCATCGGCGACAAGGTCACGGTGCTCTCGTTCAGCTTCGCGTCCGGCTGACCGGCGTACGGCCGCCGCCGCTCTGTCCCGCGAGGGTCCCGCGTCCGCCCCTGGTTCTGCGGCCTCGGCGTCCACGGGGGAGAGTGGGTCGTACGTCGTCGCGAGGAGGAACCATGCGCTACCTGGAGGGCGTCCCCAGCGCCAAGCCGCTGTCCCGGATCGGCCTGGGCACGTGGCAGTTCGGCTCGCGCGAGTGGGGGTACGGCGACGAGTTCTCCTCGGGCGAGGCCGGGCGCATCGTGGATCGTGCGGTCGAGCTGGGCATCACGGTCATCGACACCGCTGAGGCCTACGGGTTCGGTGAGAGCGAGCGCATCGTCGGTGCGGCCCTGCGCGAGCACGGCCTGCGCGACCAGGTCTACGTCGCGACGAAGATCTTCCCGCTCTTCCCGATCGCGTCCGTCGTCGTCAACCGCGGCAGGGCGAGCGCCGAGCGTCTCGGCGTCAGCACGATCGACCTCTACCAGGTGCACCAGCCCAACCCGGTCATCAAGGACTCGCAGACGATGCCGGGCATGCGGCAGCTGCAGGCCTCCCGCATCGTGACCGACGTCGGCGTCAGCAACTACTCCCTCGCCCGGTGGAAGGAGGCAGAGCGGCAGCTCGGCAGCCCTGTGCTGTCGAACCAGGTGGAGTTCTCGCTCGCGCACATGGACGCGCTCGACGACCTCGTGCCGTACGCCGCGTCGGTCGGACGCGTCGTGATCGCCTGGAGCCCGCTCGGGCAGGGGTTCCTCTCGGGCCGGTACGACGCCGACAACCGCCCGGCCAACGGAGTGCGGAACATGAACCCGCTCTTCCTGCCGCAGTCGTTCGAGGACGCGCGCGGTCTGCTGGGCACGTTGCGCGACGTCGCCGCCGCGCACGACGTGACGATGTCGCAGGCCGCGCTCGCCTGGCTGCTGCACCAGCCGAACGTCATCGCCATCCCTGGTGCCTCGAGCGTCGAGCAGCTCGAGAGGAACGCCGCAGCCGCCGACATCGACCTCGCCGACGACGAGGTCGCCGAACTCACGGTGCAGGCGCGGGCGTTCCGTCGTCCGGCCAGGGCCGACGCGCTCAAGGCCTCACTTGCGCGTCGCCTGCGCCGCTGATCCCCCGGCCCTGGACGGGTGCTGTGTCGTCGGGGTCGTGTGTGGGCCCGGGGTCGGTGGGTTCGGCTGCGTGATGAGGAAGTGGCACGTCTTGGTAGGACGTAGATGGTCCCGCGCGAGGGATCGTCGGGAAGGCACCGAGTCGGTCACTGCCTCGGGAGGTGCCCGAACGGCCCCGCCATCATCACTCTCTGCGAGTGGATCGCGGCTGGGAGCGATCCCATGTCCGGGCTCGGTGACGGTCGGTGCAACTCGTGAAACAAGCATCGCTGCAGGTCGTTAAGGGTTGAACCACAAGGGAAGTCAAAGTTAACGCGGAATTTGCAGCAACGATTCGCAACGTGTGCAACGCAGCGGATACCGTCGGCCCATCAGCCCGCAGGACGCGGGAGGGGCTGGCACCGGGGAGGGTCATCCATGGATGTTCTGGTCGATCACGAGCACTCGTTCTTCGCCCATGAGGACCCGAGGTATCTCATCTGCGCCTGCGGCCAGTACGCGGTGCGCACGCGCGACATGATCGGCCAGTCGGCCGTGCGTCTGATCGACCCGCCCCAGCCGATCCTGCGACTGCCCTCGGCGCCGGTGCTGCTCGACGTCGCCCAGACCGCCTGAGCTAGTCGGTCTCCGCGCGCGGGCCGGACTTCGGTCGGCGCAGCCCTGCCTCGGTCATGCGCGTGACGAGCTCGCGCGAGGTGACGAGCTCGGCACCCGCCTCGATGGCCGTGCCGTGCAGGTGCTCGGGGATGTCGTAGTGGTCGCGCTCGAAGCCACGGCGGGGGACGCCGAGCCGCTCGGCGAACGCGTGGAGCTCGTCGTACGACACGTCGCTCACCATGTGCCCCCACCACCGCTCGCGGTGCCACCACTTCGGCGGGTCGATGAGGATGGCCACGGGTGGGAGCGTACGGCGCCCGCTAGCTGCAGAGGTCGTCGGCGGCCGTGCGCGGCTTCTCGGGAGTGGCCGACGGCGATGCCGCGACGACCTTCACCTTCTGTGCAGCCGTATACCCCGTGCCGACCGTGATCTCGAACGTCGAGCCGAGACCCTTCACTGCCACGAGCTTCGCGCCGGGCAGCGAGGCTGCGATGGTCTTGACCGACTCGCTCCACCGCTCGTCGTAGCGGATCACGGTGACGGCGCCGACGGGCTTGGTCGAGTTGGCCGGCGTACCGACGACGACGAAGCCGACTGCGGTGAGGTCTGCGGCGGCCTTGGCGCCCAGGCCCTGGACGTCGGTGCCGTTGAGCACGGTCACCTTGATCGTGCTGGGCGCCACCGTCACCGACTTCGCGGGCTTGGCGGACACCATCGGCTGGTCGTCGCGCATCGCCGTGAACATGGCCTTGGCCTTGGTCTCGTCCCAGAGCAGGACGTCGCCGAGGTCGGGGTCGCGCACGTCGCCGGCGATCGGAACGGTGGTCATCGCGATGCGGCCGGGGCTGATGCCCTTGAACCGGTCGATGAGGTCGAGCATCTGGTCGGTGCCGAGCGAGTCGTCGGTCTTCAAGCTGTCGGCGACGGCCGACAGGAACCGGTCGACGGTGAGCGGGTTGGTGAGCGTGCCGGCCGAGAGGGCCTTGCTCGCCATCGCCGCCACGAACTTCTGCTGGCGCTTCATGCGGCCGATGTCGGCGCTCGGGTCGATGTAGCGGGCGCGGACGTAGGCCAGCGCCTGGGCGCCGTCGACGGTCTGGCGGCCGGCGGGGAGGTCGAGGCCGGAGTTCTTGTCGGTCGTGGCCTTGGGCAGGCACACCTCGACTCCGCCGAGGGCGTCGACCATGGTGAGGAAGCCCTGGAAGTTGATCTCGGCGTAGTGGTCGATCGTGACGCCGGTCATCTTCTCGACGGTGTCGACCATGAGCGTGGGGCCGCCGAGGGCGTAGGCGACGTTGAGCTTGCCCTTGCGGGCACTGCGCTTCTCGCCCTTGGCGTCGGTGAAGGCGGGGATCTGGGCGAGGGTGTCACGCGGCAGCGAGACGACGCTGATGTCCTGGCCGTCGCCGGACAGGTGCACGAGCATCATCGTGTCGGTGTGCTGGCCGTAGTCCTCGTACCCGAGGTGCAGGTCCTTGCGCTGCTGGTACGACAGGCCCGTGCGGTCGTCGCTCGCGACGACGAGCATCGTGAGGGGCTGGCCGTCCTCGAGCGCCCCGCCCTGGGTGCCGGCGTAGACCTTCTCGATCTTGCCGGAGTAGCGGGCGGCTGCGGCCCAGCTGCCTCCGCTGGTGAGCAGGATCGCGACGGACGCGACCGTGGCGGCGACCCGGAGGCCGTGCCTCGGCCGCTTGGCGGCGCTCATGGTGGAGCTCATACGTGGGGAGTCCTCGTCCTTTTCGACAGGGCCTGACCACGGTACGACGCACGCGGGCCCGCATCGGTGCCGCAACGCCGGGGCAGAGTGACGCGCCTCACGGCCGTCGGCCGCCCCCTACGCTCGTCCTGACATGAGCGAGCACGCGGCAGGCACCCCCGGCGCACTCCCCGGCGTCTCCATCGTCGTGCCCGTGCTCGACGAGGAGCGGCACCTCGAGGAGTCGGTCGCCCGCCTGCTCGGGCAGCGGTACGCCGGCCCCCTCGAGGTCGTGCTCGCGCTCGGCCCGAGCACCGACGGCACCGACGCCATCGCCTAGCGCCTCGCCGCCGCCGACCCCAGGCTGAGGCTCGTGCCCAACCCGACCGGCCGCACGCCGGCGGGTCTCAACGCCGCGATCGCGGCAGCGGCGTACGACGTGATCGTGCGCTGCGACGGCCACGCGCTCGTGCCCGACGACTACGTCGCGGTCGCGATCGAGGTGCTGGCGCGCACCAGTGCCGACAACGTCGGCGGGATGATGGCCGCCGAGGGGACGACTCCGTTCGAGCGCGCGGTCGCCGCGGCGATGACCTCGAAGCTCGGCGTGGGCTCGGCGTCGTTCCACACCGGCGGCGACGAGGGCGAGGCGCTCACGGTCTACCTCGGTGCCTTCCGCCGTGCGGCCATCGACCGCGTCGGCGGCTACGACGAGACGATGGTCCGCGCGCAGGACTGGGAGATGAACCACCGCATCCGTGAGAGCGGCGGGCTCATCTGGTTCACGCCCGGCATGCAGGTCACGTACCGGCCGCGCAGCACCGTCCGTGCCCTGGCCAAGCAGTACCTCGAGTACGGCCGCTGGCGGCGCGAGGTCGTACGCCGCTACCCGGACACGATCAGCCTGCGCTACCTGGCCGCGCCCGTGGCGGTCGCCGGCGTCGCAGTCGGGACGGCCGCCGGCATCGCGGCCGCCGTCGGGGCACCGTCGTGGCTTGCACTCGGGTGGCTCGCGCCGGTCGGGTACGCCGTCCTCGTCACGGTCGGCGGCGTCGTCGCCGCGCGCGACCAGGGGGCTGGCGTCGCCGTACGGATGCCGCTCGTGCTCGCGACGATGCACGGGTCGTGGGGCTTCGGCTTCCTCACCTCACGGCGCTCGGTCGCGCAGCAGGGCTAGACCGCGTCAGAGCGCGGCGATGTGTGCGACGCAGTCCTCGAGCGTCGGCAGCAGACCCTGGGCGAGCGCCTCGTCGAGGGTCGGCGCGGCGGCGTCCTTGGGCGACAGCACGGGCTCGCCGTCGAGCGGCCAGTCGATGCCGATGCGCGGGTCGAGCGGGTGCACCTCGTGCTCGCGGTCGGGCGCGTAGGACGTGCTGCACAGGTAGACGACGGTCGAGCCGTCCTCGAGCGACAGGAACGCGTGGCCGAGGCCCTCGGCGAGGTGGATCGCGCGGCGGTCGATCGTGTCGAGCAGCACGGAGTCCCACTGACCGAAGGTCGCCGACCCGACGCGCAGGTCGACGACGACGTCGAGCACCGAGCCGGCGACGCACGTGACGTACTTCGTCTGGCCGGGCGGCACGTCGGCATAGTGGATGCCGCGCAGCACGCCCTTGGCCGAGACCGAGCAATTGGCCTGGGCGAGGGCCAGGGCGTGCCCGGTCGCCTCGCCGAACGAGCGCTGGGAGAACCACTCGAGGAACGTGCCGCGGTCGTCGCCGAACTGCTTCGGGGTGAGCTCGACTGCTCCGTCGATCGCGAGCGGGCGCGCCTGCATGGGTCCTCCTCGGTCGTGCGTGACGCCGCCACTCTGCCAGCCGTGCCCGGGCCGCGACGGGTCGGTGTGGGATCGTTCGGCCATGACGGACTCGAGCCTCTACCGACAGGTCCGCCGCAAGGCCGGCGCCGTGCTGCGTCGCCTCGGCCTGCGCCCCGCGCCCGCCCCCAAGCCCGCCGCTGCGAAGCCGGCCGCCGCGCCCAAGCCGGCTGCTGCGAAGCCGGCCGCACCTGCGAAGCCCGCGCCGCGGCACCCCCTGCCGCCCAAGGGCCTGCGCATGGGCGGCGCGCACTTCATGGACGACGAGGCCTTCATCGCGACGGCCGCCAACGACGTACGCCGCCTCGAGGACCTCGCCGGGCTCACGACGTCGAGCCGCCTGCTCGACTGGGGCTGCGGCGCCGGCCGGCTGGCGATCGGCGTGCGGGAGGTGTTCGGGCGCATCGAGGACTACCACGGCGTCGACGTGCAGAAGCACCTCATCGAGTGGGCCGACAAGCGCCTGACCGCGCCGGGCTTCCGCTTCACCTGGGTCGACCTCGCCAACGCCCGCTACAACCCCGACGGCTCGCCCGAGCGCACGATCGGCGCGGAGCCGGCGTCGGTCGACGTCTTCTACGCCTACTCCGTCTACTCGCACCTGCTCGCCGACGACACCGAGGCCTACCTCGGCCTCATGAGCGCCGGGCTCGCACCCGGCGGCCGCGCGTTCATCACCCTCTTCGTCGAGGACGGCGTTCCCGACTGCGAGGAGAACCCCGAGGGCTACGGCCCGCTCGAGTGGGTCGGCCCGCTGCACTGCGTCCGCTACGACCGCGCCTACTTCGAGCGCCTCGTGGCCGCCGCCGGGCTCGACGTCGTCCTGCACGAGCACGGCCAGGAGACCGACGGCCAGTCCCTCTACATCCTCGGCAAGCCCTGACGGGCCGAGGCCGTATCCGGCACTCGGAATCACGCGACGCGGCCCACTGGGGGTCGGATCGCGTCGTATACAGCGCGTTTCGACCCCCAGTGCGCGGACCGAGGTGCTGCTGTCGCTCGCCCTATCGATGCCCGCCCCACTCGCGGTGCCAGTACTTGGCGCTCTCGCTGCCTACGCGCAGGATCTGGTCTGGGGCTTCGCCCTCTGCCCAGATCTCGACGACGTACTCGTCTACGACTCCGTCGGCGAACTCGTCATCAGCGCCCGCGTCCCTGCCCTTGGCGCTGACCCTCACCCGGTAGTCGCCCGACGCGAAACCGGTAAGCGGCCCGCCTGTCTCGCCCGCCCACGTCATCCATCTGACATCCGAGTCTGAGGGGATGCGGACCGATACCTCGACGACATCGTCGTACTCGACCGGCGGCAGCGGCGGGGCGGAGTCGCGGCGTGTGATGCGGACGCGGGAGCCGCCGGACCGACGGGCCAGGTTGAGGTAGACGCCACCCGGATCAGCAGCGCCGACAAGGCCGTTGACCTGACCGCGGAAGAACTTGTCTGCGTCGCCGTCGAATCCACCGTCCTCGGTCCACGCCAGGTCGAACTGTCCGTAGTCCGTGTGGACCACGTCATCCAGCAGCACGATGTCCATGAACCCGGACGATAGCGAGTCAGATGTGCCTACCGTTCGGCATCCCTCCACCGCGAGAACGGGAGCTCGGCGGTGGACCGGCTCGGGCATGATCGCGGACATGGTCGACGAGCCGACGATCCGCGACGGGCGTCCCGGTGACGTCGAGGCCATGGGCTGGGCCAGTTCGGATGCGCAGCGGGACGAGTGGCGCCACCACCTCGGGCGTGCCGAGTCCGGCGAGGTCGACTTCCTCGTCGTCAAGGTCGGGGACCGAGTTGTCGGCAAGGCGGTCCTCGACTGGACTCACCGCGCCGACGGGACACCTTGGCTGTGGCTCGGCTCGGTCGATCCCGATTTCCGTGGCCGCGGGCTGGGCGCCCTCGGTCTTGCTGAAGCAGAACGTCGGGCCCGGGATCGCGGTCACGCGTGCATCGAGATGTGTGTCGACGACGGCAATCCGCGAGCGCGGGACCTCTATCTCCGGAACGGGTACGTGCCCGTCGGCCCCTACCTGGACGAGCGTGACGAGACGCTCCCGGACGGTACGACGGTGCACGTCGGCGTCCCGGGTCTGTTGCTGCGCAAGTCGCTCTGACGCTGCACGGATGCGCCGGGAGGATGCCGGCTCCTCGTCACACCCGGGGCGGCTGACTATCCACAGCCTGTGGACGGTGGATCGCCGTAAGTCGTTGGAAACAATCAGGTTTCGGCGTTGTCAGGGGTTGCCGACAGACTAGAACACATGTACGATCACGATATGGATTCCACCCCCGGCACCGGCGAGGTCACCGACCTCGCGGCTGGTTCGCTGGGTGAGGACGTCGCGGTGGCGCAGGCAGCGCTGGCCCGCATCGGCGCCCGGATGGCTGCCGGTGAGCACCGGTCTCTGGACGGTGTGGAGCAGGTTCGCCTCGTCTCGGTGCTCAACCGTGCCGGCGGTCTGGGTGAAGCCGGTGAAGCGGTCCTGATCCAGGCGGCGCACCAGTCGGGGGATCTGGCGAGGTCGGGGTTCTTCTCCGTCAAGCGGTTCTACGTCGACGACCTCGGCGTGGCCACCGCCCACGGTGGCCGGGTCGCCAAGCTCGGGCGCGCGTTGGAGAAGTACCCCCGGATCCGGATCGGGGTCCTGGCCGGCCGGATCTGCCCCGACTCCGCCCGCGCCGCCGCCGACGGGATCAACACCGCGACCTCCGACCTGCGGGGCAGTGCGCGCACCGACGCGCAGGCCCGGGGCGAGGCGATCATCCTCGGCGTATGCCAGACCGGCACGACCCGCGACGTGGAGAAGGTCGCCGCGTCGCTGGTCTTCCACCTCGACCCCGAGGCTGCCGCCCGCAAGGCCCTGGAAGCCCTCGAGCAGCGCGAGGTCCGGGTCGGCACGATCGGGGCGACCGCGGTGGTCCGGATGGTGCTCGATGCGATGACCGCCGCGCGGCTCGTCGAGGTGCTCGAAGCCAGGGTGGACCAGTGGTTCCGCACCGGCAGCCTCCCCGAGGAGGAGCAGTCGACGGGTGATGCGGACGAGGACGAGCGCCGCCGCACCCTGGCCCGCCCGAGGTTGCTGGCGGAGGCGTTCGCGGAGCTGGTCGCCGAGATGCTCATCGACGCCGGCACCCGGCACGGCAACCCCGCCAACGTGACGGTGCTGACCTCCGCCGACGTCCACGCGCACGGCGGCCCGGGGGAGCTCCTGGTCCCCGGCCGTGACCCGGTGCCGGTGCCGGCGCAGGTGGTGGAGGAGGCGCTGTGCGACGCCACCGTCACCGACATCCACGTCCACGGCCTGCACGCCGACCGGTCCTCCCTCGGTCAGATCGCCCGGTCGGACCGGCGCGTGCGTGAGGCTGCTGCCACGGTGCACCCCGGAGACCTCGCCGCCCACGACACCAGCAGCGACCAGCCCGGTGACCCGCACGACCTGACCGGGCATTGCGCGCACGTGCACTGCGTCGCCCGCCGATCGAGGTCCGCGACCCGTGACCAGCGCGCTGCGCTGGCGGTACGGGACCGGCACTGCCGGTTCCACGGCTGCAAGGTCGACGCGTCCCGCTGCATCGCCCACCACGTCCGCGAGTGGGAGCACGGCGGTGCGACCTGCATGTCGAATCTCGTGCTCCTCTGCCCGCGGCACCACGGCCTCGTGCACAGAGCGAAATGGCGGATCATCGCCGACCCAGTTCTCGATCCCGGCCATCCCGCACGGTGGCGGTTCCACCCACCCGACACCGGCTACGTCGGACGCGACGGAGCCCTCCTGGCCGAACGACTGCGACGAGGCCAACCACCCGAACCACCACCACACCACACCGCCGCCTGACGAGAGCGGCCGCCCGCACCCAACCTCCGGACCCGACGCCACCACCGGCGCTCGGGCCGGAGGCATGCCGGGCGCGAGCCGCTGGGATCAGGACTGGTCGAGGAGGGCGAGGAGATAGTCGCCGTAGCCGCTCTTGCGCAGGGGGTCGGCAAGCGCCCGCAGCTGGTCGGAGGTGATGAAGCCCATCCGCCAGGCGATCTCCTCGATGCAGCCGATCTTGAGGCCCTGGCGCTCCTCGACCACCTGCACGAACTCGCCGGCCGACATCAGCGAGTCGACGGTGCCGGTGTCGAGCCAGGCGGTGCCGCGGTCGAGCACGGTGACGCTCAGCCGACCGGAGCGCAGGTAGTGGTCGTTGATCGCGGTGATCTCGAGCTCGCCGCGCGCGCTGGGGGTGATGCCGCGGGCCACCTCGACGACGTCGTTGCCGTAGAAGTACAGACCGGGCACGGCATAGCTCGAGCGCGGGTGCTCGGGCTTCTCCTCGATCGAGAGCACGCGACCGGCGTCGTCGAACTCCACGACGCCGTAGGCCCGCGGGTTGCCGACGTGGTACGCGAACACGTGCCCGCCGTCGAGCTCCTCGTGCCGGCGCAGTGCGGTGCCGAGGCCGGCGCCGTAGAAGATGTTGTCGCCGAGCACGAGGCAGACCGTGTCGGCGCCGATGAAGTCGGCGCCGATGATGAAGGCCTGCGCGAGGCCCTCGGGGCGGGGCTGCACGGCGTACGAGATCTCGGCGCCGAGCTCGTGGCCGTCGCCGAGGAGACGCTGGAACTGCGCGGAGTCCTCGGGGGTCGTGATGACGAGGATCTCGCGGATGCCGGCGAGCAGCAGCACCGACAGCGGGTAGTAGATCATCGGCTTGTCGTAGACCGGCAGCAGCTGCTTGCTCACCGCGCGGGTGATGGGGTGCAGCCGGGTGCCCGATCCGCCCGCGAGCACGATGCCCTTCATGGCCCGGACCCTAGTGCACCGTGGCGCGCCGAACGGCCCTCGCGGAACGCCGTCCGGGCGCCGCAGGCTCCTAGGATCGCCGCAGGCGACGAGGGAAGTGGGCGCACATGGCCGGGCTGTCGGACCGGGCGAAGAAGGGTCTTGCCGCCGCGCGCGGGAAGTCCGAGCCGGCGGCATCGCCGACCCCCGCGCCCAGCCCTGCTGCCGCTGACCCTGCGGCTTTGCTCGTGTCGGCGGGCGTCGTCGACAGGGCCTGGTACGCCGCCCTCGCGGGCCGGGCGTTCGCCACCGACCTCGAGGCCGCGACCCACTACCTCGACCACGGCCGCGTCGACGGCTTGTCGATCCACCCGCTGCTGGAGCCGGCGTTCCTCGCGCCGAGCACATGGCGCGAGGCCAAGACCGATCCGGCGATCGCCTACGTCAAGGGCCTGCTGCGCAAGTCGCCGCACCCGCTGCTCGACGCCGAGTCTTACGAGTCGGAGCACCCGACCGCCCGTGCCCACCGCGGCAAGCTGCTCGGGCACTTCCTCGAGCACGTGCAGCCGGGCACGCAGTTCCCCGCGACCACCGACCAGGCCACGGCGCTCACCACCTGGGGCGAGTGGCACACGTCGATGCTCGAGTGGGCGAAGGAGTGGGCCGAGCTCGCGCGCCTCGACGAGCCGCGGGTGGCCGAGACGTGGGACGAGGGCAAGGACGCCGGTTTCGTCCGCCAGTGGTCGCGCGCAGGGAAGCCCGACGCCGGGGCAGCGCCCACCGTCACCGTCGTGATGCCAGTGCGCGACCGGGTGTCCGAGGTCGACCGCGCGATCGACTCGGTCGTCGATCAGACCCTCACGACGTGGCGCCTCGTCGTCGTCGACGACGGCTCGACCGACGGCACCCTCGAGCTGCTGCAGGCGCGTGCGGCCGACGACCAGCGCATCACCGTCGTACGCCAGGACGCGCTCGGTGTCTGCGCCGCGCGCAACGCCGGCCTGGCGCTGGCCGACGGCGACTACGTCGCGTTCCTCGACTCCGACAACGTCTGGGTGCCGCACTTCCTCGACGTCGCGATCTCGGCGCTGCAGGGTTTGCACGCCCGCGCCGGGTACGCCGCGGTGCGCGTGCTGCGCAAGGACGGCGACGTCTTCCGCGCGTTCAATGGCGGCCGCGACCACCTGCTCGTGGCGAACCACGTCGACATGAACGCGCTCGTCGTCGAGCGCTCGCTGCTCGATCAGGTCGGCGTGTTCGACGAGGACCTGCGCCGCTGGGTCGACCACGACCTGGTGCTGCGCATCACCGAGCACGAGCCGCTGCGCTACCTCGGCTTCGTCGGCCCCGTGATCGACGAGAGCGAGCCGCGCCTCGACCGCATCTCGCTGTCGGAGAGCTCGGCCTGGCTCTACCGCGTGCTCGAGAAGGCCCTCGTCGACTGGGATTCGGTCGCTGCCGCACCACGTACGGCGGGGAAGGTGTCGGTGCTGCTCCCGACCTCGGACGCCTGGGAGTCCACCGGCGAGTGCCTCCACTCGCTGTTCGACTCCGTCGAAGGCTCCGACGGTCCGGACGTCGAGGCAGTGCTCGTCGACCACGGGTCCGAGCGGGTGAGCTCGGCACTGCTCGCAGGCCTCGTCGTGGGTGACCCGCGCGTCACGGTGCTGCGGCGTCCGCGCGCGGTGTCCCGCCCGCTCGCCGTCGATCTCGCGCTCGCAGCATCGACCGGTGATCACGTGGTACTGATCGAGCCCGACGTCCGCGTGCGCAGGGGCTGGCTGACCCCGGTGCTCGCCGCGCTGCACGACCCCGACGTCGCGGGCGCGCAGCCGCTGCTGCTGCACCCGACCGGCACCGTGAAGGCCGCAGGCTGGTGGTTCGCGGGCGGCCGCACCTTGCCCTCGCCGTTCCTCGCCGAGCACCCGGGCGACGACGCCCGCGCCCTCGGGCCGATCCACGTCAGCGCGATCACCGGCACCGCTGCAGTTCTGCGCGCCGGCGACCTCGTCGCCGCCCGAGGCCTCGACACGCGACTGTTCGACGAGTGGGCCGACGTCGATCTCAGCCTGCGCCTGGCCGCCGGCCGACACCGGCCGTTCCGGGTGGTGACCACGACCCAGGTCACCCAGCCCAGGCCGACCGCGGCGGGGCCCACTCGCCAGGCGCGCGACGACGCGCAGACCTTCCTCGACCGCTGGGGTACGGCGCTGCCGGGGCCGGACGGCGACCTCTTCGCCGGGCTCGGCCTCCAGGTCGTGGCCCTGGACTCCTCGGGCCAGCGCCAGCGAGGCATCGGTGCGATCGCGCGTCCGGTCGTCGTCCGGCCCCAGGTCGAGGTCACCGAGGGCGCGCCGCGGCTGCGCTGGGCGCTCCGGATCGCCGCGCACGAGGGCCCGGCGGGCGACAAGTGGGGCGACGTCCACTTCGCGGAGGATCTCGCCTCCGCGCTGCGCCGCCTCGGCCAGCAGGTGGTGGTCGACCGCCGTGGCGCCGTCGACCGTGCGACCTCGTACCTCGACGACGTCACGCTCACGATCCGCGGCTACGAGCGCGTGGTGCCCAGGCCAGGCACGGTCAGCCTGCTCTGGGTGATCAGCCACCCCGACCTCGTGACCGTGCGCGAGATCTGCGAGTACGACGCCGCTTTCGCCGCGAGCACGCAGTGGTCGCAGCGGATGACCACCCGCGCAGGCGTGCTCGTCGAGCCGCTGCTGCAGGCGACCAACCCCGCGCTGTTCCACCCCGACCGCGCGAGTGAGCCGGGCACGCCCGCTCACGACGTGCTCTTCGTCGGCATCGGTCGCGAGCACCGCGTGGTGGTCGAGCAGTCGGTCGCGCAGGGGATCGGCATCAGCGTGTACGGCCAGCGATGGGCCGGGATCCTGCCCCAGCAGTACGTCGCCGGCGACTACGTCGACAACAAGAAGCTCGGCGCCTACTACGCGGCGGCCGGCGTGGTGCTGTGCGACCACTGGGTCGACATGGCGGCCGAAGGCTTCGCGGCCAACCGCCTCTTCGACGCCGTGGCCGCGGGTGCGCGCGTGGTGTCCGACCGCGTGGCCGGGGCCGAGGGCACCTTCGGGCCGTACGTCCAGTGGTTCGACGACGGTCCCGACCTCAAGCGCATCGTGGTCGACGAGCGCGACGCGCTCTTCCTGCCCGACGCCGAGCGGCGCGCGCAGGCCGTGGAGTTCGGCCGGGCGCACTCGTTCGACGCACGCGCCGCCACCCTGCTCGATCGTGCCGTTCCGCTGTGGTCGACCGCGCGGGCTCGTTCGTCGTACCTGCCCTCCTGACCGGCGGATAGGGTCGGAGCATGCGCGTCGTCGTCACCGGGGGAGCGGGCTTCATCGGCTCGCACTTCGTCCGTACCGCCCTGACCGACGGCTACCCCGGGCTCGTCGGCGCCGACGTCGTCGTGCTCGACGCCCTGACGTACGCCGGCAACCGCGACAACCTCGCGCCCGTGGCCGACAGCCCGCGGCTGACCTTCGTGCACGGCGACATCCTCGACGCCGACGTCGTCCGCGACACCCTCGCCGGAGCCGAC
>JBBQAY010000080.1:0-14274 GCA_038316965.1 Candidatus Nanopelagicales bacterium
CGTCGAGGTCGGCGATGCCCGCGACCGGGCGGATGCCGGCCGCGGCGAGGTCGCGCGGGTCGAAGCCGTCGAGGTGCCGACGAAGCACGGTGTACTCGGCGTCGCGCTCGGGCAGCGGGACGGTGAGCTTGAGCAGGAACCGGTCGAGCTGCGCCTCGGGCAGCGGGTAGGTGCCCTCGTACTCGACCGGGTTCTGCGTGGCCGCGACGAGGAAGGGCTCGGGCAGCATGCGCGGGTGGCCGTCGACCGTCACCTGCCGCTCCTCCATCGCCTCGAGCAGCGCGGCCTGGGTCTTGGGCGGCGTTCGGTTGATCTCGTCGGCGAGCAGGAGGTTGGTGAACACCGGCCCTGGCTTGAACGAGAACTCCGCGCTGCGGGCGTCGTACACCAGCGACCCGGTGATGTCGCCCGGCATGAGGTCGGAGGTGAACTGCACGCGCGTCGTCTCGACGTCGAGTGAGGCGGCGAGTGCCCGCACCATGAGCGTCTTGGCCGTGCCGGGCACGCCCTCGAGCAGCACGTGGCCGCGGCACAGCAGCGCGATGACCAGACCGGTGACGACGGAGTCCTGCCCCACGACGGCCTTGGTCACCTCCTCGCGCAGCGCGTGCAGCGCCGCGCGCGGGTCGGCTGCGGGAGCAGGCTGATCGGTGTCGGTCATGAGCGGCGCACCTCGTCCTCCAGGGTGTCGAGCGCGTCTGCGAGCCGGGTCAGGCTCGCGTCATCGGTGGGGTCCACGCCCGGCGTGAGCAGGGCGGTGACAGAGGTGGCGTCGCGGCCCGTGCGGGCGACGACGGCGGGCACGATCTCCCCGAGCCCGGACGTGCGGGGCAGTCGGAGCAGGGTGGTCAGCCGCGAGGCCGTGGCCGATCGGAGCACGTCGGCCGCTCGACCTCGATCGCTCGCGCGACGGTAGAGCCGGGCCCGTCCCTCGACGGCCTCGGTGGCGCGCACGACGACGGGCAGCGGCTCGAGCACCACGCGGCCGAGGCGGCGCCCCCGCCACCAGACGGTGATGAGCAGGGCCGCGAGCACCTGGGCGACGGCGAGGGCGACCCACGAGGGCACGAGGTCGGTGATCGACGCGCCCTCCTCGTCGTCGGGCTGCAGCGGGTCGGTGAGCGAGGGCAGCCACCAGACCACCGTCTGGTCGCGCCCGAGGACGTTGAGGCCGAGGGCGGCGTTGCCGGAGTCGGCGAGCACGTCGTTGGTGAGCAGCCGCCCCGAGCCGAGCAGAGTCGTCGGCTTCTCGCCGGTGCCCACCGGGAGGTCGAGCACGAAGGCGTCCCAGCACACCGTCACGTCGACGCCCTTGCTGGCGTACTGCTGCCCGTCGGCCACGAGCGGACCGACCCGCTGCGCGAGGTCCCAGTCGCAGTCGGGCGGGATCTCGGCCTGCGACGTGCCGACGCCGACGACGGTGGCCCAGGAGGCGAGGTTGGTGAGCGATTCCGGGTCGCCGCCGACCACCACGAGGTGGCTGAACGGAACGGACGTGACGAGGTCTGCCATGCGGTAGGAGATGGGCGCGAGCTCAGCCGCCACGAGGAGCGTCTTGGTGCCCTCGGTGCGGTAGAGCGCGTCGCGTGCGTCCTCGGCCGAGGTCACGCGTACGACGTCCACGCCCTGGTCGGCGAGCAGCGCGGACAGTGCGCCGGCTCCCGAGGCATCCACGGCGTCCGGGTCGAGATAGCCGCGGGTGCGCTGGCCCTGCGCGAGGGCCAGGAGCACCGAGACGACCACGACCACGACGGCGAGCAGGAGCGGTCCGCGCCAGCGTCGGACCTGGGACCGGGCGGCTGGGGTCACGGCGGTCGCGCCGTCGAGGCTCATCGGGGCACCGCCATCGGCAGGTCGGTGCCGGTGCCGCCGCCCTGGCCGGGACGAGCAGCTCGCACGGCGTCGTCGACGGCCACGAGCCGCTGGTACGCCGCGGCATCCGCGGTACGTCCGCCGTACCAGATGTCGTCGAACACGCGAGCGGCCGAGCGCAGGTCGCCTGCCACCGACGGCAGGGCGTGGCCGGCGTCGCGTGCGATCTCGTCCGCGGTGCGGCCGGGCGCCGCCTCGACCACGCCGCGCTCCTCGAGGTCGCGCACGACGGCCCGCAGCCGCTCGCGCACGGCCTCGGCCCAGGCGCCCGCGGCGGCGAGCCGCTCGGCCTCGGACCGGTGGTCGGCGGCGCGGCGGTCCCGCCCGTCGAACAGGGGGGTGCCGGCGCCGCGGCTGAGCGGACCGGTGCGTCTGCGTACGGCGATCACCGCGAGCACCACCAGCAGCGCGGCTCCCACGATGCCGAACCAGCCGAGGGGCGAGGCGCCGCTGGCAGCGTCGAGCAGATCGCCGATCCGATCGAGGAGCCAGGTGATCGCGCGCTGGATGATGCTGTCCTGCTCGGCCGTGTACTGCGGCTTGGCCAGCTCGAGGCGAGCCAGCTGCTGGGCCTCCGCGCGGCTGATCTCCACGGGGATGCGCGAGGGCAGCTGGGCCCCGGACGCGAGGGCCGTGACGACCGCGAGCAGAGCCGGCACGGGCCTCAGACCCCCGCGGCGGACGCGCGCTGCAGCTCGAGGTCGAGCGCCTCACGTCGGATGCGGCGGTCGATGTAGAGCAGCGACGTCACGCCGGCGAGGAACGGCAGCGTGATCATCCCGGCGATCAGGCTGGACAGCGACGACGTCACCGCGAGCACGATGCCCGCGGAGTCGGGCCCGGTGGCGAAGGGCAGGAGCCCGGCGATGATGGCCGCGGGGAACGACAGCGCCTGCGACAGCAGGTAGCTGAGGAACACCGTCAGGGTGTAGATCCCGAACGTGCGCCACCAGGCTCCCGTGACGAGTCGCGTGGAGCGCCTCATCGACTGGACCACGCCGGCCTTCTCCAGCACGACGATCACGGGTGCGAGCAGCAGCCGGATGGCGAGCCAGATGCTGAGCACGATGGCGGCAGCGCCGAGCGCGAAGCCCAGCAGGAAGCCGGCGGCGGGGTCGACGGAGGTGGCCACCAGGGCGCCCAGGCCGATCGCGACGGCCAGCCCGCCGAGGAAGGCGAGGCTGACGGTGAGGCCCACCAGGAGGGTGACCCCGACCAGTGCCAGGAGGCGGGGACGGGTGAGGGCCCACGCCTCGCTCGCGGTCACCCGACGACCGAGGACCGCGCGCGACATCGCGACGGTGAGCATCCCGGTGGCGGTGATCTGCAGCACGAACGAGATGACAGTGGTCACGGCGATCGCCGACACCAGACCGGTCAGCGACGAGACCAACGCCGTCTCGTCGAGGGGCCCGGTCGACGTGCTGAGGTTGAGGAAGCCTGTGCCGAAGACGAGCAGCGCCACGAACTGGAGTGCGGCGGTGATCAGCGAGATGACGGCCGCGATGCCGAGCACCGTCCGCGGGTCGCGGCGGATGTAGGAGATCGCGCCGTCGAGGATCTCGCCGAGCCCGAGCGGGCGCAGCGGGACCACGCCGGGCTTGGGTGCCACGGGGACGGCGCCCCAGCCGGCGACGCCGGGGAGGGCGGCGCCGCTCCACGGCTGCACGCCCGTCGGCGGGCCGGACGGCGGACCCCACGAGGGCGGTGGCCCGACAGGCCGTGGCCCGACAGGCGGTGCGGGCGCAGCGGGGGCCGGGGACGCCGGGGACGACCAGGCGGGAGGGGGAGGGGGAGGCGGCAGGGTCGCGTCGACGACCGTCGGCTGGGCGCCCAGCACGACCGTCTCGGGGTCGGGGCCGACCGGTGCGGTGGGGGCGTGCTCGACCCAGGTGGTGTCCTGCTGGTCGGCGTCGGGCGCACCGGGGGCAGACCAGTCCCCCCGGCCGGTGTCGTCGGCGTCGCTCATGGAGCTCAGCAGGTCCCTTCCCTCGGGAGTCGACCCGCGTCGACGTCCCCCGCCCCGATCGTGCCACGCCTCCCGCGTCCGTACCCGCACCACGGGCCGCCCGGCACCCCGACGGCGGAACTACTGGGCCTTCGCCGGCGTCGTACTACCGGTCGGGGCGTCGCAGGGCGCCCTGCTGCGGGCGCCCGCATTGCGGTAGATCGCCCTCGGGGTCCACGATCAGGGCCGCGGACGACGGTTCCGGCGTGGCCGGGGTGGCGGACGTGCGCATGCACGGGCCGTAGACAGGAGACGATGGGGACCATGAGCGACGCAAAAGGCCGAGTGCTCGTCGTCGACGACGACCTCGCACTCGCCGAGATGCTCGGGATCGTCCTGCGCGCGGAGGGCTTCGAGCCCCTGTTCTGCTCGGACGGCGCCAAGGCGCTGACCGCCTTCCGCGAGTCCAAGCCCGACCTCGTGCTGCTCGATCTCATGCTGCCCGGGCGCGACGGCATCGATGTCTGCCGCTCGATCCGCGCGGAGTCCGGCGTACCCATCGTCATGCTGACCGCGAAGACCGACACCGTCGACATCGTGCTCGGGCTCGAGAGCGGCGCCGACGACTACGTCGTGAAGCCGTTCAAGCCCAAGGAGCTCGTCGCTCGCGTCCGCACCCGTCTGCGCAGCACCGCCCCCGTGGGCCAGGAGAACCTCACGATCGGCGATCTCGCGATCGACGTCGCCGGCCACTCCGTGAAGCGTGACGGCGTGGCGATCTCGCTCACCCCGCTGGAGTTCGACCTGCTCGCCGCGCTGGCTCGCAAGCCCTGGCAGGTCTTCACCCGCGAGATCCTGCTGCAGGAGGTCTGGGGATACCGCCACGCCGCCGACACCCGTCTCGTCAACGTCCACGTGCAGCGGCTGCGCTCCAAGATCGAGCACGACCCCGAGCTTCCGCAGATCGTCGTCACCGTCCGCGGCGTCGGCTACAAGGCCGGCCCGTCCTGATGCGATGCGCTCGCACCGGACGCACCCGGGGGTGATGGCATGACCGCGGCGACGCTGTCGGCATGGTGGCAGCGGGTCGCGACCACCCTCGGCCGACCCTTGCGCTGGTGGCGCCGATCGGTGTCCCTGCGCGTCGTCGCCACGACGATGGTCTTCTCCGTCCTGGTGGTCGGGCTCATCGGCGTGCTGCTCCTCCAGCGCATCAACTCCGGCCTTCTCGACGCGAAGACGCGCTCGTCGATCGTCGAGGCGACAGCGGGTGTCACCGAGGCGCAGCGTCTCCTCGACGCGGCTGACACCGGGCCGAACACGCCGGCCGTCGGCACGCTCGTCGACTCCGTCATCGGCGTGCTGGCCCAGCGCGCCGGCAGCCCCGGGCTGTTCGACCTCGTCCTGCTCGCCTCGCCGCCCAAGCGTGGTGACACTCCCGAGCGCACCACCAACGCGTCGGAGTCGAGCGTGCCGGCCGAGCTGAGGGCGGCCGTTCAGAAGGACCAGCGGCAGTCCTGGACGTACACCGAGATCCGCTATGCCGACGGCACGACCGCGCCCGGTCTCGCCGTCGGCGCCCCCATCACGGTTCCGGGCACCGGGCCGTACGAGCTGTACTACCTCTTCCCGCTCACCCAGGAGCAGGCGACGCTCGACCTCGTGCAGCGCACGGTGCTCTTCGTCGGCCTGCTGCTGGTGCTCATGCTCGCCGGCATCGCGTACGTCGTGACGCGCCAGGTCGTGTCGCCGGTGCGGCTCGCGGCGCGCACGGCCGAGAAGTTCTCTGCAGGCCAGCTCACCGAGCGCATGCGGGTCCGGGGCGAGGACGACCTCGCCAAGCTCGCCACCTCGTTCAACGGCATGGCGTCCAACCTGCAGACGCAGATCACGCGCCTCGAGCAGCTCTCACGGGTGCAGCAGCGCTTCGTCTCCGACGTCTCGCACGAGCTCCGCACTCCCCTCACGACGGTGCGCATGGCAGCCGACCTGCTCTACGAGTCGCGTGAGGAGTTCGACCCTGCGACCGCGCGCAGTGCCGAGCTGCTCCAGAACCAGCTCGACCGCTTCGAGTCCCTGCTCGCCGATCTCCTGGAGATCAGCCGCTTCGACGCCGGTGCCGCGGTCCTCGACGCCGACCCCGTCGACCTCCGGGTGCTCGTCGAGCGAGCGGTGGAGGCGGCGGCTCCGCTGGCCGAACGCAAGGGCACGCTGGTGCGTGTCATCACGCCAGACACACTGTGCCTCGTCGAGGCGGACGCACGGCGGGTCGACCGCGTGCTGCGCAATCTCGTGGTGAACGCCATCGAGCACGGAGAGGGTCGACCCGTCGACGTCACCGTCGCTGCGGCCGAAGGCGCTGTCGCCGTCTGCGTCCGCGACCACGGCGTCGGCCTCAAGCCCGGCGAGTCGTCGCTGGTGTTCAACCGCTTCTGGCGTGCCGATCCCGCTCGTGCGCGCACCACGGGTGGCACGGGCCTCGGTCTGTCCATCGCGCTCGAGGACGTGCGTCTGCACGGTGGCTGGCTGCAGGCCTGGGGCGCGCCCGGCGATGGTGCGAACTTCCGACTCACCTTGCCGGAGAAGGCCTACGGCCCCATGACCCACTCACCGCTCCCGCTCGAGCCAGAGGACGCCGGCCCGCGCGTGCAATCCACGACCACCCAGCCCTACCGGGCGCCGCGTCGCGACGGGGTCTCGCGATGAGACGCCCCGCGGTGTTCGTCGTCGTGCTCGCCTCGTTCGCGTCGCTGCTCGCGGGATGTGCCGACATCCCGACGTCCGGCCCCATCGAGCAGGGGCCCTCGATCGCCGCGCCGAGCAGTGACCAGTTCATCCGCGTCATCGCTCGGCCGCCGACCGACGGCATGTCGCCGGAGGAGGTCGTGCGCGGCTTCCAGGAGGCCACCGCGAGCCAGGACACCGGGTTCGGCGTCGCCAAGCAGTACCTCACCCCGCTCGCCGCTGCCACGTGGAACCCGGCCAAGGGCGTCAAGGTCTACGACGGCAGCGGACTCACGATCGACGTCCAGGGCGCGGTCGTCGCAGCGGCTGGCCGGCTCACCGGCGAGATCGACCGGTCCGGGCAGTTCACCGTCGCGGCACCGGGCACACCGCTGGCCGTGTCGTACACGCTGCAGCGCACGGACGGGCAGTGGCGGATCCACGGTCTGCCCGACGGCCTCATCCTCGGTCGCGGCGACATCGACCGCGGGTATCGCGCGTTCGACCTCTACTACTTCACGCGCGACGGCTCCACCCTCGTGCCGGCGCCGGTTCTCGTCCCGCTGTCGAACGCCGGCGTGGCGACCAGGCTCGTCTCGGCGCTGCTCGACGGCCCGACGCCGTGGATCGCGCCGTCGGTACGCAGCGGCTTCCCGGAGGGGACGAGCCTGGCGCCCGAGTCGGTGCCGGTGGTCGACGGGATCGCCGACGTCGCCCTCAACGACGCAGTTCTCGCTGCCGACGACAACGCGCGCCAGGCCCTGTCCGCCCAGCTGGTGTGGACGCTGCGCCAGCTCCCCGACATCTCAGGGGTGCGCATCACCGTGAACGGCCAGCCGCTCGCGGTGTCGGGCGTCGGCACCGTGCAGGGGATGACCGACTGGCTCACCTACGACCCGGACTCCGTGCCCGAGTCGTTCGTGGCCTACGCGCTCGGTGACGACCGGCTCCTGCGCGTCGGCGCCGACGGCGTGCTGGACCGCGTGCTCGACCTGGTCCCCGGGAGCGCGCTGCCAGCGGTGTCGCTCGACCAGTCCTTCGCGGCGGCGGTGTCCTCCAGCCGGCGCAAGGTGACCGTCTACCCGCTCCTCGCCGGCGCGGCCGGCACGGTGCGCTACACCGGCACCGAGCTCGCCCGGCCTACCTGGGACCGCACGGGCGCGCTCTGGCTCGTCGACCGCGGACTCGGCCTCGTCCTGCTCGGCGACGCCGACGCCGAGGCCGTCGCCGTACCCGTGTCGGGCCTGCCCGAAGGCGTGGCCGACTCCGACATCGTCGCGGCCTCGGTGTCCCGCGACGGGACGCGGATCGCCCTGCTCGTGCAGCGTGGGAGCCGCACGGAGCCGATGGTGGCGCGCATCGAACGCAGCGGCGACCGGGTGAGGGTCTCGGCACCACGTCGCGTCGACTCCCAGCTCACCGAGTCCTTCGACCTGGCCTGGGCCGACTCCGGCACCCTGGTGGTTCTCGGGACGTCGGGCCGCACGTCGCTGGAGGTTCAGCAGTTCACCGTCGGAACCACGAGGGTGCGTCGGCTCTCCGCACCGGAGGGCGCGATCTCCGTCGCTGCCGGCCCCACCCGCGCCCTGCTCGTGGGCACAGGCGACAGCCTCTACACCTCGGTCGGAGCATCCTGGAACCGCATCGGGACCGCGCTCGACCCGGTGTACCCCGGCTGATCCGGAAACAGGCCCCGCACAGGCCTGGCTCGTGCGCGCGGCGCCCACAGCCTGAGGCGCCGGTGGCGGGCCGAGCTGTCGGTGGCGCCCGGCACGGTCAGCGGCATGCGTGCCGATACTCCGCGGGCCAAGGCCCCGTCCTCGACCTGGACGACCGACCTCGTCCGTCGCCCGTGCGCGGGCTGCCGCGGTGCGGGCGGGCCGCTGTGCCAGGTCTGCCTGGCAGAGCTCGAGCGGCCCGCGCATCCCGTCGAGGTCCGGCCGCGGCCTCCAGGCCTGCCGCGCGTGAGCGGCGTGGCCGACTACGCCGGCCCGGTGCGCGAGGCCCTCGTCGCGTTCAAGGACCACGGCCGCTGGTCGCTGCGAGCCCCTCTCGCACAGGCACTCTCACGGTCGGTGGCGCACGTTCTGCTCGACCTCGAGCACATGCCCGCCGTCGTCCACCTGGTGCCGGTGCCCGGGTCGCCGGGGTCGGCCCATGCACGCGACGGCGACCACGTGCGTGAGCTCGCCGTCCGCGCCGCGAGCCTGCTCACCCAGCAGGGGCTGCCCACCCGGGCGACTCCGGTGCTCCGGTCGGTGCGGCGCCGGCGCGACCAGGTGGGGCTCGGCCGCGCCGAGCGGGCCGCCAACCTGTCCGGGTCCGTCGTCGCCCGCCCGCTGTCCCGGGGCGGCCACGTCACCGTCCTGGTGGACGACCTGGTGACGACCGGCGCCACCCTGGCGGAGTGTGCGCGGGCACTGCGCGCGGCCGGCGTCGACCCGGTCGGGGCGGCCGTCGTCGCCGGAGTGGTGCGTCGCCGGTGAGCCTCTCGTGTGAAGTTCCGATGACCTCGATCCGTGCCGCGCGCATCATCCGGGCTCGGGGCTACGGTGGGTCTTGTGACACCCGTCCGGGTCCGTGGTTGCGTCCCTGGCGGGTCTCGGTTCTCCGGGGCCCGTGAGGGGCAAGCCGATGCCAGCCGCAGGCAAAACGGTCCACGTAAGGCGACTCTTCGTCGTTCGATCACGGTGCGGTTTAGAAGTAAGCCCTGCCCCGTCGGAGAGGCCAAGTCCTCGCCGGTCCGGGAGAAGGGGAGTAGTCGCACCATGCCCAACCGGGCGCGGCGAGACCTTCAGCAGGCGAATGTGGGGTCGAAGACCAGGTCGGCCGGGCGGGTGTCGCGCGTCAGGCCAGAGCGCCTATCGAGAAGAGAAGGTGACGTCGCATGACCAGCATGAATGCGCCCGTCGACATCGTCGTCCGTGGACGACACCTCGACATCTCCACGCGGTTCCGTGAACACGTGGTGGAGAAGCTCGCACGGGTCGACAAGTTCGGCGTTGCCCTGTCCCGCATCGACGTGGAGATCTCCAAGGAGACCAACCCGCGCCTCGCCGACCGCGCGTTCGAGGTCGAGCTCACCTGCGTCGGCCGCGGCCCGGTCATCCGCGCCGAGGCCATCGCCGCCGACAAGTACGCCGCCCTCGACCTTGCCTACGGCCGGCTGGAGGAGAGGCTGCGTCGTGCGGCCGATCGTCGGCACGCCCGCTACCGCAAGGGCGGCCTGCCCGAGCCCATCGAGATAGACGAGGTCGTGGCGGCTGAGGTCGAGGTCGAGGCGGACGACAGCGAGGCCGACGTCGTCTACGAGGACGGCCCCATCGTGGTGCGCGACAAGACGCACGACACCGTTCCGATGACCGTAGGCGAGGCGCTGCACGCGCTCGAGCTCGTCGGTCACGACTTCTTCCTGTTCCACGACATCGAGACGGGGACTCCGGCCGTCGTCTACAAGCGTCGAGGCTATGACTACGGCCTGCTGCGCATGTCCGTGAGCGAAGGCGGCGCGGCCACCGCGGCGTCCTGACCTGCACCGTTCGACAAGGGGCGGCACCGGTTTTCCGGTGCTGCCCCTTCGTCCTCGCGCGGGTGCCATGATCGGCGCGTGACGCAGCGGGGCGAGGTAGTGCGGGTGCTGGTCGCCGACCGCCAGCCGCTGTTCCGGCGAGGGGTCGCCGACGTCCTCGCTGGCGAGGGCGATCTCGAGCTCGTCGGTCAGACCGACGACGGTCTCGCGATCCTCGACCTCGTCACCGACCTCGACGTCGGCGTCGTCCTGCTCGACCTCGGCATCCCCGGCGGTGGAGTCGATGCCTGCGCGCTGTTGCGCCGCACTCGTCCGGGGGTGCGGGTGGTGGTGTTCGCCAACGCCGACGACGACGCCGATCTCGGTGGCGCCGTGCGCGCCGGCGCCCGCGGCTACCTGCTCAAGGACACGACGGCCGCCGAGCTCGTCGAGGCCGTCCGCACAGTGGCGTCGGGCAGCTCGCTGCTCTCGCCGGCGATGGCCTCGCGCCTGCTCGACGAGTTCGCCGTGCTGGTGCGTCGGCACGAGGGCCCGCCCGAAGGCGCTGGCTCCCTCAGCCGGCGCGAGCTCGAGGTGCTCACGCTCGTCGCGCAGGGGCTGAACAACCGAGCGATCGCCGAGCGGCTGTTCATCAGCGAGAACACGGTGAAGAACCACATCCGCAACATCCACGAGAAGCTCCAGGTGCACTCGCGGATGGAGGCCGTCGTCCGCGCCGTCCGCGAAGGCGTGCTGCAGATCGCCTGATCCGCCTCGCCCGAGCAGCCAGCGCCTACTTCGTCCCCACGATGCACCGGGCGACGCCCGGCACCCGGACCGCATCGCCCTGGTCGTAGGTGCTCACGTCCGCGACGACGGTTGCGCTGATGCGGTCGCGGGTCGTGCCGTCCACCTGAGCCAGCGCCATGACCGCTGACGAGACGTGCTCGCTGACCACCTCCCAGTACTGCTCAGGCGACGCGGTCGTGAGCTCGACGGCGACGTCCCACTCGGCGACGTCGAGCAGGCCCGCTGCCTCGTAGAGGGCGGTGACGGCACCCGGCGCGGCGCATCGGTACATGCCCGGCCCGTCCGGATCAGCGAGCGGCAGCTCCAACTCCGCCGCGATCGCCCGCATCACGATCGACGTCCACGGGTTCTCCTCCGGCTTGATCCACACCGATGCGCAGAGCCTCCCGCCCGGCTTGAGCACTCGGACGAACTCGGCTGTCGCGGCCGCCATGTCCGGGAAGAACATGTAGCCGAACCGCACGGACACGCTGTCGAACCCGGCGTCGTCGAAGGGGAGATCGTCAGCGCTGCACACCGTCGTCTCGACATTCGTCGCACCTTCGGCCGCCGCTCGCCGGGCTGCGATCTCCAGCATCTCGGGAGCGATGTCGGTGAGCACGACCTGCCCTCGCGGCGTCAGTCGGGCGATGCTCAGACCGGGCTCGCCGGTGCCGGACGCGATGTCGAGGTGCCGGTGCCCGTCGGCGACGACGAGACCGTCGATCATCGCGGATCCGACGGGGCCCAGCTGATCGCGGATGACGTGGTCCCACTTGTCCCAGCCGGCGGAAGCCCGCGCCCACGTCGCCCGCTGCCGGTCCCGGATCTCCTCGGCGTCCCGCATGGCGCTCCTCGGCCTCGTCAGACGTCGGGGACGGCGAGCCGCGTCCCGGCGTGAGCCCATGGTGGGCCCCGAAGGGCTCGCCATCAAGGGTCGGTGGGTGTCGTGCCCCACCTCTAGGCTCACGGCGATGTCCGACCTCCTCGAGATCTCCGCCGACGACGCGCGGCTCGCGGTGCTGCACGCCCAGGGGTTCTTGGCGGGCGCCCTCCCGTTGCGGCCGACGCAGGCGCGCACGGCCTCGCTGCGGCGTCGTACGGCAGCGGTGCAGGGCACGCTCGAGCACCTGGGCGCCGTGCAGCTCGACACCGTCAGCGTCCTGGCCCGCAGCCATGAGCTCGTGCAGTACGCGCGGCTCGGCGCGATCGGCCGTGAGGCGGTCGAGACGGCCTACTGGGGTGGTGGCAGGGGGGTGGACCACCCAGGCCCGGTCACCACGTTCGAGTACTGGTCGCACGCCGCCAGCGTGCTGCCGGTGTCTGACTGGCCGTGGTTCGCCTTCCGGCGCCGGTTCTACACGCGGCGCGGCGTCCGGTGGCACGACGTACCCACCCATGCTCTCGACGCCCTGCTCGCCCGGCTCCGCGCGGAGGGTCCGCTGACCACCGCCGACCTCGGTGGCGCCAAGCAGAGCGGAGAGTGGTGGGACTGGAGCGAGGCGAAGGTCGCGGTCGAGTGGCTGCTCGACGTCGGCCAGGTCGTCTGCGTACGCCGCGTGGGGTGGCGGAGGGTCTACGACCTCGCCGAGCGCGCCATCCCGGCGGAGCACCGGGCCCACGACGCTATGTGGGTCGCCGACGACGGCGTGCTCGGCCCCGACGACGACACCTGCCTGCGCGAGCTCCTGCTGCGCTCGGTCCGGGTCTGCGGGGTCGGCACCGCAGGCGACGTCGCCGACGTGCACCGGCTCGGCAGCGTCAACGAGCCGCGGGCCCGCCTCGAGCGGCTGCTCGCCGACCTGGTCGACGACGGCCGGGTCGCCCGCGTGCGCGTGCAGGGCTGGGCGCGTCCGGCGTACGCCGACCCCGCGGCGCTGGGCGCGGTGGCCGCCGGCGTCGGCCGCAGCCGCACGACCCTGCTGTCGCCGTTCGACTCCCTCGTGTGGCACCGCGAGCGCACGGCCAGGATCTTCGGCATGGACTACGTCATGGAGCTCTACGTGCCGCAGGAGCAGCGGCAGTACGGCTACTTCACGATGCCCGTGCTGCACGGCGGCCGCCTCGTGGCCCGGGTGGATCCCAAGCGCGTGGGCCGCACGCTCACCGCCCGGAAGGTGACGTTCGAGACAGGTTCGCGGGGTGCGGTTCCCGCTTCGGCGGTCAGGGGCACCGCCGCTGCCCTGCTCGAAGCAGCGTCCTGGGTCGGCTGCGAGGCCGTCCAGATCGGCGACGTGGTCCCGGCAAGCGCCTCGGCCCCCCTGGCCGCAGCCCTGGCGGGCCGCGCCTGAGGGCGTCCGATGCCTGCGTCGGCCTCAGCAATCCGGGCCGCGCCGGGCTCACGATGGGGCCCCATCGTGACCTGTTGGTTACCATGCTCGCGGTGGCGGGAGCTCCGCCGACCCGTCGTGCCCGGCATGGGCAGTGCGCAGACCTGACAGGACTGAGAACACGTGTCGATCCTCGACAAGATCCTTCGCGCCGGAGAAGGCCGCATCGTCAAGAAGCTCGAGGCTGTCGCCGTCCAGGTGAACGCCCTCGAGGAGGACTTCGTCGACCTCTCCGACGCCGACCTGCGCGCGAAGACCGACGAGTACAAGCAGCGCTACGCCGACGGCGAGACCCTCGACGAGCTGCTGCCCGAGGCGTTCGCCACTGTCCGCGAGGCCGCCAAGCGCACGCTGGGCCAGCGCCACTACGACGTCCAGATCATGGGTGGCGCCTCGCTTCACCTCGGCAACATCTCGGAGATGAAGACCGGAGAGGGCAAGACCCTCGTCTCGACGCTGCCGGCCTACCTCAACGCGCTCTCGGGCAACGGCGTCCACGTCGTCACCGTCAACGACTACCTCGCCGAGCGAGACTCCGAGTGGATGGGCCGGGTGCACCGCTTCCTCGGCCTCGAGGTCGGCTGCATCCTGGCGAACATGCGGCCCGACGTCCGCCGTGAGCAGTACAACGCCGACATCACGTACGGCACCAACAACGAGTTCGGCTTCGACTACCTGCGCGACAACATGGCGTGGGCGATCGAGGAGCGAGTGCAGCGCGGCCACAACTACGCCGTCGTCGACGAGACCGACTCCATCCTCATCGACGAGGCGCGCACGCCGCTCATCATCAGCGGCCCTGCCGATGCCGCGACCAAGTGGTACAGCGAGTTCGCACGCATGGTGCCGCGCCTCAAGCGCGGCGACGAGGACAAGGGCATCGACGGCGACTACGAGGTCGACGAGAAGAAGAAGACCGTCGGCATCCTCGAGAGCGGCGTCGCGAAGGTCGAGGACTGGCTCGGCATCGACAACCTGTACGAGTCGGTCAACACCCCGCTCGTCGGCTACCTCAACAACGCCCTGCGCGCGAAGGAGCTCTTCCGCCGCGACAAGGAGTACGTCGTCATGAACGGCGAGGTGCTCATCGTCGACGAGCACAC
>JBBQAY010000081.1:0-13780 GCA_038316965.1 Candidatus Nanopelagicales bacterium
AACACGCCGGCCTGAACGGCGGCGCCCACGGCAACCACTTCGTCGGGGTTGACGGACTTGTTGGGCTCTTTGCCCGTCATCGACTGGACGAGATCGGTCACCGCGGGCATGCGGGTGGAGCCGCCCACGAGGATCACGTGGTCGAGCTCGCCCTTGGAGATGCCGGCATCGGCGATGGCCTGCTCGAACGGAACCCGGCATCGCTCCAGCAGGTCGGCAGTGAGCTCTTGGAACTTGGCCCGGGTCAGCTGCACGTCGAGGTGGAGGGGACCGGCGTCGGTGGCGGTGATGAACGGCAGGTTGATCTGGGTGGACTGCACCTGCGAGAGCTCGATCTTGGCCTTCTCGGCCTGCTCCTTGAGGCGCTGCACGGCCATGTTGTCCTTGGAAAGGTCGACGCCGTGCTCACCCTTGAACTGCTCGACCAGCCAGTCGATGACCTTCTGGTCCCAGTCGTCGCCGCCGAGCTTGGTGTCGCCATGGGTCGACTTGACCTCGAACACGCCGTCGCCGATCTCGAGCACCGACACGTCGAACGTGCCGCCGCCGAGGTCGAACACCAGGATCGTCTGCTCCTGGCCTTCCTTGTCGAGGCCGTAGGCGAGGGCGGCCGCGGTGGGCTCGTTGATGATCCGCAGCACCTCGAGGCCGGCGATCTGGCCCGCCTCCTTGGTGGCGGTGCGCTGCGCGTCGTCGAAGTAGGCGGGCACGGTGATCACGGCCTGGTTGACCGAGTCGCCCAGGTAGGCCTCGGCATCGCGCTTGAGCTTCATCAGCGTGCGAGCCGAGATCTCCTGCGCGGTGTACGCCTTGCCGTCGATGTCGATGCTCCAGCTGGTGCCCATGTGGCGCTTCACCGAGCGGATCGTGCGGTCGACGTTGGTGACCGCCTGGCGCTTGGCGACCTCGCCGACGAGCACCTCGCCGGTCTTGGCGAAGGCCACGACCGACGGCGTCGTGCGCGCGCCCTCGGAGTTGGGGATGACGGTGGGCTCTCCGCCTTCAAGGACGGAGACCGCGGAGTTGGTGGTGCCGAGGTCGATGCCGACTGCTCGTGCCATGGGGAGTGCCTTTCGTGTCGGGTCCGGACGTCCCCTGGAGTGGACGCCTGGTCGGTGCAGATGGGCGCCTGAGGCGGTTGCCGCGGGTGCCGACTGATGCGAGCGTGGCCCGCCTCAGTGTTCCTGTCAATCTGAAAGTCAGATAACTTGCGTCTCCTCGACTCAAGTCACCTGACATACCCACTCGGGCGGCCCTCTGCTTCCCAGCCCCGCGAGCTGACGCTGTGGCGCCCGTCACGCTCGGGCCGATCCACCCGGTACACCGGCTCGGTAGCGTGAGCACCCTCGGGACTGATCGGGTAAGTTACCGGCCAGTAACACCCCGTGCCCGTGACCACTCGACGCCGGAGGCCCTGGTGCCCGCGCTCTCGACCCTCGCGACCGACGTCGCGCAGCTGACGCCGTTCTCCTTGACGCACCTCACCGTGCGCCTGGTGCTCGGCGTGCTGCTCACCCTCGTGGCGCTCTCACTCGCCGCCTGGCGCGGCAACCGCATCTACCAGGTGATCCGCTCGGGTCAGCCGGCCGTCGGGCGCACCGACGACAAGGGCGTGCGCCTGCAGGGCGAGATCGTCGAGGTGCTGGGTCAGCGCAAGCTGCTGAAGTGGTCGGTGCCGGGGCTCGCGCACTTCGTGACCTTCTGGGGCTTCCTCGTCCTGGGCCTGACGATCGTCGAGGGCTTCGGCGCACTGTTCGACCCGGACTTCCACATCCCGGTCATCGGCACCTTGCCGATCGTCGGGTTCCTCGAGGACCTGTTCGGTCTGCTCGTGCTGGCAGGGCTCGTCGTCTTCAGCTCGATCCGCATCAAGCGCAACCCGCACCGCATCGGCCACGAGTCGCGCTTCTACGGCTCGCACACCGGCGGCGCCTGGCTCATCCTCGCGTCGATCGCGACGATCGTCCTCACGCTCTTCCTCTACCGCGGGGCGCAGATCAACACCGGCACGTTCCCGTACGACTCCGGCGCCTTCGTGTCCGAGTGGGTCGGCACGCTGCTCGCCCCTCTCGGCCTCGTTGCGAACGAGTGGATCGAGACGATCTTCATCCTGCTGTCGTTCGGTGCCGTGCTCGGTACGACGATCCTCGTGCTCTACAGCAAGCACATGCACATCTTCCTCGCGCCGTTCAACGTGCTGTTCTCCCGCCGCCCCAACGGTCTCGGGCCCCTGCTGCCGATGTACTCCGGCACCGAGAAGATCGACTTTGAGGACCCTGCCGACGACGCGATCTTCGGCCGCGCCACCATCGAGGACATCACGTGGAAGGGCAACCTCGACCTGCTCACCTGCACCGAGTGCGGTCGATGCCAGTCGCAGTGCCCGGCCTGGAACACCGAGAAGCCGCTGTCGCCCAAGCTCCTCGTCATGGACATGCGCGACAACCTGCTCGCGCAGGCGCCGTACCTCGTGGCCAAGAGCAACCCGCAGTACCTCGGCAACGCCGGCACCGGGCAGGCGCCGAAGGCCGCTCCGGTCGAGATCGGCTCGTTCCCGCAGGCGGTGCAGGACGCCCACGCGCGACCGCTCGTCGGCAGCCGGGACGACGACAACGCGGTGATCGACGAGGACGTGCTCTGGTCGTGCACGATGTGCGGCGCGTGCGTCAACCAGTGCCCCGTGGACATCGAGCACATCGACCACATTGTCGACATGCGCCGCAACCGCGTGATGATCGAGTCGGAGTTCCCGTCCGAGCTGAACGGGCTGTTCAAGAACATCGAGAACAAGGGCAACCCCTGGGGAGCCCAGGCCTCGCAACGCAATGCGTGGATCGAGGAGGTCGACTTCGAGGTCGAGGTCTCCGACGGCGAGGCAATCCCGGACGAAGTCGACTACCTCTTCTGGGTCGGTTGCGCCGGTGCGTTCGAGGACCGCGCCAAGAAGACGACCAAGGCCGTCGCCGAGCTGCTGCACCTGGCCGGCGTCCGCTTCATGGTGCTCGGTGAGGGCGAGACCTGCACCGGTGACCCGGCCCGACGCGCAGGCAACGAGTTCCTGTTCCAGATGCAGGCGATGCAGAACGTCGAGATGCTCAACGAGATCAAGGCGAAGAAGATCGTCGTCACCTGCCCGCACTGCATGAACACGATCGGCCGCGAATATCCGCAGCTCGGCGGCAACTACGACGTCGTCCACCACTCGCAGCTGCTCGCGACGCTGGTCAAGGACGGGCGCCTCACGCCGGTGCAGCCCGTCGCCGGTCTCACCGGAACCGTGACGTACCACGACCCGTGCTACCTCGGTCGCCACAACAAGGTCTACACGCCGCCGCGCGAGCTGATCGGCGCACTGCCCGGTCTGCAGCTCACGGAGATGGAGCGCTCGGCCGACCGCTCGTTCTGCTGCGGCGCCGGTGGCGCGCGCATGTGGATGGAGGAGCGGCTCGGCACCCGCATCAACCTCAACCGCACCGACGAGGCGCTCGGCACGGGAGCCTCGACCATCGCGGTCGCGTGCCCGTTCTGCTCGGTGATGCTCAACGACGGCGTCACCAACCGGTCGCATGGCAAGGACGAGCCCGTCGCCGTCGTGGCCGACGTCGCCACCCTCCTGCTGGGCACCATCGACCGCACCAAGACCCCGACCGACGCCTGACAGTTCTCCCGTTAAGGACAGAAAGCGCCCTTGAAGGGCGCTTTCTGTCCTTAGCGGGAGAACTCAGTTGGGGGCGAGGAGGGGCTTGAGCTGGGCGTTCAGGTACGGCGCCAGGGCGGTGCTGAACGTCGCGGTCAGGTGGTCGGTGTCGCGGTAGACGAGGTACTTGCCGTGCGTGGCCGGGCAGCGGTCCTTGTCGCAGATGACGTCGGAGAGGTCCACTCCCGTCGCACCGTCGTGCTTGCCCGCCATGCCGACGTCGTACTTCGTGCCGTCGAGGGCGTCGCGGGTGACGTCGCAGGCCGACGGGTCGCTGCGGTTCTGACCCACGCACACGGCCATGTCCTTGCCTGGCCACGGGGTGTCGCGCATGACGGCAACGCGTACGCCGGCTCCGGTGAGGGTGGCCAGCGTGCGGTCCCAGCCCGCCTGCCACTCGGCGCCCGACCGGCCCGTGCCCTCGAGCGGCGCGCCGCTCGCGCGGTCGACGAGCGACTCCGTACGCGTGCCTGCGGCCACGACCAGAGCAGGCTTGTCGGACGACGTCAACCGGTCGAGGACGGTCGCACGCCACGCATCGCACTCGTCGTACGGGCGCGAGAGCTTGCGCTGGTAGACGGTGACGTCGGGCGCGGGGCAGCCGGACTTCGTCCACGACAGCAGCCGCCACTTGTTCTGCGCAGCAAGCTTCTCGAGCGCCGGGAACCACGATGCCGCGTGGCTGTCGCCGATCAGCACGATGGTCGTGGCAGACCCTGTGTCGCCGAAGCCGCAGCCGTCCTTCGGAGCGGTGTCACCGCGCGGGAGATGGCAGCCGTTGGCGTAGATCTTGGGCAGGTCGCCGCGGGCAGCCGTCGGATCAGGCGTGAGATCCCCTGCGGGCCAAGCGATCACGGTCGCGCTGGGCTTCGGCTGGGGAGAGGTCGACGGCTTCCCTGAGGCCGTGGCCGACGCCGACGGCGCCGGCGACGCTGTGGGCGACGCGCTCGCCTCGGGTGCCGGCCCGCGATCCCCCTCGATCGGAGACGCCACGGCAACCGTCGCCAGCGTCCCGCCGCCCGGCACCCAGGCGAGCAGCAGACCGCACACCGCCGCACCCACCGAGAGCACGGCTCCCAACCTCAGCGCCCGCGCGGGTACGGCGACGAGCCGCGGGTTGTGCCGCACGGGCTCCTCGACGTAGCGGTAGGCGAGGGACGCCGGCAGCAGCGACGCCACGACGAGCGCGACCTTGACCGGCGTCGACAGCGGACCGGCCGCCGCGGCGACGAGGATGAGCACCGGCCAGTGCCAGAGGTACCAGGAGTACGACAGACGGCCGACCGCACGCATCGGCCACGTACCGAGCAGCGCGGGTACGCCGTACGCCGGAGCGACGGCGTCGGAGCGGGTGCCCGACAGGATCACGAGCGCCGTGCCGACCACGGGCGGCACAGCGGCCCAGCCAGGGAACTGGAGGTCGCCGTCGATCAACGCGATCGACCCGAGCAGCAGCAGCGCGCCGACCCAGCCGGCTCCGGCGCGCACCGCGAGCGGCAGCCGCGCGAGCGCCGCACCACCGATGGCGAGGAGGCCACCGATCGCGAACTCCCATGCGCGCGTGGGCATCCCGAAGAACGCCCACGGCTGCACGCGCGAGGTCAGCCACAGCGACAGCGCGAACGACGCGATGCCGAGCACGGAGAGGGCGATAGCGAGGGCCGCCGGCGACACGGCGCCGCCGCGCGCGCTGCGTCGGCGTACGAGCAGCCACACGAGGGCGAGGATCAGCAGCGGCCACACGACGTAGAACTGCTCCTCGACGCCGAGCGACCAGAAGTGCAGCGCGGGCGAGGGCTCGGCGTTCTCGGTGAGGTAGTCGGTGGCCTGGGCGGCGAAGCGGATGTTCGACACGTAGAACGCCGCGGCCACGATGTCGAGGCCGACCATCTCGTGGTTGACGACGGGGATCACGAAGAACGACACGAGCGCTGTGAGCGCCAGCACCAGCGTGGCGGCAGGCAGGAGGCGCCGCGCACGCCGGGCCCAGAACCGGGCCAGCGACACGTGCCCCGTGCGCGCGACCTCGCTGACGAGCAGGCCCGTGATGAGGAAGCCGGAGATCACGAAGAACACGTCGACCCCGACGAAGCCACCGGGCAGGAACGGCAGCCCTGCGTGATAGCCGACCACCGCGAGGATCGCGACGGCACGAAGCCCTTCGACGTCCGGCCGGAATCGCATCGACCGCGTCTGCTGCGCCGCGGGCGCGGTGTCAGTGCCGGTCACCTCGACAGCATAGGCAGCGCGGCCGCGCACACCTGTGAGCGCAGCACCGTCCCCGTTCAGGCCGGGGCGGGCGCCAGGTTCCGCGGAGGGCGTGCCAGGCCGGCACCCGCGCTAGTGCTGCCCGCCTCGCTCGGAGGCGCTGCGCACGACGCAGAGCTCGTTGCCCTCGGGGTCGGCGAGGGTCACCCAGCCGGTGCCGTCGGGGTTGCGCAGGTCGGCGACCAGCGCCGCACCGAGCGCGAGCAGTCGCTCGACCTCCTCGTCGCGCGTGCGGTCGCTCGGCATGAGGTCGAGGTGCGCACGGTTCTTCAGCACCTTCGCGTCCGGCACCTGCACGAAGAGCACGTCGGCGCCGAGCGAGCTCACGAGCGCCTCGGGATCGCCGGGCCCGTCGAGGTCGGACATCGGCACCTCGAGCACCGCGCACCACCACTGCGCCTGCGCGTACGGGTCGAGCGCGTCGAAGGTCACGGTGTGCACGAGCGAGGCCATGCCCCGATCGTCGTACGCCGCCGCCCGCACGTCGAGCGGGTTCGCACCGGAACCGTCACGATCGAGCCGACGTCCGAGCCTTCGACACCCCGACGCGCGTAGCGTCGGTGCTCCGGCACGAAGGGGGGCGGCGATGACTCCACCATCCGGTCTGCGCAGGATTGCGGGCGTGCTCGCGGCGGTCGCCCTGCTTACCACCGCGTGCGGCACCGAGGCCGCGCCAGGCACGGGCTCGCCGAGCCCCGGCTCGCAGAGCCCCACCTCTCCCGGGCCGGCCCAGAGCAGCCCGCCGGGGCTGCGCGGTCTCGACGTCTCCTCGCTCATGGGCAACTGGTTCGTGACCGGCAACGGTGTGGAGCCCGAGCTCATGGCCACGGTCGACGCCGGTGAGTTCCGGGTGTGGCAGAAGTGCGGGGCGGCGTTCGCGCAGTGGCGCGCCTCGACCTCAGGGCTCTTCGCGTCGGGGATCTCGAGCTGGTCGGGCTCGTGCGGAGACAGGCCCGACCTGCCGTGGCTGGACACCGCGACAGGCTGGCAGCCGGACGGCGACGGGATCGCGCTGGTCGCCGGCGACGGCTCGACGCTCGCACGCCTCGCGCCGGGTGCGACACCGAAGGCCGACAAGAACACGGCGGGATCCCTCGCCGATCCGCCGGTCGTGACCGACGAGATCCGCACGCTGCTCAACGCCTCCCCGTCGATGGGCGCCGGCATCACCGCCAGCGGGACCCGCGCGTCGCTGGTAGGCGTGTGGATCGCCGTCCTGCCCTCGCCGAGGCCCTCGACGCAGTACAGCCCGCGCAACCCGCCCGGGGTGACGCTCAAGACCGACGGTTCGTGGTCCGGCTCGGACGGGTGCAATGGGGCCGGCGGGCGCTGGAACGCCGACGAGGGCCGGGTCATCGCGTCGTCGGGCCCGCAGACCCTCATCGGCTGCGACAACATCGACGCGCCCGGATGGTTCGCTCGCGCCTGGCTCGCCGGCTTCGACGGCGACGTGCTCGTGACGTTCGACCAGGACGGCAAGGAGCTCGGCCGGTTCACCCGCGGCTGAGCAGCCCGCGGGCTTCGGCGTACCGGGCTCAGATCTCGGTGCGGTGGAAGTTCAGGTAGCTCTTGGACGGCGTCGGGCCGCGCTGACCCTTGTAGCGCGAGCCGTACTGCGACGAGCCGTACGGGTGCTCGGCCGGCGACGACAGCCGGAAGAGGCACAGCTGACCGATCTTCATGCCCGGCCACAGCTTGATCGGCAGCGTCGCGACGTTCGAGAGCTCGAGCGTGACGTGGCCGGAGAAGCCGGGGTCGATGAAGCCGGCGGTCGAGTGCGTGAGCAGACCGAGGCGGCCCAGCGAGCTCTTGCCCTCGAGGCGGCCGGCGATGTCGTCGGGCAGCGAGACGACCTCGTACGTCGAGGCCAGCGCGAACTCACCGGGGTGCAGGATGAACGGCTCACCCGGCTCGGGCTCGACCTCGCGGGTCAGGTCGGGCTGCTCCTCGGCCGGGTCGATGTGCGGATAGCGGTGGTTCTCGAAGACGCGGAAGAACTTGTCGATGCGCACATCGACGCTCGACGGCTGCACCATCGCCTCGTCGAACGGCTCGAGCACGACGCGTCCGGACGCCAGCTCGGCGCGGATGTCGCGGTCCGACAGAAGCACGGTTCCTCCAGGGTCTCCTACTGCCCCGGAGGCTACCGGGCACGGGCACAGCGGCGGCACCCTGGACCCGCCGCACCGTCCTTCGCCCGGAGCCACGGACGCCTCGCGGCACGACTGAGGCACCGTGAGAGCAGAAGCCGGAGCTGAGGTTCAGTCGCGGCGGATGAGGCGGCGCAGGCGCTCGCCAGGTGAGAGGGCGTCCTCGGGGTCGGCTGCCACGCTGGCGCCGGGCTCGTTGACGTCGTGGTCGAAGGGGTCCTCCGACCACGGACCGTGCGCGATCAGCGTGCGCAGCTGGTCGACACGACCGAGCACGGTGACGCTGTCGAGGACGTCGACCACCTCGCGGTGGTCGGACGTCGCGGCGACGGCGAGGCGCAGCCGGTCGGCGAGGGCGAGGTTCGCGGCCTCGCTGGCGTCGTCGACGCCGGTCGCGGCGACGAGATCGAGCAGCGCGGCCAGGTCGAGCAGGATCGGCCTGAACGTCGACGGCGGGAGCGCGGGCTGCTCGCCTTCGCGGTCGTACAGGCGGTCGGCGGACCCTGCCAGTGCGCGGGTCTGCGTCGCGAGCACGGTGGCCCACAGCCGGCGTCGCGCCAGGGGTTCGAGCTCGCCGCGCAGCGAGCGGGCACGCGGGTTGAACCGCACCGACTCCACAGCCTCGGCCATCGCGTCCGCGACGCGGGCCACATGGCCGAGCAGCGCCCTCGCCTCGCTCACGAACAGGTGCCTGCTCGAGCGGGGGCGGGCGACCTCCCACGTGTCGACGCCGGCAGCGATCGAGCGGATCAGCGCGGAGATGTCGGTGAGGTAGGCGTCGATCGCGGCGCGTGCCTCGACCACGCGCGGGCGGGGCGGGGCGATGAAGACGGCAACGACTCCGATCACGCCGCCGACCACGACGTCGACGACGCGCCACAGGTCGGTGCTGAGGTCGCCGGCACCGAGAGCGAGCACGAAGACCACAGCCAAGGGCAGCTGCAGCTGGCCAGCCACCCCCAGCGGGAGAGCACGCGAGATCAGGAGCGCCGCCAGCACCGCGAGGAAGACCGACCACCAGGTGATGGGCACGTACGTCACATAGACGGTCGCCACGGCGACGCCGATGCCCGTGCCGAGCACGCGCTGAGCGAGCATGCCGAGAGTGCTGAAGGCACTGGACTGCACCACGAGCAGCGTGGTCGCGGGCGCGAAGATCGGGAGCACCGACTGCGAGAAGCTCACCGCGACGAGGTACGACACGGTCGTGGCGACCGCGACCCTCATCAGCATCGACAGGCTGCCGAAGCCGCGCGTGCGGGCCTGCAGCGCCTCGGCCAGGCCGAGGTCCGAGGCCGCGCTGCGGTCAGGCACGAGCGCAGTCTCCCAGGTGGTGCGACCGCCCTCCCTCGCCGCGCCCGGTCACGGGCTGCAGGGCGAGCGGCCACGACGTGCCGTGAGGTCAGCCCGTCGGCACGGGAGTCGGGTCAGCTCGTCGGCCCAGGAGTCGGGTCCGGAGGCGGGGTCGGCGACGGCGGGACCACCGGGGGCTGCTCGAACAGGATCGGCGGCACCACCGGCGGGCAGCCCGTGACGGTCGGCGTCGGCGTCGCCGACGGCGTCAGCGGGTCGGTGGCCGTCGGCGACGGCGACTCGATCGGCGTCGGCGACTCCGTCGGCGCCACGGCGGTGCACGCCTCGACGGCAGCCTCGTACGCAACCCGCGCGCTCTCCTGGTCGATCGCGAACTGCTGCACCGCGAGCAGCGCGGCCTCGTACGCCGCGAGGTCGCGCTGGTAGGCGTCGCGCGCACCCGTGATGGCGTCCCAGGCATCGGCCATCACTCGGACGGCGTCGGCGTACTGCAGGAAGGCGGCGAGCTGCTCGTCGTACGCCGCTGCCTCGCCGCGGTAGGCGTCGACTCGCTGCCGCCACTGGTCCTGGCTGGCGAGGAGCTGGCCGCGGGCTGCGGTGGCGAGCGACTCGACGCGGGCGGCCTCGTCGGCCTCGGAGAACTGCGGCGGCGTCACGCCGGTGAAGGCCCAGCCGCAGCCGGGACCGACGGGATCGGCTGCGCGCGAGGGGATCGCCGTCGCGGTCGGCTCGGGGCCAGGGTCGGCTGGCAGCGGCGGCACAGCCACCGGAGACGGCAGGTCAGTGGGCCACACCGGATCGGCGGGCCGCACGGGGAAGGAGATCGTCGGCGCTGGCACCAGGGTGGGAGGAGCCGATGCACCGTCAGGCGTGGGCAGGGGTTCGACCACCAACGGCACAGGGACGATCCGACCCGTGAACTCCACGCCCTCGACGTACGGCGAACGCGCGGCGTCAGCAAGAGTCGAGTCGATCGCCGCACAGCGACCCTGCAGCGCCACGAGGAGGCGGGCGTCGAGCGCGCGGGCGCGGTCGGCGAGGCCTTCGGGGTTGCGGCCGGCGGCGTACACCGACACCACGACGTCACCACGGCGCCAGCCGAGCACCGAGACCGGAGGCACCGTGCTCGAGGACCGCCATGCGACGAACGCGTCGACACCTGCCAGCGTGGACGACGCACCCGCGGTGATGTCGGGGCAGGACGCCAGCCGTTCGATCCGGTCGCTCACCGCGACCGGGCCCACGCCGGCGGAGTACGCCGTGACGGTCACGGCCACCCCGCGGCCACCGGCCACGAAGCGCCGGGTCGCCGTCGCGGCGCCGGCGGGGACGACCGCGTCGCACCCCTCCAGCAGGGGGTCGGAGGCACCCACGACCGCCGGAGCGGAGGCCGTCCACCCGGTCGGGGGTGACGCGAGCAGCGACTCGACCACGAGCGCGGAGGGGCGGGCGGAGACGTCGGCCGTCGGCCGTGGCGAGGCCGACGCCGCCACAGCAGCCCCCTCGGTCGATCGCGGGCCGAGCCCAACGCCGAACGCGATGAGCCCCGAGACCGTCACGACCGGAAGGGCAATGGCCGCCAGGGTGAGCCCGACTCCGGCCCGGCGCGAGGTCTCGCGCCACTGCTGCTCGGTGGCGCGGGCACGGCGCGACGAGCTGCGGGCACCCACGCGGTTCACCGTCCCGTCGCCTGTTCGTCACCTTGGCCGAGCATGGTCGCGGCGGCGATCCCAGAGGGACGCCGCCGTCAGCCTCCATGGTGGCCAATGTCGACGCAGAAGGCGAACTCCGGCATGAGTCGCGCGGGCGAGAACGCCGACGTGTCCGACGTCGGTCTCGACGGGCTGCTCGAAGCGGTCGGGCACGACGCCCCTCCCCGGCCGCGGTGGTGGCGCGCACTGCTGCGGTTCACGGTCTGGGCGCCGCTGCTCGCGGTCGTCGTGGCGTGCCTGGCAGTGCCTGCCGTGCTGCCGCCGTCCTACCTCGTGCGCGAGGCGGCGTACGCGTGGGAGGACCTTCCGACCGACCTCCCGCTGGACGCCGGTCTTCCGCAACGCAACGTGCTCACCGACCGCAACGGCAAGGTCTTCGCCGTCGTCCAGGGCCAGGACCGCACGCCGGTGCCGCTGGCCCAGGTCGCGCCGGTGGTCGTCGACGCCCTCCTCGCCACCGAGGACGACCGCTTCTACGACAAGGGCCCGCTCGACCTCGCCGCCTTCGCCCGAGCTGCCCTGCGCAGCGGAGCCGGCGACGTCCAGGGCGGCTCGGGCCTGACCCAGCAGTACGTCAAGAACCTGCTGCTCACCGAGGCCCGAACGCCGGAGGAGGAGCAGGCAGCGACCGAGCAGACCCTCGCCCGCAAGCTGCGGGAGCTGAAGTACGCCGTCGCCCTCGAGCAGCAGCTCACCAAGGACCAGATCCTCGAGCGCTACCTCAACACCGTGAACTTCGGCGACGGCGCCTACGGCATCGCAGCCGCGGCGCGGCACTACTTCTCCGTCAGCGTGGACGAGGTGACGCTGACGCAGGCGGCGCTGCTCGTCGGGATCCTGAAGTCGCCCACGAACTACAACCCCGTCGACAACCTCGATCGCTCGACCACGCGGCGCAACGCCGTGCTCGCGCGCATGCGCGAGACAGGACGCATCACGGCCGCCGAGTCCGAGCAGGCCCAAGCCTCACCGGTGACGCTGGATCTCACCGATGCTCCGCAGGGCTGCGGCGCATCGCGCTACCCCTTCTTCTGCCAGTGGGTCGTGCAGGCGCTCGGCGACGACAAGGCCTTCGGCGCGACCGCGCAGGCGCGGCAGGAGCGGCTCTTCCGCGGCGGTCTCACCGTGCGTACGTCGCTCGATCCAGCCGCGATGGCCGCAGCCCAGAAGGCCGCGAACGCAGCCCTCACACCGAAGAACAGGGTGGCCACCGGCGTGGCCGTGGTGGAGCCGGGCACCGGTCAGGTGTCGGCGCTCGTGACCAGCAAGAGCTGGGGACGAGACGCCTCGCGCGGTCAGACCCAGCTGATCCTTCCCGCTCTGGCGGCGTACCAACCCGGGTCGACCTTCAAGGCGGTCACGCTCGCCACCGGCCTCGAGCGCGGCATCCCGCTGACGACACGGTTCAACACCCCGGACGGCTACGTGCCCGTCGGCCTCAACCATCCGCGCGGCGGCTTCCACAACGACGACGACCGCGGGCACGGGGTGATCGACGCGTACGCCGCCACCGCAGGATCGGTCAACACCTGGTTCATCCAGCTCGAGGAGCGCACCGGCGTGCTGCCCGTGGCAGACATGGCCGCGCGCCTGGGCATCACGTCGCTGCCGCGCTCGGGCGCACGGGCCATCACCCGCCTCGACGCGTCGCTGACGCTCGGCTCGTACGAGGTCTCGCCGCTGGAGCTGGCGACGGCGTACGCGACCATCGCGGCGGGTGGTGTCGCGTGCCGACCCATCGTCGTCCTCGGCATCACGGACTCCGCCGGCACCACCACGAGGGGGCAGGACGCCCGCTGCCGCCAGGCCGTCAGCCCCTACGTCGCGGCCGGCGTGACGAGCGCTCTGCAACGCGTGATGGCCCCGGGCGGCACGGGCTCGGGCGTGGGCCTCGCCGGTCGACCGTCGGCGGGCAAGACCGGCACCACGAACGACTCCGCCGCGACGTGGTTCGCCGGCTTCACCCCGCAGTACGCCATGGCCGTGTGGGTGGGGGATCCGCGCGGCGGGCAGAAGTACCCGCTGCGGAACGTCACGGCGTACGGCCAGCGGTTCGCGAAGGTCTACGGACGCAGCATCGCCGGGCCCATCTGGAAGCAGACGATGACCGAGCTCCACGCGTCGCTGCCCGTGCAGCAGTTCGACGTGCCCGCCGCTGCTGCCCTGCTCGGATCGCGCGCCGTCGTGCCCGACCTGCGCGGGCTCGGTCGCGACGCCGCCCTGTCCGCTCTCGTCGGGGCCGGTTTCCGCGCCAAGGTGGCGAACACACCGGCGCTGCCGGATCCGGCGTACGTCGCGGGACAGGTCGTGGCGCAGAAGCCGCTGGCGGGATCGCTGGTCGACTTCGGCTCCACGGTCGTCATCACGCTCGCCGACGGCTCCGAGGTCGACGTGGTCGTGCCGTCGGCGTCCCCACGCTGAGGCCGTCCCGGAGCGGCGCTGTGGCGGGATATCATTTCGGCTGGCGCTCGCATCACTGCGCCGACGCGGGTGTAGTTCAATGGCAGAACATCAGCTTCCCAAGCTGACAGTGCGGGTTCGATTCCCGTCACCCGCCGTGGAACGAGTCGCAAGGCCGGATCGAGCCGCGCAAGCCGAAGGCGCCGCACCGGCCGCACCAGCGCCCCACCACGACGGAT
>JBBQAY010000082.1:0-13375 GCA_038316965.1 Candidatus Nanopelagicales bacterium
CAGGCCCGGCGGCGCGGGGTATTGCGGGTCGAAGGGTGCTGTGTCGCCTCCGATCTTGGGGGCTGTCACCCGTCTGGCGTCATCGCCGTCTCGGATCTGGACGGTTTTCCTCCCGGTTTGCTCAAGGCGAGGCGTACCGCCGCCGAAACCCAGGGGGAAGGCCACCGGAGTGGTGGTGACAGGTGAGAGGTGGGAACCGTGGCTGGTCGAACCGCCATCGGACTCGACATCGGCACGTCGAGTGTCCGTGCGGCGCAGGTCACTGTGTCGAAGGGGAAGGCGGTCCTCGACCGCTTTGGCCAGGTCGCCCTGCCTCCGGGTGTGGTGCGCGACGGTGAGGTCGTGGAGCCCGACGCAGTCGGCGACGCGATCAAGACGTTGTGGAGCCAGGCCAAGTTCACCAAGAAGGAGGTCGTGCTCGGCGTCTCGAACCAGAAGGTCGTCGTGCGTCTCGTCGATCTCCCGTGGCTGCCGGCGGACGAGCTCAAGACGAGCCTCAAGTTCCAGGTCGCCGACCTCGTACCCATGCCGGTCGAGGAAGCAGTTCTGGACTTCGTCGCCCTCGAGGAAGTCACCACCGACCAGTCGCGCATGGTGCGCGGGCTGCTCGTGGCGGCCTCCCAGGACGCCGTGCTCGACGCGATCCGCGCCGCTCAGCGCGCAGGGCTGCGGGTCTCCACCGTCGACCTGACGCCGTTCGCGGTGCTGCGGGTCGCCGGCGCACGCGACTCCCTGGGCCTCTCCGGCCCCGAGGCGGTCGTCGACATCGGCGCCAAGGTCACCAACATCGTGGTCCACGAGGGCGGTGTGCCGAAGTTCGTGCGCATCCTGCTCCTCGGCGGCGACGACGTGACTGCGGCCGTGGTCGAGCGCCTCGGCATCCCGACCGCCGAGGCCGAGCGCCTCAAGCGTGACCGGTACTCGCTCGCCGACCCGGCATCTGCCGACGCCCGACGCATCATCGACGCGGCACTCGCCGAGTTCGTCGACGAGGTCCGGGGCTCGGTCGACTACTTCGTGGCGATGAGCGGCGGCCGACCGCTGTCGCGCGTCGTCCTCAGCGGCGGCGGTTCGCTCGCGGACGGTCTGGCCCAGCGCCTCGCCACCGCGGTGCGCACGCCCGTCGAGTACGGACGTCCGTTCAGCCAGGTGACCGTCGGCAAGACCGGCCTCACCCCGGAGCAGCTGCAGTTCGTCGAGCCGCTGTCGGCCGTCCCGGTCGGCCTCGCGATGGGAGCGGTGTGATGGGACTTCTGAGCCGAGGCTCCGCCGCCGTCGAGAATGCCCCCGAGGCACTTCCCGTCGTCGACGCGCCCTCCATCCCCACGAGCGCTGCGGCGTTCCCGCGCGTCAACCTCATGCCCGACGAGATCGCGGAGGAGGCCCGGGTCCGCCGAGCCAAGCTCGTGCTCGCCGGTGCCGCCGTCGTGTCCGTGGGTGCCGTCGGCGCCCTGTTCATGATGGCGGGCAACGATGTGAACAGCGCCCAGGAGGCTCTCGACCAGGCTGCCGCTCGCGGCACCGTGCTCGCGGCCGAGGTCGGGCAGTACTCCGACGTCCCGGCCGCTCGCGCCGACCTTGCCAGCGCCCAGTCGCAGCAGTACCTGGCGATGGGTGGCGAAGTTCGCTGGTCGTTCCTGCTCAACAACCTCTCGCTGACCCTGCCCCGTGGCACCTCGCTCACGGAGTTCAAGGGCCTCATCGACGGCGTCGCGCCGACACCCGCAGCCGCGGGCACGGCAACGGGCACGCCCACCAGCCAGGTGAGCATCCTCGGCAAGGCCGCCATCGGCGAGATCCAGTACGCCGGTGAAGCACGCGGCTACACAGATGTCGCCTCGCTGCTCGACGTGCTGGCCAAGCAGAAGACGCTCGTCGATCCCTACCCGGGCACCGTGCAGTCGGCCGAGGCCGTGACCACCGGCATCTCGGCGGGAACGACCGCGTCGCCGGGCAAGGGCTACACGTTTACAGCCACTTCGTCGGTGAGCGACAAGTCCCTCTCCCACCGCTACGACATCAAGGACGGTGGCTGACATGTCGTTCGGACGCGCCGCTCGCTGGTACATCGGTGCCGGCCTCTCCGCCGTGCTGGTCCTCGTCGCAGGCTGGTTCCTCCTCGTCGCGCCGCAGCGCGCGTCGGCAGAGGAGATCACCGCCTCGGTCGAGGCCCAGGAGCAGACGAACCGGGCCACCGAGGCCCAGATCGCCACGCTCAAGGCCCAGTTCAAGGACCTCCCGGAGCTGCAGAAGCAGACCTCGGCGATCCGTTCCAAGATCCCGACGACGCCGGGCATGGCGTCGCTGCTGCGCCAGCTCTCGACGCTGGCCAAGACCGCAGGTGTCTCGCTCGTGTCGGTGACCCCGTCGCAGCCTGCGCCGATGGTCGCTCCCGGCTCGACCGGTGGCCCGGCTGCCCTGAACACGCCCGGCCAGGTGAACGAGATCCCCGTCGGGATCGCGGTCACGGGTCGCTTCGCCAACGTGAAGCTGTTCCTCTCGGGCATCGAGAAGATGCAGCGGGCCATCCTCGTGACCGGTCTGAACATCTCGCGTGAGGAGTCGGCCAGCAGCACGACCCCGGGCAACCAGCTCAAGGTCGACCTGGTCAGCAAGGTCTTCATCGCGAACAAGGGCACAGCGCCCGCTCCCGCGAGCTCCACCGCCACCGGCACCACGGACGGCGCAGCCCCCGCCGGAGGTGCGGTCGGAACCTCGACCGGCACCGCGGCCAACTGACGGCACACGGAGGCATCCACCATGTCTGAGCCCCTCTTCCCGGCATCGGGATCGACCATGACGGCGCCGGCACCTGCCGAGCCGCACGTGGACGAGCCGTCCGGTGGCAACCGCAAGGTGTTCCTCGCTCTCGCAGGCGTGGGCGCCGTCCTCGTGGCAGGTGCAGGAGCGTTCTTCCTGCTCTCGTCCGGTGGTGGCGACGAGGTCGAGGCGCCGATCGTGGCGCCGCCCAAGGCCTCGGCCTCGGCCGACCCCGGCGCGAAGCCCAGCTCGGCCGCGAAGCCGACGGTGGTCGTCAAGCCGGCGGCCGTTGCCGTGACAGCCCGCGACCCGTTCGCGCCGCTGTTCCCGCCGGACAAGACGGTCACGACTCCCACCACGACCGACCCGACGACCTCGGGCACGGGTGCTACGCCCGCGCCGTCGGCGAGCTCCTCCACGGGTACGCCGAGCACCACCACCTCGGTCACGCTGGGTGTCTCCGGGATCAAGCCCGCGACGCAGTCGGCCACGATCAGCGTCGACGGCAAGAAGTACGCCGCCGTCGTCGGCCAGACGTTCGGCAAGTACTACGTGCTGTACAGCGTCTTCAACGCCAAGTGCGTCGGAGTGCTGATGGGCGACCAGAGCGTCGCCGTGTGCTCGACGAGCCCCGTCACGGTGACCCCGTAGCGACACCGTCGACCAGTACGACAGAGGGACGCGCCACCTGGCGCGTCCCTCTGTCGTTGTCTCGCCTGCTGTGTCGCCCTGCTCAGGTCGCGGCTCCGGCTCGTGGGATGATCACCGCATGCTTCGTTGGTTGACCGCCGGTGAGTCCCACGGCCCCGCGCTCGTCGCGATTCTCGAAGGGCTCCCCGCGGGCGTCACCGTCACGACCAGGGACGTCGACCGCGACCTCGCCCGCCGCCGCCTCGGCGTGGGCAGGGGCGCTCGGATGAAGTTCGAGCAGGACGCCGTTCGCATCCTCGGTGGTGTGCGCCACGGTTCGACGCTCGGCGGTCCCATCGCCATCGAGGTCGGCAACAGCGAGTGGCCCAAGTGGGAGACGGTGATGTCGGCCGACCCGGTCGACGCCGACGTCCTCGCGGCCCAGGCGCGCAACGCACCCCTCACGCGGCCCCGACCGGGTCACGCCGACCTGGTCGGGATGCAGAAGTACGCCTTCGACGACGCCCGCCCGATCCTCGAGCGGGCCAGTGCGCGCGAGACCGCGGCGCGCGTAGCGCTCGGAGCGGTGGCCAAGGCCTTCCTCGCGCAGTCGGTCGGCGCGCAGGTCCTCTCGCACGTGATCGAGCTGGGCACGGTGGTGGCTCCCGCGGGCGTCGTACCGCTGCCGGCCGACCTCGAGGCCATCGACGCCGATGACGCACGCTGCTTCGACCCGGCTGCGTCCGCGGCCATGTCCGACGAGGTCGAGCAGGCGCGCAAGGACGGCGACACTCTCGGCGGTGTCGTCGAGGTCGTGGTGCACGGTCTCCCGCCGGGCCTCGGCAGCCATGTGCACTGGGACCGTCGCCTCGACGCGCGGCTCGCGGCAGCGCTCATGGGGATCCAGGCGATCAAGGGCGTCGAGGTGGGCGACGGCTTCGAGCTGGCGCGCACCCGTGGCTCGAAGGCGCACGACGAGATCCTCCCGGGGCCGGACGGCGTCGTACGCGCCAGCGGTCGCAGCGGAGGCACCGAGGGCGGCATGTCCACCGGTGAGGTCCTGCGGGTCCGCGCGGCCATGAAGCCGATCTCGACGGTGCCGCGGGCCCTCCGGACGATCGACGTCGCGACCGGCGAGGCGGCGCAGGCGATCAACCAGCGCAGCGACGTCTGCGCCGTTCCCGCTGCAGGCGTGGTCGCAGAGGCGATGGTCGCCCTCGTGCTCGCCGACGCCGTGCTCGAGAAGTTCGGCGGCGACTCCGTGGCTGAGACCGCGCGCAACGTGGCGGCGTACCGCGCCGCCCTCGTGGTCTCCTAAGCGCGTGGCACCGCGCGTCGTCCTCGTGGGCGTCCCCGGCTCGGGCAAGTCGACCGTGGGCGGCGTCCTCGCACGGCTTCTCGGCGTGGGCCTTCGCGACACCGACAGCGACATCGAGGAGTCCGCCGGCAAGCCGATCTCGGACATCTTCGTCGACGACGGCGAGCCGCAGTTCAGGGCGCTGGAGCGTGCGGCCGTCGCGGCCGCGGTCGCCGAGCACGACGGCGTCCTCGCCCTGGGTGGCGGTGCGGTCATGGACGAGGGCACACGGGGACTGCTCAAGGGCCAGCCCACGGTGTGGCTGCAGGTGAGTGCCGCCGGCGGTGCGAAGCGGGTAGGTCTCGACGTGCCCCGCCCGGTTCTGCTGGGCAACGTGCGCGGCCGGCTGGCCACCCTCGTCGCCGAGCGCAGCCCGCTGTACGCCGAGGTCGCAACGATCACGGTGGAGACCGACGGACGTACGCCCGACGAGGTTGCCGCGCACGTGATCGACGTCCTCGGGCTGCAGGTGGCGCCATGAGCCTGCCGACGCGCATCCGTGTGCGCGGCGAGGCGCCGTACGACGTCGTCATCGGCCGCGGGCTCCTCGACGAGCTCGCTCCCGCCGTCCGCGGCGCCCACCGCGTAGCCGTCGTGCACCCGGCGTCGCGACCGTCCGAGGCATCCCGAGTCGCCGAGGCCCTGCGCGACTCCGGTCACCAGGTTCTGCCGATCGCCGTTCCCGACGCCGAGGGCGCCAAGACCGCGGACGTCCTGGTCGAGGCCTGGTCGGCTCTCGGCCAGGCCGGGTTCACGCGCTCCGACGTCGTCGTCGGCGTGGGCGGAGGAGCGACCACCGACCTGGCCGGGTTCGTCGCCGCGAGCTGGCTGCGGGGGGTTCGGCTTGTCCACCTCCCGACGACGCTTCTCGGGATGGTCGACGCCGCGGTCGGCGGCAAGACAGGCATCAACACGCCGGAGGGCAAGAACCTCGTGGGCGCGTTCCACCACCCGGCGGCGGTGCTGTGCGACCTCGAGTCGCTCACGACGCTGCCCGCCGTCGATCTCGTCGCGGGCCTGGCCGAGGTGGTGAAGGTCGGCTTCACGTCCGACCCGGCCATCCTCGACCTCGTCGAAGGTGACGCCGCCGCGGCAGTCGATCCCTCCAGCAGCGTGCTCCGCGAGCTGGTCGAGCGCGCCGTGCAGGTCAAGGCGGACGTCGTGAGCGACGACTTCCGCGAGGACCGCGAGGGCGGGCTCGGACGCGAGGTGCTCAACTACGGCCACACCTTCGCCCACGCGATCGAGAACGTCGAGCAGTACCGGTGGCGGCACGGGCACGCCGTGGCAGTGGGCCTGCACTACGTGTCGTCCCTCGCGCGGCTGGCCGGCCGGCTGCCCGCGGAGGAGGCCGAGCGACACCTGCGCGTCCTGCGGCTCCTCGGGCTGCCCACGACGTACGCTCCGGGACGGTTCGACGAGCTGCTCGCGGCCATGCGGATCGACAAGAAGTCGCGCGGCGACCTGCTGCGCTTCGTGATCCTGGACGGCATCGGTCGGCCAGGGCTCCTCGAGGGGCCGGATCAGGCCCTCCTCGAGGCCGCGTACGCCGAGGTGACGGAGGTCGAGTCGTGACGAAGGTTCTGGTGCTCAACGGGCCCAACCTGTCCCGGCTCGGCACGCGTGAGCCGGACGTCTACGGTGCCACGACGTACGCCGACCTCGTCGAGATCTGCACGACTGAGGGCGCTGCCCTCGGTCTCGAGGTCGAGGTGCGTCAGACCGACGACGAGGCCGAGCTGGTGCATTGGCTCCACGAAGCTGCCGACGCATCCACGCCCGTCGTGCTGAACCCGGCGGCGTTCACCCACTACTCCTACGCCCTGCGTGACGCCATCGCCCAGCGCACGGCCCCGCTGGTCGAGGTGCACCTGTCGAACCCAGCGGCCCGCGAGGAGTTCCGCCATACGAGCGTGGTGGCGGCAGTAGCCACCGGCACCATCGCCGGGTTCGGCGTCGACAGCTACCGCCTGGCGCTGCGCGCGCTCGCCGGCTGATGTCCCTCGGCCGCAGGGACCTCCTTCGCACACTCCTCGAGGCTCACGACCTCGACGCGCTGCTCGTCACGTACCTCACGAACGTGCGCTACCTGTCGGGCTTCAGCGGCTCCAACGGCGCCGTGCTCGTCGCTCGGGATCCGCGGGGCGACAGGCTGCTCACCGACTTCCGCTACGTCACGCAAGCCTCCACCGAGTGCCCGGACATCGGCGTTCTCGTGGAACGCGCAGTTGCGGCCGGGGGAGTGGCGCACGCCGTCGCGTCCGGTGCGCAGCGGGTCGGCTTCGAGGCGGCCCACCTGACCGTCGCGTCGTACGAGGCGCTGCGAGCAGAGCACCGCGACATCGAGCTGGTGGCCACGTCAGGTCTGGTCGAGGGCCTGCGCTCCACCAAGGACGATGCGGAGCTCGCGCACCTGGCCGAGGCCTGCCGCATCTCCGACGTCGCACTTGCGGCGCTCCTGCCGCAGGTACGCGTGGGCATGACCGAGCGGCAGGTGGCGAGGCTCCTGGACGGCCTCATGCTCGACCACGGTGCCGACGCCGTGTCGTTCGAGACCATCGTGGCTTCGGGGCCGAACTCCGCCGTCCCGCACCACAGCCCCACCGACCGGGCGATCGAGTCCGGCGACTTCCTGAAGATCGATTTCGGCGCGCTCTACTCCGGCTATCACGCAGACGAGACCCGCACCTTCGTCGTCGGCGCCGATCCGGAGCCGTGGCAGGCCGAGCTCCACGCGCTGGTGGCCCGAGCGCAGCAGGCAGGCGTCGACGCCCTCGCGGTCGGTGCGGATCTGCGTGATGTCGACCACGCGGCACGCTCGGTCATCGCCGCGGCGGGGCACGCCGAGCACTTCGGGCACGGCCTCGGGCACGGCGTCGGGCTCGACATCCACGAAGCGCCGATGATCGGCTACTCCGCGGCAGGTATCCTGGGCGACCGCACGCCGGTGACCGTCGAGCCTGGGGTCTATCTCCCTGGGCGAGGCGGGGTACGCATCGAGGACACCCTCGTCGTCCATGCCAGCGGGCCCGTGTCGCTCACCACGACGACACGTGAGCTGCTCGTCCTCTAACGACCCTCCCAGGAGACCCTCCGTGGCCAGCACGAACGACCTGAAGAACGGCCTGGTCCTCAACATCGACGGCCAGCTGTGGTCCGTCGTCGAGTTCCAGCACGTCAAGCCCGGCAAGGGCCCGGCCTTCGTGCGCACCAAGCTCAAGGCCGTCCTGTCCGGCAAGGTCGTCGACAAGACCTTCAACGCCGGCGTCAAGGTGGAGACGGCCAACGTCGACCGCCGCGACTTCCAGTACCTCTACCGGGACGGCGACGACTGGGTGTTCATGGACACCTCGTCGTACGACCAGGTGCACGTGCCGGACGCCGTCGTCGGCGACAACGCGCGCTGGATGCTCGAGGGACAGTCCGCGATCCTCGCGACCCACGACGGGGTGCCGCTGTACATCGAGCTCCCGGCCTCGGTCGAGCTCATGATCACGTACACCGAGCCTGGCCTTCAGGGCGACCGCTCCACCGGCGGCACCAAGCCCGCCACGCTCGAGACCGGCGCCGAGATCCAGGTGCCGCTGTTCATCGAGAACGACACCAAGGTCAAGGTCGACACCCGCGACGGGTCGTACCTCGGCCGCGTCAACTAGGCGTGTCGGCACGGAGCAAGGCCCGCAAGAAGGCGCTCGACGTCCTGTACGAGGCGGAGGCCCGCGGCGTGTCGGCGGCCGACGTCCTCGACGCGACGACAGAGGCGGCGCAGCAGCCCCTCAACCCGTACACCGCTGATCTGGTCTGGGGTGTCGTCGAGCACGCGGACCGCATCGACGACCTGCTGGCGACGTACAGCATGGGGTGGAGCCTCGAGCGCATGCCCGCGGTCGACCGCAACCTGCTGCGGATCGGCACGTACGAGATCCTGTGGGCCGACGACGTTCCCGACGCTGTGGCGATCAACGAGGCGGTCGAGCTCGCGCGGTCGCTGTCGACGGACGAGTCGCCGACGTTCGTCAACGGACTCCTCGCCCGCATCCTCAGCGTGAAGCCCAGCCTCGCCCTCTAGCCCCGTGCGACGAAGGCTGGGCCCCCGCCGGGCGACGATGGCCGAAGGCCTCGCCCTCTAGCCGTGTGGATGAAGGCGACCTTCATCCCATAGAGCCGTACTCAAGCGGCAATCATCGGCGGGTTCTGGATGAAGGTCGCCTTCATCGGGAACCTCGGGCGCTACGGTCACGGGCGTGACCACTCGGCTGTCGACGTCGCACAAGATCGGGTACGCCGCCGGCTCGGTCGGCACCGGCGGCTTCTCCACCGTTCCTGGACTGCTGCTGCTCTACTACCTGACCGACGAGCTCGGGGTCGCAGCTGCGGCGGCGGGCCTGGTGGTGCTCCTGCCCAAGGCGTGGGACGTGGTGCTCAACCCCCTGGTCGGCAGCTGGAGCGATCGCACCACCTCCCGCTGGGGTGCCCGCGTGCCGTGGATGATCCGCGGCGCGCTGCTGCTGCCCGTGGCGTTCGCGCTGATGTTCTGGGCTCCGAGCGCGATCGCCGGCGGGGGAGCCGCACTCTGGGTCGCGGGCTGCTTCCTGCTCGCGGCCACCGGGTTCGCGTTCTTCCAGGTGCCGTACATCGCCCAGCCCGCCGAGCTCACGGACGACTACGCCGAGCGCACCTCGCTCATGACCTGGCGCATCGCGTTCCTCACTCTCGCGATCCTGGTCTTCGGCGCAGGGGCGCCCGAGCTGGTGAAGGCGGGCGGGGACGGTCTTGCCGGCTACCGGCTCATGGGCATCGTGTGCGGCGCCCTGTTCCTGCTCGGGTTCGGCGTCGCGATCCTCGCCACGCGCAACCTCCCGACGGTGCTGCGGGCCGAACCCTCCGGCGGTCTCGGGGAGCAGCTTCGTGCGGTCGCCGACAATCGCGACTTCCGCGTGCTGTTCGCCGCGTTCGTCATCCAGGCTCTGGGCACCTCGACCGCGCTCGCCGGCGCGGCGTACGTGGCGGAGTACCTGCTCGGAGCGAAGGGCATGACCACCGTGCTGTTCGTCGCGCTGGTGGCGCCGGCGATCCTGCTCGTGCCGGTGTGGCGAGCGTTCGCCGCACGAAGGGGCAAGCAGTCCGGCTTTCGGTGGGCGACGATCCTGTTCCTCGTGGGTGCGGTGGTGATGGCACTCGCGGGTCGGGTGCCCACCTGGGTGCTCCTCGTGGGCGTGGGCGTCGCGGGCACCGGCTACGCCGGCCAGCAGCTGTTCCCGCTCGCGATGCTCCCCGACACCATCCAGGCCGACGCCCTGCGCACAGGTCGCCTGCGCTCGGGCGTCTTCACCGGTGTCTGGACGGCAGGGGAGACCCTCGGCTTCGCCCTCGGCCCGTTCCTGTTCGCCATGGTGCTCGCCGTAGGTGGCTTCGTGGCCTCGACCTCCGGCGTGACGGTCGAGCAGCCGCAGTCAGCTCTCACAGCCATCGCGCTCGGCTTCGGCGCCCTTCCGGCCATCCTGATGCTCGTGAGCCTCCCGATCCTGCGCCGCTACACCCTCACCGAGCAGACCCTCACCGCCCTGACCGAGTCCCACTCGTAGGCGCGTCGACGCACACGAGTCGTGCAGACAGAGCCCGCCGAAGTTCGCCCGGGCTGAGCGAGGCACGCGAGGCCCGAGGACCGGAGGGGGCGCGCAGCGTCCCCGACGAGGCCGAGAGCGGGCGCAGCGAGCCAGGCCGAGCCCGCGCGCAGCGCGAAGAGATTCAGTGCCCCGAGTGGGATTCGAACCCACACTGGATGGTGTTTGAGACCACTGCCTCTGCCGGTTGGGCTATCGGGGCGACGGTCGCCCAGCGTACCGGCATCGACCGCTCCGGCCCGTTCCGTAGGGTGTACGCGTGACTGGGACCGAGACGCCGTTGCGCATCGTCGTGGCCGAGGACGAGGCGCTCATCCGTCTCGACCTGGTGGAGATGCTCCGCGAGGAGGGCTACGAGGTCGTCGGCGAGGCGGGGGACGGTGAGAGCGCCGTGCGTCTGGCGGAAGAGCTGAGGCCGGACGTCGTGATGCTGGACGTCAAGATGCCGGTCCTCGACGGCATCAGCGCGGCGGAGCGCATCGCCACGCAACGCATCGCACCGGTCGTCATGCTCACGGCGTTCGCCCAGCGCGAGCTCGTCGAAAGGGCGCGGGACGCCGGTGCCATGGCGTACCTCGTGAAGCCCTTCACCCAGAGCGACCTCGTTCCGGCGATCGAGCTCGCGGTGAGCCGTTTTGCCGAGATCGTCACTCTGGAGGCCGAGGTGGCCGACCTGGGCGAGCGGCTGGAGACGCGCAAGCGGGTGGAACGTGCCAAGTCGCTGCTGCAGCAGGCGTACAAGCTGTCCGAGACGGACGCCTTCCGCTGGCTCCAGAAATCCGCCATGGACCGCCGCCTGTCCATGCGCGAGGTGGCTGACGTGGTCATCCGTGAGGTCGGCGCGCCGGCCGAGTAGGCGTGCGGCTTTCGGCCCGATTCGGGCCGTTAGGTCACGAATGGACAACGAGGCAGCGACGGTCGAGTCCCAGGTCATGCGCTCGTAACAGCGCTCCACTAGGTTTTGCCCACCCCCACACCTGTGCGGTCACGCCCGGGTGCCATGGAAGAAGGAGACACTTCATGACCCGACCCACCCTCGTGCGGTCGCTCGCGGTTGCTGGCGCCTCGGCGCTCCTGCTCGCCGCCTGTGGCAGCAGCAGCACCGGCTCTGGCGACAGCTCGAGCGCGGCTCCGACGGGCGCGACCGGCGACGGCACGCTGACCATCGGCACCGTTCTCCCGCAGACCGGTTCGCTCGCCTTCCTCGGCCCGCCCGAGTTCGCGGGCGTCGACCTGGCGCTCAAGGAGATCAACGACGCTGGCGGTGTGCTCGGCAAGCCGGTGGTGAAGATCGAGGGCGACTCCGGCGACACCTCGACCAACATCGCGGTGACCACGGTCGACTCCGGCCTCGCCAAGGGTGTCGACGCCTTCATCGGTGCAGCTTCGTCCTCCGTCTCGCTGACGATCATCGACAAGATCTCCGCTGCTGGCGCGCTCCAGATCTCGCCCGCCAACACCTCGATCGCGCTGTCGACGTACGCCGACAAGGGCCTGTACTTCCGCACCGCCCCGCCGGACACGTTCCAGGGTGCCGTGCTCGGCCAGCTTGCCAGCGCCGACCACAAGACCGCTGCCGTGCTCGCGCTGCAGGACTCGTACGGCGAGGGTCTCGCGAAGACCTTCGTGCAGGCGTTCACCGCTGCCGGTGGCACGATGGCGATCGACCCGATCATCTACGACCCGAAGGCCGCCTCGTACGAGGCTGAGGTCACCAAGGTCAAGGGTGCCAAGCCCGAGGCGCTCGTCCTCATCGGCTTCGACGAGTCGAAGAAGATCCTCCAGGAGCTCATCAAGCAGGGCATCGGCCCGGACAAGCTCCCGCTGTTCCTCTGCGACGGCAACCTGGCGCAGTCCCTCGCTGAGGGCCTCCCCGCCGGCATCATGGAGGGCAGCCAGGGCACGACCCCCGGCGCCAAGGCCTCGGACGCGTTCAAGACCGCCCTTCTGACGATCGACCCCAAGCTCGAGGACTTCTCCTACGCTCCCGAGTCGTACGACGCCGTGAACCTCGTCGCCCTGGCCGCTGAGGCTGCCAAGTCCGACGCGGGCACTGCGATCGCGGCGAAGATGCAGGAGGTCTCCTCCGGTGGCGAGAAGTGCACCAACTTCAAGGACTGCAAGGCCCTTCTCGACGCTGGCACGGACATCGACTACGAGGGCCAGTCGGGTCCGTGCGACCTCGACGCCAACGGCGACCCGTCCAAGGCCACCATGGGCGTCTACGCCTACGGCCCGGACAACAAGTACGCCGCAGTCGACTTCATCTCGGGCGACGTCCCGGCCGCGAGCTGATCTGAGCCCGCTGAAGTCCTAGCAAGAGTCGGCCCCCGCAGCCTCACGGCTGCGGGGGTCGACTGCTGTTCGGGGGACGAGGTCCAGGGTGGCCCCAGGCGTCCTGGTTGGCCTGACAGCACGGGAGGCCCCGGACCGTGACGGTCCGGGGCTCCTCGTGCGTTCTGGGGGCTTCTGGGTGGGTCTAGGCCTTGGCCAGGGTGCCCAGGTAGAGCTGAATCACCTTCGGGTCGGTCGCCAGCTCGCGACCGCTGCCCGTGTAGGCGTTGCGGCCCTGGTCGAGCACGTAGCCGCGGTCGCAGATCTGGAGGCAGCGACGCGCGTTCTGCTCGACCATGATCACCGTGACGCCGGTCTTGTTGATCTCCCGGACCCGGACGAACACCTCGTCGGTGAGGGCGGGGGACAGGCCGGCGGAGGGCTCGTCGAGCAGGAGCACGGACGGTTCCATCATGAGGGCCCGGCCCATGGCCAGCATCTGACGCTCGCCGCCCGAGAGGAGTCCGGCCCGCTGGTCGGCCCGCTCGGCCAGGCGGGGGAACATCCCGTACACCCGGTCCCGTTGGGCGGCGAAGGTCCTGGGGGCCTGGTAGACGCCCATCTCCAGGTTCTCGGCGACGGTCAGGCGGGAGAAGACGTTCTCCCGCTGGGGGACGTAGCCGATGCCCGCCCGGACCAGCACGTGGGCGTCCTCGCCGGTCACGTCCTC
>JBBQAY010000083.1:0-13154 GCA_038316965.1 Candidatus Nanopelagicales bacterium
GGGACATCCTTCCGCCTGAGGCCGAAACCTCAGAGGTCAGGTGTCAACCGAACTCGGGGCAGTCCCAACTACCGCTGCAGCAAGCAGCGTGAAACCGCGCATCCCGTTCTTCTCCCAGTGGCCCCCGACAATGAAGGCACAGTACCCAGGCCCACGGACAACGTCGGAGACGGCGAATGAGTGCGGTCGCCGTCCGTCTCTGCTGCTGGCATCAAGGAAGTTCTGGGCAGATCCCGCATCCGCGACCGGTGCGTGACATTCAGCGTGACGAAGCGGCCAAGCGGGTGGTGGACGGATGCAGTCTTGGTGAAGTGCCCGTGTGCCACACGTGCGCCCCCCTACGCTGAAGCCATACGGCGAGGGGCCGGAGAACGAGGGAGAACGGGGATTCATCATGCATCGAAGAGGGCTAGTTGCAGGTGTTGTGCTGGCCACGTCCTTGACGTGGCTGATTGCGGGGACACCGGTACAGGCTGCGCCAACGTCAAGCTCTGGGGTCAGCGGCGTCGTCGTGGATGAGCAGGGCGTCCCGTTGGCTGGCGTCACCATCAACCTGTTGGCCGAGGACGACCTGCAGTCGCAGCACGCGGCCGCAGTAGGCAATGGCCGGATCAACGTTCGGCCCCTCGGCACAGCTGTCACAGGGCTCGACGGAGCTTTCACCGTCCTTCCGAGGGCAGGAGCTCTGCGCGCGGAGTTCCAGGGACCCACGGCCGGCAACACCGTTCCCGTCGCTCTTGTGGCCGAACCCGGTCCGAGCGGAATCTTCCACACTGAACTGGACGTGTCCGGCGCAGTCGCGGTGCCCGGCGACGTTCGAATCGTCGTTGGCGGAGCTAGCGCCGGCTCCGTGCAGGCTGCTGCGGTCAGTTACAGCTGCCCAGCGGCCAACATTCAGTGGCGACGGAATCCGGGAGTCTCCTATATCGACCGGTACGGCGACGTCGGCAAGACGAAGACACTGGGCAAGATGACCGCCAACATGACGTACGCAACCGGACAAGCTTCCACCAGTGAGGTGTTCGCACAGGTCGGTACAGGCTCGCTCGTGACCGCAGGGCAGAGGCGGCTCACTACGGTGTCTTCAGCGGTCGGGTACCTCACGCCGACCAACACCGGGAGGAAGTACCAGGCCACGTTTCGCTACCGCGCCTGGGACCTGTGGTGTCTGACGGGATCGACCTACGTCCTCACCAGCAACTACGAGTGGCGGCCGGACATTTGGACCGGCAATCAACTGAACGTCAGTTACACGCCCCCGTGGACCTGCAACGCCATGAACAAGATCAGGATCTACAGCTTCATCAAGAACGGAGACAACGAGGTCCTGACTCAGACGTTCGGTGCAGGAGTGGACTTTGGTCCCGTGTCAGGCTCCACAACGATGGAACTGTCGCAAAGCAGAGACTCGATCCTCACGTACAACGTCGGAACCGCTTACCAGAACGCTGGGGCGAACATCTGTGGCCGCAACGGACCCCCGACTACACAAATGGAACTCGCCGAGGTTCCCTGATCGTAACGTCGGCTGGGGAGGCTCCTGTCGCAGCGGTGGCCTCCCCAGCCGCGTTTGGACCGTGAACCATCGACCAGATGCTGCACACCAGGGGGACGCTGTGGGGCTTGAAATGACGCGAGCCATGAAGGGCCGAGTTGCGGTTCTTGGCGCCGTTGCGGTCATCGCCTTGTTCGCTTGCTCGAACAAGGACCGGGGCGATGCAGGTCCCTTGGACGTCGGCCTCACAGTCGAGTCAGGACAGGTCGTCAAGCCAGGTACAACCATCGGCTGGGGCCTCGTTCTCCTCACCTCACCCGACGAACGTCGATTCACCGTCTTGTCGGCTCGCGCACTCACAGACGTCGAAGGCACGTCCGTGCAGCCCGCCTTCGGGCTTGGGTGGCCGCGAGGTATCGGTGGCATCCAGTTCACCTCGTGGCCCCCGTCCGACCCGGAGTTTGGCGCAACTCCCACGCCGCTACCTGTCGACATCGCCCCCAACAACGGAGGTACGCCACCGAGCACGGAGATCTTCGTGGGAATCACGGTTCCACCCGGCGGCGTGCTGATGGACGGCGTGGAACTCGAGTACACCGACGGCGAATCGACGTGGCGCACTGTCATGCGGCACCGGGTTCGATTCTGTACCTCGGGTGCAGTCGAGGCCTGCACGCCCTAGATCGCCCCTGTCGCCTTCAAGGCCCGGAAGCGCAAGGGTCGACGAGAAGGGCGAAACCTGCGCCGCGCTCCTGGCCCGGGCCGCAGAGGGCATCGGTCCACGACGTGTTGCATGACTCGGCGACCATGTCGAGGCATAGGCACCCCTGTCGATGAAGTCGTGGAGTGTCGTCGTCTTCCAACTGCCGAGCGCGCAGCACCTCATCGAGAGCGGGCAGACCGGCTCGGGCTCACCTCCGGGCGTGCCGCCGATTCCTGAGCTCCGTTGGGTTCTAGCCAACCTCGGTCTGGTTGCGCAGCCTTGAACTACGCGCACGTCGGTGGTGGGCAGATGTTGAGCTCACCCGCCGTGTGGACCTCCCTGCGGCTCGTACTCGTTCCTGATACTGCTAACCGTCGCCCTCGAGGAGGACCGTGGCCCCACCCTCGGACGCGCCGTTTCCGGCAGAAAATGTCACCGTAAGTATCCGCGCCGCGCGGACGGGTGACGAGGTGCTGCCGCACCTGACCGACTCCCGTTGGGAGGTGCGTTTGGCGGCGGTCATGTGGTTCGGCTGGTCGACCCAGGGCACGCCCGGTGCGGTTCCGATAGCAGGACGAGATGCGTCGTCGCGCCCGGCGATGCCATCGGAGTCGGTGAGCACACTGCTTGTCGATCTTCGGCCGGCACCCCTGAACCCAGGCCCGGTCCTCCGCCGCAGCTGCCCGATAGCGCTGGCGACCCCCGTTGCGGACGACTTCGCGACAGACCGTTGAAGGTGACCGACCGATCCGCGCCGCGATCACCCGCACCGAACGGCCCTCGGCCAGACCCCGAGAGATCTGCTCCCGCTCGGCCAACGTCAGCTGCACCGACGCCCGCGTCCGCACCCGCGGCGGGAGCTGCTTCATCCGATCGATGTAGTCACCGACCGTGCGATCGGCACGACCCATCACCCGCCCGATCTGACGCGAGGGCATCCCCGTCGCAGCCAACCTGCGGATCTCCGCCTTCTCCTCCGGCGACAGCCTGAGCATCCCAACCTCCCGACGACACAACCCCGAACACGAAGGGTGTTGCATCGACCGGTTGAGACCACCGCACATCTGCGCGTTTCGCTCTACGTCGACTGGGCGGGGCAGAGGGCCAGTGCACCCGCCACGCGCTCCTGGATACCCATCTCTGACGCGAGGTTCAGGGCCTCTGTTCGGGCCTCGGCCGGGAGCGGCGTCTCGTCCTCGGAGAGCCAGTCAGCGAGCATTTCCAGCGCGAGCCCGTACTCCCCAGCGCCGAGGAACTCCGCGAACCAACCTTGCTGCTCGCTGGTCAGCAGATCCTCCAGGCGGGCACCCAACGCCGCGAGCCGGGACTCCAGGACGGCGAAGGACATGCGAGTCAGAATGCCGGATACGGGGCGGGTTCGTGCGGTACTCGCGACGCGTCAGTCGAGTCGCTCTAGCGGTCGGTCGTGGCGACGGGGCGCTCCGGGTCGGTGATCCAGTCGGACCAGGAGCCGGCGTAGAGCGCTGCCTCGATGCCCGCCTCGGCGAGCGCGAGCACCTCGTGCGACGCGGTCACGCCCGAGCCGCAGTAGACGCCGACCGTCGAGCCCGGGCGTGCGTCGACTCCCGCGAACAGCACACGCAGGACGTCGGGCTCGAGGAGGCGGCCGCCGTCGTCCACCAGGTCGAGGGTCGGCATCGTGACCGCACCCGGGATGTGCCCCGCCACCGGGTCTATCGGCTCGGTCTGGCCGAGGTAGCGCGCCTCGGCGCGGGCATCGATCAGCACGCCGTCACGCGCGACCTGCGCGGCACCGGCGGCGTCCAGCACCGGCAGACGTGCGACCGAGGCGGTGAAGCGGACGCCGCCAGCAGGCCCCTCGTCGTCGTACCGCGAACCGGCGGCACCGGTCGCGAGCTCTCCCCCGGCCGCGACCCACGCGGCGAGGCCACCATTGAGCAGGCGGACGTCGTCGTGGCCGTGGTGGCGCAGCAGCCACCACATCCGCGCCGCCTGCGAGCCCTCGCGGCCGTCCATCACCACGACCGGCCGGTCGAGGGTGACGCCCGCGCGGCGCATGGCCGCAGCGAACGACGCTGGGTCCGGGAGCGGGTGACGCCCACCGGATCCCGGCGTCGAGGCGAGGTCGGTGTCGAGGTCGACGAAGACCGCGCCCGGCACGTGGCCCTCGGCGAACACCGAACGCCCGGGCGGGCCCGCCAGGCTCCAGCGGGTGTCGAGCAGCACCGGCGGCCGGTCCGAGCCGAGCTCGAACGCCAGGGCCACGGCGTCGACGAGGAAGGTCATGCGCGGGCGGGCTCGTCGAACGGCAGCGGGGTCGGGCTCATGTGCGCGTGCATCGACGTCGCGGCCGTCATCCGGCGGGTGTGGTGACGGCGGCAGAGCACCTCGTACGCCACGACGTCGGCGCTGAACGTGTCGCCGACGACGACCTGGTCGCCCTCGACCACCATGACGCCGTTGACCGTGCGCGCGTTGTGCGTGGCTCGGCGTCCGCACCAGCACAGCGCCTCGACCTGCAGCACCTGCACCTTGTCGGCGAGCTCGGTGAGCCGGCGCGACCCAGGGAACAGCTCGGTGCGGAAGTCGGTCAGGATCCCGAACGCGAAGACGTCGATCGAGAGCTCGTCGACGATCCGGGCGAGCTGGTCGACCTGCTCCCGCTCGTAGAACTGGGCCTCGTCGCAGATCAGGTAGTCGCAACGACCCCCGCCGGCGAGCACGTCGGTGACGTGCTGCCAGAAGTCGGTCTCGGCCGACACCTCGACCGCCGGCACCTTGAGGCCGAGGCGACTGGAGAGGGTGTCTTCCCCGGCCCGGTCGAGGCGGCTGAACACGATGCCCGCGCGCCCTCGAGCAGAGTGGTTGTGGTCGGTCTGCAGGGCCAGCGTGGACTTGCCGCAGTCCATGGTCCCGGAGAAGAAGACCAGCTCGGCCATGCGGCTCCTCGGGCACGGCGGACACCGCTACGGGCGGTGGCCGGATGGGATCGGACGTGGTGCTCGGGGAAGACGACCAGTATCCCTGCCGCCCCGCCGACCGGGAAGGGACACCCCGATCGGGAGGATCCTGCTCAGCGGGTCCGGTGGGCCGTGGCCTGCGACAGGGCCGCGGCGAACTCCAGGGTCTGGGCCACGACCGGTGCGCCGTCGGCGGCCTCGGAGACCCGCAGCGCCAGGTCGTCGTTGGACGCCGTACCCGTGTAGCCGTGGTCGGCGTCGCACTCGGGGTCGCCGCAGGACGCCGGCTCGAGGTCGATCCGGCTGACCGCACCCCAGCCGATCGTGAGGACGACCTCGCGGACGGGAGCGCCCCGGCGGTGCTTGGCGGCGTCGGCGGCGACGCGGGTGACGACGACGGAGTCGATGCGCTCGATCCGGACGGCCTCCGTGGAGGCAGTGGCGTACGCATTCTCGGAGGTCTCGTCGGCCGGGTGCTCGTCGGTGTGGCCGACGATGAGCCGGGTCGGCGTGAGAGCGAGGACGGTCACGTGGCGGCGCAGCTCGTCGTGGTCGAACGTTGCCTCGTGGTGCACGACGTACGCGATCACAGGCTCGTTGGCGAGCGCCGTGTCGAGCGTGTCGCTCACGAGCTCCGGGTAGTAGCCGCTGCGCTCGATGTCGGCGCGCAGGCGCGGAGCGAGAGTGGAGTCGTTCGACATGGCGTCATCCTCGCACCTCGGCGACGCCGTCGGTCATCCGAGCCCCGGCCCGGCCGTCCTCGGCATCGGTCAGCAGGTGGCGCAGCGACAGCAGGATGCCGCCGGCGCCGAATGCTCCCGCGGCCAGCACGAGCGCCCAGACGACGCCGAGCCCGCTGCCGAGCACGAGCCCCGCGAACGCCGGGCCCACAGTGCCTGACACGCTCCAGACCAGCCCGCTCGCGGCGTTGTAGCGTCCGCGGATCGCCGGCGGGGCGAGCTCGTTGACGAGCGACGGCGCGACGGGCGACCACACGGTCTCCCCCAGCGCGAACACGCTGACCCCCACGGTGATGACGACCGCCGCCACGACCTGCCCGAACAACGACGAGGCCGCGAGCAGCACCCAGCACGAGCCCCACGCCAGTGCCGCCAGGGCCATCGTGCGCGCACGCGAACGCCCCTCGATCCGCCTGAGCACCCACACCTGGGCGACGACGATCACGAGGGTGTTGAAGAAGAAGACCACGCCGATCATGTTGACCGGCAGCCCCGCCGCCGTCGTGATGAAGACGGGGATCCCGGCCTCCATCGACCCGTAGCCGCAGGTGAGGAGCAGCAGGGCGCCGAGCAGGTAGCGCCGCATCCTGCGGTCGCCCAGCACCTCGCGGTAGCCGCCAGTGCCGTCGCCGTCGCTCGTGGAGTGGTGCACCTCCGGGCCCGACACCCCGCGGACGCCGGCCACCGCGACGAAGTAGCCGATGAAGGTGAAGGCGTTCGCCGCGTACAGCAGCGTGAAGGTCTGCGGGTGCTGCACATCGAGGAACGCCGCACCGACCAGGCCGCCGAGCCCGAGGCCCAGGTTGAGCAGCATGAACTGCAGGCCGAACACGCGCTGACGGTGCTCGGGCGGCGCCAGCCGCGACAGGATCGCGGCCTGCGGCGCCCAGAGCCCCGCGTTGCCCACGGCGACGACGCCGGCAGCGACGAACGCCGCGGGCGCCGAGCCGACGAACCCCAGCAGCACGGTGCCCGCGGCCTCGATCACGCACGCCACCAGCAGGACCGGCTTGGGGCCGATCCGGTCGACCAGGATGCCCACCACCGGCGAGAACAGCAGGCCGATGAGCGCCTGGGCCACCAGCACGAAGCCCGCCACACGCAGGTCCAGGCCGCGCACCAGGTGCAGGTAGACCACGAGCAGCGACAGCACCAGGCCGCCACCGACGCTGGAGAAGCCGATGCCGACGAGCATCCGCTTCAGGCCCGGGGTGAGCACCTCGCGCAGGGAGCCCTCGGGCGCAGCGGTGCCGCTCACGGTGGGCTCGGTGGACATACGTCGATCACACCATCCACCACCCACCGCGGGCGAACGGGTTAGCGCCCGACCGGACGACGCGACCGGCCGCTACAGGTCGCCGACGCCCAGCCGCCGCGCCTCGGCGTCCGAGCGGGCCTGGGGCTTGCGCAGCACCGCCCGCGCACCGAGCACGGCGAGGCCCTCCTCGGCCACGACGACGGGCTCGAGACGCAGCTCGCCGAGCTCGGGGATGTCGTCCGCGAGCTGCCCCACCCGCAGGAGCAGGTCCTCGATCGCCGCGTGGTCGACGGGCTCGGTGCCGCCGATGCCGTTGAGCATCGGCGAGGCGCCCGGGGCGTCGACGAGGTCGTGCGCGTCGGTGTCGGTCAGCGGCGGGATGCGGTAGCCGCGGTCGCCGAGCAGCTCGGGAACCAGCCCTGCCAGCCCGAAGGACACCACCGGACCGAAGAGCGGGTCCTCCGTCGAGCCGACCACGCAGGCGACGCCGGGCGTCGACATGTGCTGCAGCACGAGACGGTCAGCCGCGTCGGGGTCGAGGCTCTCCGACATCGAGCGGAACGCCGTGCTCACGGCCCGCTCGTTCTCGAGGTTCAGACGCAGGCCACCGAGGTCGGTGCGCGAGGAGAACCGCGGATCGAGGGTCTTGAGCACGACCGGGTAGCCGATGCGGTCGGCGACCTCGACAGCCTGCTCGGGCGAGGTGGCGCGCACGACCGGCCACACGGGGATGCCGTACTTCTCCAGCAGCAGCGTGAGGTGGTCGTCAGCGTCCTCGGCGTACAGCACGACCTCGTCGGCCTCGTCGTCGACGTGCGCCGTGTCGGTCGTCGCGCCGGGGCCGTGCCCAGCACGCCCACGGCCGATCAGCCCGGGCGTCGGGGCATCGGTCTCGTCGAACCGCGTGCCGACGAGCCCGTCGATGATCGCGCGGGCGCCCTTCTGGTCGATGTCGGCGAAGTCGGGCAGGTCGCCGAGGGGGCGGGCCCGCCACTCGGCGTACCGGGTCACTCGACGAAGGGCGCGGACGGCGTCCTCCACCGTGCCGTAGAACGGCACCGATCCGTGCTCGGGCATGGGGAGGTCGAGCGAGGGGTCATGAGCGCCCAGCAGACCGCTCTCCTCCTCGGCGGCGACGAGCACGGCGACCACCGGCTTCGCGCCGCGCACGACCGTCTCGGCCACGACCTGCTCCCACGCCCGGCCGTCGTGACCGAGGGTCGGCACGTGCGACACGACGACGGAGTCGACCGCCGGGTCGTCGAGCACGGCGGCCAGCGCCCGCGCGAGGTCCTGCGGTGAGCAGTCCGAGCGAAGGGTCGTCGGACGCCCGACGACGTCGAGCTCGGCCGAGTCGCACGCATCGGCGGCGAGCACCGCGAGAGCGTCCGAGTTGCCGACGATCGCGACCCGACGCCCGGCCGGGAGCGGCTGGTAGGCGAGGAGTCCGGCGACGTCGAACATCTCGCCGAGCGACTCGACCTCCACGATGCCTGCCTGCGCGAACATCGAGTCGACGGCGGCGACCGGCAGCGTCGTACGCCGGATCGCGTGCCCGATCGGGTACGCCTGGGTCGAACGCCCGGTGCGCATCGCCACGACCGGCTTGCTGCGCGACAGCCTTCGGGCGATGCGGGTGAACTTGCGCGGGTTGCCGACGCTCTCGAGGTACAGCAGGACGACCGACGTCGTGTCGTCGTCCTCCCAGTACTGCAGGAGGTCGTTGCCGCTGACGTCGGCGCGGTTGCCCGCGGAGACGAAGGTCGAGACGCCGAGCCCACGGCGGACAGCCCGAGCCAGGATCGCGCCCCCCAACGAACCGCTCTGGCTGAAGAAGCCGATCGGTGCGTGGCCGGGCAGCCGAGGTGCGAGCGAGGCGTTCATCGACACCGCGGGGTCGGTGTTGACGATGCCGAGGGCGTTCGGACCGATGACGCGCATGCCGTTGCCGCGAGCCTTGCGCACGAGCGCACGCTGGCGGGCTATGCCGTCCGGGCCGCTCTCGGAGTAGCCGGAGGCGACGACGAGGAGACCGCGAACGCGCGCCGCAGCGCAGTCGTCGACGACTGCGTCCACCTCGTCGTGCGGCACCGCCAGCACGGCGAGGGTGACCTTCTCCGGGATGGCACTCACCGACGCGTAGGTGGGGACTCCGAGGACATCGACGCCTTCTTCGGCAGCGGCACGGTTCACGGCCGACAGCCGGCCGGTGTAGCCGCCCTCGAGCAGGTGCCGCAACACCCTGTGGCCGAGCGACTTCGGGTCGCGGCCGGCCCCGACCACGACGACGGACTCCGGCGCGACAAGGGCGGCGACGCTGAGGGACTCGGCACGGTGCTCGCGGGCGAGCCGCACCGACACGGACGACTCGGTGGGCTCGAGGTCGAACGCCAGCGAGACGACCCCGTCCTCCATCTTGTGGGACGGGTGGTAGCCCGCCTCCTCGAAGGTCGACAGCATCCGGCGGTTCGTCGGCAAGACCTCCGCGACGAACCGGCGTACTCCTCGCTCGCGAGCTGCTGCGGCAAGGTGCTCCAGCAGCACCGACCCGAGTCCTCGGCCCTGGTGCGCGTCGCGGATCACGAACGCCACCTCGGCGTCGCGCTCGTCGACGCGGTCGTACCGGCCGACACCGATGATCTCGTCGCCCGTCATCGCCACGAACGCGACCCGGTCAGCGTGGTCGACGGTCGTGAAGCGCGTGACGTCCCGCTCGGTGAGCTCTGGGTACGGCGCGAAGAAGCGGTAGTAGACCGTCTCAGCCGACAGTGACCGGTGGAAGTCGGCGAGTCGCTCGGCATCGGTCGGCGTGATCGGCCGGAGCCGAGCGGTCCTGCCGTCTCGGAGGACGACATCTGCCTCCCAGTGCTCGGGAGGGGCGGTGGCCTCGGCGTCGTGCGGCACGGGGCCAACGTAGCGCCCCGGGCCGGGCCGTTACCTTTCATCCATGCACCTGCAGATCCACCCCGAGGTCGTCGACGCGCTCGAGTCCGGCCGGCCGGTCGTCGCGCTCGAGTCCACGATCATCAGCCACGGTCTCCCCCGGCCCGACAACCTTCGCGTGGCACGCGAGATCGAGGAGTCGGTGCGCTCGGGCGGCGCCATCCCGGCGACCATTGCGGTCGTCGACGGCATCCCCCGCATCGGGCTCGACGACGACGCGCTCCGCACGGTGGCCGAGGACGACTCGGTCGTGAAGGTCAGCGTGCGCGACCTGGGCACGCTCGTGGCGAGAGCAGGCAACGGCGCCACAACCGTCGCAGCGACGTCGCACCTCGCGCACCTCGCCGGGATCCGCGTCTTCGCCACCGGCGGGCTCGGCGGCGTGCACCGTGGCGCGCGCGACACCTGGGACGAGTCCGCCGACCTCACCACGCTGTCGACCACTCCCGTCACGGTGGTCTGCGCCGGGGTGAAGTCGATCCTCGACGTCGGCGCGACGCTGGAGCGGCTCGAGACCCTGAACGTCCCCGTGCTCGGCTACCGCACCGACCGATTCCCCGACTTCTACCTCGCCGACTCCGGGTACGCCGTCGACTGGCGGGTCGACTCGCCCGCCGAGGTGGCGGCCGTGATGCACGCCCGCGCCGCCCTCGAGTGCGACGCCGCTCTTGTGGTCTGCAACCCGGTCGCGCCCGAGGACGAGCTCGACCGGCCGCTGCACGACAGCGTCCTCACCGCCGGCCTCGCCGCTGCGGACCAGGCGGGCGTGCGGGGCAAGGACGTCACGCCGTTCCTTCTCGAGTTCTTCCACACGGCGACCAAGGGCCGCAGCCTCGAGGTCAACGTCGCACTCGTGCGCAGCAACGCGACCCTCGCCGCCGCGATCGCCGTCGCCGCCACGACATGAGCCGCGCACCCCACCCGAACCGACTGTTCGTCTCGGTCGGGCAGTACATGACCGACGTCGTGGCCTCGCTGCCCGGGCCGCTGCGCGAGGGCACCGACACCCCCGCCGACGTCCGCGTGATGGGGGGCGGCGCGGCCGCCAACACTGCCGCCTGGCTCGCCCACGACGGCAACCCGACGACCTTCGCGGGGCGCATCGGCGACGACCTGCTGGGCCGCGCGGGACGGATGGAGCTCGAGGCCTGCGGCGTCCACTGCGCGCTGGCCGTCGACCCCACGCGACCGACGGGCACCTGCATCGTGCTCGTCATGCCCGACGGCGAGCGCACGATGGTGCCCGACCCCGGAGCCAACGAGGCGCTCACGCCGCACGACCTGTCCGACGACCTGTTCGCCGAGGGTCGGCACCTGCACCTGTCGGGCTACATGCTCATGGTCGACAGCAGTCGCATGGCCGGCCTGTCTGCCCTCGACCGCGCACGCCTGCGCGGCATGACCACGAGCGTCGACGTCGCCTCGGTCGGGCCGCTGCTCGACACCGGTGCCGCGCGGTTCCTGTCGTGGGTGTCCGGCGTCGACGTGCTGCTCGCCAACGAGGAGGAGGCCGCCCTGCTGGCCGGCCTTCCCGCCCCGCGCCACGACGAGTCGCTCGAGGCCGCAGTCGAGGGGGCCCGCCTGGCGGCCCGGCAGCTGGCCGGCACGGCCACGACGGTCGTGGTCAAGCTGGGGGCGCGTGGATCGCTGGCGGTCGATCTCGAGCAGGGCGAGGCCTACTCCCCTGCCGTGCCCGTGGACGTGCTGGACACCACGGGCGCGGGTGACGCCTTCGCCGCCGGCTTCCTTCCCGCCTGGTGCGACGGCGTCGACCTCGGCACCGCGCTCGGGCGCGGCAACCGGGCCGCCGCGCGGGTCGTAGGGCGGGTGGGCGCCCGTCCGTGACGGGCCCCGCACCCTGCGTCAGGAGTCGTGCCCGACACGGCAGCGCCGTCGCGGAGTTCCACGGGACGGCGTGCCCGACCTGGGAGGATCGCGCTCATGAAGTCGTTCGCACGTCTTGTGGCGGCCCTGCTCGCGCTGGCCGTGGCCGGCTGCCAGTTCCTCCCCTGGGTCAACAGCACCCCGGGCACCGACGTCCCGTGGCGCAGCCTGATCAGCCCTGGCACGGTCGGCACCACCGGATGGGTCTCCTCGATGGCCCTGCCCGTGACCATCGCGGCAGGCGTGGCGCTGTTCGGCGCCCTGTCCGGTGCCCGCGCCCTCGTGGTCATCGGAGGCCTGCTCTCGGTGGCCGTCCCGACGGCCTGGATCCTCGTCAACGCCCTCGACGACAAGAACGGCGTGCCGTTGTCGGTGATCGGGTTCGGCGCGTACGGCGCCGCCCTCGCCGGCTTCCTGCTCCTGGTCCTCTCCGCCGTCGCCTCGGACTCCCGGGTGCAGAACCTCCGCTGACCGCGGCGCATGATGGGTCCCACCGCACCCGGCACCCCGTACGCAGCGCCACCGCCCCACAGCCCGACAGCCCCCGACCGCAGGAGCAGTGCAGACCCGCATGGCCCGCCGCACGACCACCCCGCCACCGGACGTCCCGGAGAAGATCGTCGACATCGACGTCTCCGACGAGATGCGCGGGTCGTTCCTGGAGTACGCCTACTCGGTCATCTACTCGCGTGCGCTGCCTGACGCCCGCGACGGCCTGAAGCCCGTCCAGCGCCGCATCCTGTTCGGGATGTCCGAGATGGGCCTGCGGCCCGATCGCGGCCATGTGAAGAGCTCACGCGTCGTCGGTGACGTGATGGGCAAGTACCACCCGCACGGCGACACCGCGATCTACGACGCCCTCGTGCGCATGGCGCAGTCGTTCTCGCTGCGGCTCCCGCTGGTCGACGGGCACGGCAACTTCGGCTCCCTCGACGACGGCCCCGCCGCCATGCGCTACACCGAGTGCCGGCTCGCTCAGAGCGCCCTGCTGATGACGGCGTCCCTCGACGAGGACGTCGTGGACATGTCGCCCAACTACGACGGTCGCGAGAACGAGCCGGTCGTGCTGCCGGCGGCGATCCCCAACCTCCTGGTCAACGGCGCCTCCGGCATCGCGGTCGGCAAGGCCACCAACATCGCGCCGCACCACCTCGGCGAGGTCGTGCGGCCGCCCGTCACCAGATCGCCC
>JBBQAY010000084.1:0-13006 GCA_038316965.1 Candidatus Nanopelagicales bacterium
GCGGATCCGGGCCGTCGTCGTACGCGCCGTAGCGGTAGCGGTTCACGGCCTCAGGCTCCGCCGTAGACCGCGCGGCCCCCGCCGGGCACCTCGTCCTTGGAGATGCGCCGCGTCAGGTACAGGCCCTCGAGCACCGTCTCGATGCACGACGCCACGATGCCGGGCGACTCGCCACCGGAGTCCTCCCCTTCGAGCGCGGACACGATGCGGCCGAGGCCCTCGACCGGTCCGACGCGACGCAGGATCTCCTGGCTGGTCACGAGGTCGCCGACCTCGATCGACGTGCCTTCGTCGAAGCGTGTGATGAGCGCGGTGAGGTCGACGCCGCCGAGGCGCGAGCGGAAGGTCTCGGCCACGGCGCGCTTGAGCAGGTGCTGCAGCACCTCCTCCTCGCGACCCTCCTCGCTCACCTCGAACTCGACCTTGCCGCGCAGCGGGGGGACGCCGGCGGGCAGGTCACCGACCCGCGCGACGCCGAGTGCCTCACCCGTGATGGCCGATCGCCGCAGCGCCGACGCCGCGAGCGACTCGGCCGCAGCGACGCTGAAGCGGGCGGACACGCCCGACCGCTGGTCGACCGAGGTCGACTCGCGCACGAGACGCGTGAAGCGCGAGACAACTTCCAGCAGGTGGTGCGGCACCTGTGCCTGCAGGTCGGCCTCCTGGCTCACGAGCGAGATCTCGTCGGCAAGGCGCAGCGGGTAGTGGGTGCGGATCTCGGCGCCGAAACGGTCCTTGAGCGGCGTGATGATGCGCCCGCGGTTGGTGTAGTCCTCGGGGTTCGCGCTCGCGACGAGCATGAGGTCGAGGGGGAGGCGCAGGGCGTAGCCCCGCACCTGGATGTCGCGCTCCTCGAGCACGTTGAGCAGCGACACCTGGATGCGCTCGGCGAGGTCGGGAAGCTCGTTGATGGCGAAGATGCCGCGGTTCGTGCGCGGCACCAGGCCGTAGTGCACCGTCTCGGGGTCGCCGAGGGTGCGGCCCTCGGCCACCTTCACGGGGTCGACGTCGCCGATGAGGTCGCCCACGCTGGTGTCGGGGGTCGCGAGCTTCTCGCCGTAGCGGGCCGACCGGTGCAGCCAGCCGACGGCGGTCGCGTCCCCGTGCGTGGCCACCTGACGCTTGGCCCAGACCGACACCGGGTCGTACGGGTGCTCGTTGAGCTCGCTGCCCTCGAGCACGGGCGTCCATTCGTCGAGCAGCCCGATGAGCGTGCGCAGCAGTCGTGTCTTGCCCTGTCCGCGCTCGCCGAGCAGCACGAGGTCGTGGCCGGCGAGGATCGCCCGCTCGAGCTGCGGGCGCACGGTGTCCTCGATGCCGACGACGCCCGGGAACGGGTCCTCGCCGGCGACCAGACGCGCGACCAGGTTGGTGCGCAGCTCGCGCTTCACCGTGCGGTGCTCGTGCCCGGACGCGCGCAGCGCGCCCAGGGTGCGGGGCAGGTCGGCGGGAGCGTCGGGGACGCGCAGGTCGGTCACCACCCGACCGTACGTCCGGAGTCCCGCACGCGCACCCAGTCGGGCGTACGCCGTACGCGCAGCGATCACGGGAATACGGTCTGCGCCCGACGTCGCCCGCGAAGCACGACCGGACCGGCAGGACAGGGGTTGGGGGGAGGCACGCTTCACCGGAACGAGTGGTGCACGGACGGGTGACATGAGATGAACTCCCGCACCGCGCTCGGCCAGGATGAGGCCGTGACCTCCTTGACCGTGACCACGCGGACCGGCGACGGCCTCGCGATGGGTCCCGACCTGGTGGAGGCCGCGCGTCAGGCCGTCGCGTCGGCGCTGGCCCAGCTCGGTGCCGGCCCCGCGCCCGACCTCGCCCTCGTCTGGGTCTCGGGGGGTACGCCGGAGCAGACCGAGGCGGCGCTGCTGTCGGCGTCCGAAGGCATCGGCGCGGCGACCAGCCTCGGCTGCACCGCCCAGGGAGTGATCGGCGCGGGCCGCGCCGCGGAGGGCGAGCGGGCCGTGAGCGTGTGGGCGGCGAGGCTCCCCGGCGTGCGGCTGCGGTCGTTCCACCTCGAGGTGCTGCGTACGTCGGACGCCATCGCCGTCGTGGGCATGCCCGAGCGGAGGGTCGACGACGCAGTGGGCGTCCTGCTCGCGGATCCTTGGTCGTTCCCGGTCGACGGCTTCGTCGGCCAGTCGTACGACGTGCTGCGCGGTCTGCCGCTCGTCGGCGGCCTCGCTTCGGGATCGGTGGAGCCCGGAGACACCCGGATGCTCGTCGACGGGCGCCTGGTCGCACGCGGCGCCGTCGGCGTCGTGATCGGCGGCGACGTCGCGGTGCGCACGGTGGTGTCGCAGGGATGCCGGCCGATCGGGAGGCCGATGACGGTCACGGCGGCCGAGGGCAGCCGGATCACCGAGCTCGCCGGCCGGTCGCCTCTCCTGCAGGCCAAGGTGGCGATCTCCGAGCTGCCCGAGGACTCGCGTGACATGGCGGTGCACGGCCTGCACCTGGGCATCGCGATGGACGAGTACGCCGACGAGCACGGGCACGGCGACTTCGTCGCCCGCGGCCTGGTGGCAGCCGACGACTTCGACGGCTCGATCTCGGTGGGCGACGTCGTCCCCGTGGGGGCGACGGTGCAGTTCCTGCTGCGCGATGCGTCGTCCGCGCACGAGGATCTCGACATGGCCCTGCGCAACCTGCGACGCGAGATCGGCATGGATCGCCTCGCCGGCGCCCTGCTGTTCACCGGCGACAGCCGCGGACGCGAGATGTTCGCGACGCCGGAGCACGACGTGGCCGCCGTCCGAGGCGAGCTCGGGGTCGAGCACGTGGGCGGCTTCTTCGCCTCCGGCGAGATCGGCCCGGTCGGTGGGCGCAACCACGTGCACGGCGTCACCGCTACGGTCTTGGCCTTCGAGGGCGCTGAGCAGTGACGCTCGCCCTCGGCCTCGACGTCGGCGGCACCAAGATCGCTGCGGGTCTCGTGCGCCGGGACGGCGAGGTCGTGGGCCACGTCCGAGCCGACACTCCGCAGACCGATGACGCCGAGCAGGTCTGGCAGAGCGTGTGCGACGTCCTCGATCGCGTCATCGCCGAGGAGGGCGACGGCTACGACGCCGTGGGCATCGGCTGCGGCGGCCCGATGCAGTGGCCGTCCGGGATCGTGTCGCCGGGCAACATGCCGGCCTGGCGTGGGTTCCCGTTGCTCGAGCGCATCCGCGAGCGGTACGCCGGCGAGCGCCGGACCGCGATCCACAACGATGCCGTCGCGCTCGCTGTCGCCGAGCATCGCTGGGGTGCGGGCCGCGGCCACGACCACGTGCTCGGCATGGTCGTGTCGACCGGCGTCGGCGCTGGGCTCGTGCTCGGCGGACGACGGATCGACGGCAAGACCGGGAACGCGGGCCACATCGGGCACACGATCGTCGCGCCGGACGGTGACCTCTGCCGCTGCGGTGCGCGCGGCTGCCTCGAGCCGATCGCTCGCGGACCCGCGATCGCGGCGTACGCCGTGAGTCACGGGTGGGCCGGTGAGCAGACCGGCGTCGCGGTGGCCAAGGGTGCGCGCGACGGCGACCCCGCGTGCGTCGCGGCGTTCGAGCGCGCTGGCCGCGCGGTCGGTCAGGCCGTGGCGTCAGCGGCGGCGCTGCTCGACCTCGACGTCGCCGTGGTCGGCGGCGGGATATCCCAGGCAGGGCACGTGTTCTGGGACCCGCTGCGGGCGTCGTTCCACGAGCACGCCGGCTACGGCTTCGTCGAACGGTGCCGGATCACGCTGCCGATGCTCGGAGCGACGGCAGGGGTCGCCGGTGCCGCGGCTCTGGTGCTCGACGACCTGGGCTGACGCCCCGGGCTAGGCCGCCGGCTCGATGGTGAAGCCGGATTCGGTGCCGCTCATGGCGCCAGGCCCACCGAGACCACCCAGCCCGCCGAGACCACCCAGCCCACCGAGCAGGCCGCTGCCGAGGTTCTCGAAGATCGAGTCGGGCAGGTCGGCGATCGGGTCCGGGGGCAGCTTCACGCCGTCGCTGCTCATGACCATGACGACCGTGATGTCGGGTGCCGAGGCCGTGCCGGAGTCGCGCATCAGCTGGCCGAGCGGGATCTCGAGCTTGCTGACCATGCCGTCCTTGACCCACACGTCGACCGTCACCTGAGGGTCGCCCTCGATGCTGCTCAGCAGATCGCTGGGCACCGGCTGGCCGACGAGGTCGGCGATCATCGGCGCGACGTCGCTGACCACGGCCTTGACCGGGACGACAGCGCGCAGGTGGTCGCCTGCGTCGTCCGAGCCCTCCTCGGTCACCGTGACGTGGTCACGGATGCTCTGCTGGATCTTGTCGGCGACCGCCTGCGCCTTGGCCTCGTCAGGTGCGCTGCTCGACGTGCTGGCCGCGCTCTGGGCGTCCTTCAGGAGCTTGCCGAAGGCGGAGTCGGGACCGGTCGCGATGCGCAGCGGGACGCCGCGGCTGAAGTCGACGAGGGCCTGACCGTCCGGCCCGAGCGACGAGCCGAAGTCGCGGAGACCGCTGAGGATGCTCTCGACCTCCGGCAGCGGAAGCGAAGCGAGACCCTGGGTCAGGATCACCGAGTCGGGTGCGGCGACGATGTCGACGACGGTGCTCCTGTTGATGGCCACCGTGTACTGCTGGGTGTCGGTCGTCTTGTCCCACGCGAGCCGCAGCCCGGCGCCGTCGAGCATGCTCTGAGCCGCGGCATCGCCGACGTCGGCCACCTTCACCGACATCGTCATGCTGCCTGTGGGCTGATCGGTCGTCGCCGAGAGGGCTCGCTGGAGCTTCACGTCGGGGCGGTTGAGGATGAGGGCGGCCGCGATGCCGCCGCCGACCAGCACGAGGACGGTCGCGACCGCTGTGCCGATCACCCACGGCCGCTTGCTGCGGGGGGCCGAGGGGGCCGGGACGATGTTGCCGAGGTCAGCGCCGTCGAGCGTCTCGAGCGGGGACAGGGAGAGCGACGCGGTCGGCGGCGGTTCCCAGCTCACCGGATCGGGTGTCGACCCGCCCTCGTGCGTGCTGTCGCTCATCGTCGTCCCCTCGTCTGGTCGTCACGCAGCGACGTCATGCGTCACCGCTGTGGCTCCTGTGAGAGTACGGCTGGAATCACGCGCGGTTGATCGGCCGCATGGGCGATGCGAGGTGAACGTTGTCGAACGGTGACCTGACCAGCAGGGGAGGGTTGGCGCTCGAGCCCGGCCGACGCGGCTGCGGTGCCGTGCAGGGGCCTTCCGTGCCCTTCGGGCGATCTGGGCCCGGAAATGAGCACGTGGACCGCTCCCTGAGGAGCGATCCACGTGCGTCGGCGGACGTTGTCCGCCGTGAGGTCTGGTGGGACCTACAGGGGGGTGACGTTCTCCGCCTGGGGGCCCTTCTGGCCCTGGGTGACGTCGAAGGTGACCTTCTGGTTCTCCTCGAGCGAGCGGTAGCCCGACGATGCGATCGCGGAGAAGTGCACGAACACGTCGGCGCTTCCGTCCTCGGGGGCGATGAAGCCGAAGCCCTTCTCGCCGTTGAACCACTTGACTGTTCCGTTGACCATGACTGTTCCTCTTCGTAGTACGGCGTGGAAGCGGACATCGCATTCCACAAGTTGCCGCCGTGTGCCCTCAATCGCCTGAGGCTCAGGGAGAAAGCGAAGACGCCCGACGGAGTCGATCCGCGGGCGTCCGAAGAACGTTCGAGGAACTGCTGTAGCAACCGGGATGACGGTAGCACGCTCTGCCCCGAAATCGCGATCCCCGGCCGAGCGAGACCGGCTCGGACCCGGCCCGGAAGGGCCGGTGCGGGCGAGAGCACCCGGGCCGGGACTCACGCGTGGTGCCGGTGAGCCAGGCCCGACGCGGGGTCCTGGTGCGTCGCAGAGGTCGGACGGGGATGCGTTCGCTACGGCAGCGGGCGGCGTTCGAGCGTCATCGGCAGGCCGTTCTTGGGGCGCAGCGTGACGGCCGCCTGGGTGTCGACGGGTGAGCCGGGGACCAGCCGGGGGTTCCAGCGGGGGGCGAGCGCTGCGAGCAGCAGGATCGCCTCGGTCCAGGCGAACTGCTCGCCGATGCAGCGACGCTTGCCGAACCCGAACGGGATGTAGGCGCCGCGTCGCTGCCCAGGTGCGCTCTCGTCGTACGCGCCGTCGGCGTCGAGCCAGCGGTCGGGGTTGAACGACGTCGCCCGCGGCCAGAGGTCGGGGTCGCGGTGCATGATCCACGGCGACCCGAGCACGATCGAGCCGGACGGCACGTCCCACTCGCCGAGGCGCAGGTCGGTGAGGGTGCGGCGTCCCATGATCCACGCCGGCGGGTAGAGCCGGATCGTCTCCGCGACGACGGCGTGCGTGAACGGCAGCGAGGCGATGTCGTCGAAGGTCGGCGCGCGCAGACCGTCGGGCGCTGACGCGTCGCGCAGCAGGTCGGTGGCCTCCTGCGCCAGCCGGGCTGCGACGTTCGGGTGCGCCGACAGCAACCACCAGGCCCACGACAGTGCCATCGCCGTCGTCTCGTGGCCGGCGAGCACCATCGTCATGACCTCGTCGCGCAGCTGGTCGTCGGTCATCGCCTCACCGAACGTCGCAGCGCCTTCGTCGTCGCGCGCCTGGATCATCCACGTGAGCAGATCGTCGGTGGCCTCTCCCGTCGCGATCCTCTCGCGGTGCTCGTCGATGATCCGCTGCACGACCGCATCGAGATCCTCCACGCGCGAGAGCAGGTGTCGGCCCTTGGGCAGTGCGCGCACGATCCGCTCGTTGCCGATCGCCGAGAGCTGGCCGAAGCCGCTCATCAGCTCCTCGAGCGTGTCGCCGAAGGTCTGCGCGTCCCCGGTGAGATCGGTGCCGAACAGCGTGCGGCCGACGATCGCGAACGTCAGCGACGTCATCTCGTCGACCATCTCGACCTGCGCGCCGTCGGCCCACGACTGCTGGTGCCGCACGGCCTCGGCGACCATCTGGTCGGCGTACGCCGCGATGCGCTGCTTATGGAACGCCGGCTGCGCCAGACGGCGCTGGCGCAGGTGGAACTCGCCCTCGCTCGTGAGCAGGCCGTTGCCGAGCAGTGGACGCGCGGCCTGCAGACCGCGGCCCTTCATGACGTCGCGGGCTCGGGTGAGGAAGACCTCGTTGATGAGGTCAGGGTCGCTCAGCAGGTAGACGTGCTCGCCGGCCATCTTGTAGTGCGTCACCGGGCCGTGGCTGCGCGCGATCTCCTCGAAGAGGCGGTTCGGCGGCTCGCGTCGGCTGAGCAGGGTGAGGACGACGCCCGCGCCCCAGGGGCCGTCGGGGCGCTCCACCTTGTCGAGACGACTCTCCGCAGGGGTGGGTGCGTCCTCGCGAGGGCGACGGCGGGCGGCGGCGCGGGCGGCTGCCTCGCGGGTGCGTCGGCGTTCTGACGTGGTGCTCACAAGGTCAGGTCTACCCCTGCTGGGCGCTGCGCAACAGTCGGGGTCGCAGACCTGACGCGGCGTTGACCGTTCCCGTACATCCGCACGACGTCCCGTGTCGAAGTCGCACGCTCGATGTCGCGGGGGAGCAGACTTCACGCCGTGATCGAGACAGTGACGCTGCAGGACGTCGAGGCCGCGCGAGCAGGGCTCCGCGGGGTCGCGCGGGAGACGCCGCTGCGCCCCGCGCGCTGGCTTGCCGAGAAGGTCGGCGGGCCGGTGGAGCTCAAGTGCGAGAACCTCCAGCGGGCGGGCAGCTTCAAGATCCGCGGCGCCTACACACGGATGGTGCGGCTCACCGACGAGGAGCAGTCCCGTGGCGTCGTGGCGGCGAGCGCCGGCAACCACGCGCAGGGTGTGGCACTGGCGGCGTCCATGCTCGGCATCTCGGCGACCGTGTTCATGCCCGTCGGCGCTCCGCTGCCCAAGGTCGCGGCCACCCGCGGCTATGGCGCCGAGGTGCGCTTCATCGGCTCGGCGCTCGACGAGTGCCTCGTCGCTGCGCAGGAGTTCGCCGACGCGACGGGCGCGATCCTCATCCACCCTTACGACCACAAGGACATCGTCGCGGGGCAGGGCACCGTCGGCCTCGAGATCCTCGAGCAGCGGCCAGACGTCAAGACCATCGTCGTGTGCACCGGAGGGGGCGGGTTGCTGGCCGGAATCGCCGTTGCTGTCAAGGCTGTTCGGCCCGACGTGCGCATCGTCGGCGTCCAGGCAGCGGGTGCCGCGGCGTACCCCGGCTCGCTGGCGGTGCACCACCCCGTGTCGCTCGCGTCGATGTCGACGATGGCTGACGGCATCGCGGTCGGCCGCCCCGGAGACGTTCCGTTCGCGCTCATCGATCACCTTGTCGACGACGTCGTCGTCGTGGACGACGAGACGATCGCGCGTGCCCTCGTCCTCACGCTCGAACGCGGCAAGCTCGTCGTCGAGCCGGCGGGTGCGGCAGGACTCGCGGCGGTGCTCGAGGACCCGACCGCGTTCGAGCCGCCCGTCGTGATCGTGGTCTCCGGCGGCAACGTCGACCCGCTGCTGCTGCTGCGCGTCATCCGGCACGGCCTTGCCGCCGCCGGGCGGTACAGCACCCTCACGGTGCGCATGCCCGACCGTCCCGGCTCGCTCGCGTCGCTGCTAGCGGCCCTCGCGGCCGCCGACGCCAACGTGGTCGAGGTCGAGCACGCGCGGGCGGACCCGAAGCTGCACCTGCACGAGGTGGAGATCGAGGTGCAGGTGGAGACCCGGGGGCCCGAGCACCGCGACGACGTGCTGACGCGTCTCGCCCGTGACGGCTTCCATGTCATCGCCGGTTGATCCGAAATGTATGAAGCAAACTTGTCAAAGTAGAAAGCATGGGTTTACAGTCACTACATGACTGAGGACCTGAACTCCCTGCGCGACCTGCTCAACCGCGTGGCCTCCGGCGAGATCGACCCCGCCGAGGCCGCCCGCCAGCTCGACGAGGACCCCGCCGCCCCCACCCTCGACCGCCGGGACGGCATCGGCTCCCAGGCCCCGCTGTCCGGCGTGGCCATCCACGCCGGAGGCGTCAAGCTCACGATCGTCGCCGACCCCACCGTGGCCACGGCCGTCGCCGACGGCCCGCACGCCGTCCGCCGCGAGGGCTCGGTCCTCGTGCTCGACGCCCCGAGCGAGGACGGCTACCGCACCACCCCACCGCCGCGCTTCCTCGGCTGGGTGCCCACCGTCTGGACCGGCGGCCGCGGCCAGAAGGTGACGGTCCGGATCAACCCGTCGCTGCCGCTGACCGTCGAGGCCACGGCGTGCGCGGTCGAGATCTCCGGCCTGCGCGCTGCGCTGACGCTCGGCGGCAGCGCGTCGTCCGTCTCCGTCCGCGATCACGTCGGCGCCCTGCACGGCAGCCTCGCCATGGGCTCGCTCGACGTCGAGGCCACCGTGCACGACCCGAGCGACCTGTCCTGCGAGCTCGGCAGCCTCGACGTGCGGCTGCAGCCCGGGTCCGACGTCACGGTGACCGCGACGACCGACCTCGGCGAGGTGAAGCTGGCCGGCCTGCCCAAGCGCGAGGCCTCCTCCGCGCGGCAGTCGTACGTCGTCGGCGCCGGGACGCACCCGTTCACGATCGCCGTCCGGCTCGGCTCGGCCTCGGTGGCGGTGGCGTGATGACGCCGCACGCCGATCCAGTCCGTCGCGCACCTCGCTCCTGCCCGGTGTGCGCGCACGAGCTCGTCATCACAGGCTGCGGGTGCCCCGAGTGCGGCACCGGCATCAGCGGTGCGTTCCGGATGAGCCCGTACGACGCACTGTCGGACGACGAGCTCGAGATGCTGCGCGTCTTCCTCGTGAGCCGCGGCAACATGCGCGAGCTCGAGAAGCACCTCGGCGTCTCCTACCCGACGACGCGCCAGCGCTTCGCCGACCTGCTCGCCAAGCTCGGCCTCGAAGACCCGGCGGCCGCGGCGAAGGCCATCGACCGTGACGCCGTGCTCGCCGACGTCGCCGCCGGACGCCTGAGCGTCGACGAGGCCGAGAAGCTGCTCACCGATGGCAGCCCGGCAGCTTCGATGCGCACCAGCTGAGAAGGACGTCGACCCCGAGCGTGGTGCTGGCGAGGGGTCAGCCGGTGTAGGGCTCGGCCTTCTGGATGTCGACGTTGAAGGTCCTGCCGGCAGGAGTGGTGTACGTGACGGACGTGCCGACCTTCTGGCCGAGCACGGCCTTGCCCAGGGGCGAGGTCGGCGAGTAGACCGAGATGGAGGTCGTAGCGGTCTCCTCGCGGGAGCCGAGCAGGAACGTCTCGAGCTCGTCGAACTCGACCATGCGCACGGTGACGACCTGCCCCTGCGCGACGATGCCCGCCGCAGCCGGCGGCGCACCGATCTTGGCGTTCTCCAGGAGGTGGATCAGCACCTTCACGCGGGCCTCGTTCTTGCCCTGCTCCTCCTTGGCGGCGTGGTAGCCGCCGTTCTCCTTGAGGTCGCCCTCCTCTCGCGCCGCCTCGATGCGCTTCACGATCTGCGCGCGTCGCGGGCCCGACCGATCGGCGAGCTCCTCCTGGAGGCGGTCGAAGGCCTCCTGGGTCAGCCAGGTCTCGGTGGTCTCGCTCACGGGTGGGTCTGCCTTCGCTCGAGGGCGGCCGCCGGGCGGCCGTACGTCAGGGTCATCACAGTACGGCGCCAGCAGAGGGATGCGGCTACGAGCCGTCGACGAGCTCGACCTGCGGCGGGTTGGTCGTGCCCGGCAGGAACGCCGGCGGGTCGACCCTCGGCGGCGCTCCGGCCGCGCAGTCGAGCACCTCGGCGGCCGTGGCCTCGGCGTACGTCGCCATCGGGTACGTGAGCTGTACGTACTCGCGTCCTGGAGTGATGCGGAACTGCGCGTACCCGACGTCGGTGTGGTCGACCGCCCGGGCGCGCAGGACGCAGTAGGTCTCGGCGAGCGAGTCGCGTCGTACCTCGAACGTGATGTCGATCTGCTGTGGCGACACCACCTCGAACGCGAGCAGCTTCGCCTGCGTGTCCGGCGTCGCGAGGCGGTAGCCCAGTCCGAGGACGCCGGCCACGAAGCCGACGACCAGCACGCCGATGACCCCGACGGCGACCGGGTTGGCCCGCCGTACGCCGTACCGCGTGGCCATGTCCGGCGTCAGCATCAAGCCGGTGCGGGCCTCGCGGCGCAGGTCGGCTTCGGGCTCGGTCACCGGGGCTCCTCACGCGGTCGTTCGGGTCTGGGAGACTGTGCCGGTGCCGGGGCGCCGAACGTCCAGGTATGAGTGTCTCTCACCGGCAGACAGCCGCCACTTCCAGGAGCGACCGTGACCGCAGCACCCGACCTTCCGGGTCCCGGCGAGCCCTTGCGCCTCATGGCGGTGCACGCCCACCCCGACGACGAGTCGAGCAAGGGCGCGGCGTCCGCGGCCCACTACGTCGCCGAGGGTGTCGAGGTGCTGGTCGTGACGTGCACCGGCGGCGAGCGCGGCGACGTGCTCAACCCCGGCCTTGCGCACGACCCGGCCGTGCTCGAGGACCTCGCGGCCTACAGGCGCACCGAGATGGCGCGCGCGGCCGAGATCCTGGGGATCCAGCACACCTGGCTCGGCTTCCACGACTCCGGCCTGCCCGAGGCCGACGAGCAGGGAGTCGTGCCGCCGCTGCCCGAGGGCTGCTTCGCGCTCGTTCCGCTCGACGAGGCGACCGAGCCGCTCGTGCGTCTCGTCCGCGAGTTCCGCCCGCACGTGATGACGACGTACGACGAGAACGGCGGCTACCCGCACCCCGACCACATCAAGACCCATGAGATCTCGATGCGCGCGTTCGAGGCCGCAGGCGACCCGGCCGAGTTCCCCGGCACCGGCGAGCCGTGGCAGCCGGCCAAGCTCTACTACCACCTGACCTTCCACAAGGCCCGCCTCATCGCGCTGCACGAGATGTGCCTCGCCGCCGGCGTCGATTCGCCCTTCGGCGACTGGCTGGCCACCTGGGAGGACAAGCCCGAGGACGCCGCCCGCCTCACGACGCAGGTCGAGTGCTCCGAGTGGTTCGAGGCGCGGGACGAGGCGCTCAAGGCGCACGCGACGCAGATCGACCCGGACGGCCGCTGGTTCGCGGTGCCGATGGACGCGCAGCGCGCGGCCTGGCCCACCGAGGACTTCCAGCTCGCCCGGTCGCTCGTGCCCGTCGGCGACGGCATCGAGACCGACCTGTTCGCCGGGATCCGCCCCGGGTCCGCACTGGACGCCGAGCTCTCCGATGCAACGAGGTCCCTGTGAACACCCTGTGGCTGCTCGCAGCCTCCGTCTCGCCCTCGCCGTCCTCGACGACTCCGGCGATCGACCCTGACCGCGTCTCGCCGGGATTCCTCGGCCTGCTCGCGGTGCTGTTCATGGCCGTCGCGGTGTTCGTGATCTGGAAGAGCCTCAACAAGCAGATCAAGCGGGTCGACTTCGACGAGGCGACGACGGAGAACCCGCGCTACACCCGCAAGAAGGCCGAGGCAGCGGCCAAGAAGGCCGAAGCCGACGCGGCCAAGGCCGCCGAAGCGCCCACTCCCGAGGACTCCGCTCTCTAAGGCGGTGGGTTCCGCACGAACCCGCCCCGTCTCCGGCATTCGCGATCGCCTGGTCGATCGTGTGCCAAGCCGCCACTCGCTTGCCGGAGGAAGCGAACCGGAGCATCCTGCGTTTATGGTCAGGCGCCATTTGGCGTCCTGAGCAGGAATGGGAGGGCACCTCGGGAGAACAGCACGCCCCCTGCGCCATCATCGAACCGAGCGAGGAGATCCGTCATGAGCGAGCGTCAGCCAACCGGTGACGAGGAGATCGTGGACGCACCGAGCTCGGACAACCCCGGCACTGAGGATGGTGTTGGCGAGCACGTCGTCGAGGGCATGGGCCATGACGGGGTTAACCGGATGGAAGGCGAGTTCGGCGACCTGGACGAGGCAGAACCCACCTCCTGAGACGCCACCCCAGCCGAACCCTCCACCGTGACGGGTTAAGCGCGACCTCTCCGGAAAGCCCTGCCTTTTCGTGACTCTCCTGACTGATCCGTGGGTCATGTGCGGCCGGGGAGGTCGGGCCGGTAGCCACCGAGGCTGAGCATGGCGAGGGCGATCAG
>JBBQAY010000085.1:0-12902 GCA_038316965.1 Candidatus Nanopelagicales bacterium
CGGCAGGCACTCGCCGACCTCGGCCATCCAGTCGTGGTCGAGGAAGAAGTGCTGGCGCCCGGTGAGCGTGTGCCAGGGCTTCCCACGTTCGACGTTGATGGTGAAGGGCGAGTACCGACGACCGCCGTGCTCGCTGCCGGACCACTCCCACGACGTGATGACGGATTGCGGTCGGCTCTGGGTGTCGGCGAAGGTGATCTGCTTGCCCTCGTGCTCGCGCGCGAGGTCTGCGAGCTCGACACCAGTGCGCTTCTCGAGCTGCTCGAAGCCCGCGACGGCGACGGCGCCGTTGGAGACGCCGGACAGCGTGAGGATCGTCTCGCACGCCTGCTCGGCCGTCTTGAGCAGCGGTCGGCCGTCGGCGACGCCACCGCGCGCGACGCCGTTGACCTTGCGCAGGTGCTCGACCGAGTCGGGCTGCTTGAGCGTGACGCCCTTGACCACCGTGCCGAGGTTCTCGACGTTCGGGCCGAGCGCGGTCATCATCGCGGCGATGTCGCCGTAGTTGCGCTGCACGACCGCGAGGTTCGGCATCGTCTTGCCGGGGATGGCCTCGCACTCCCCCGCGCGCCAGTCCAGTACTCGACCGCCGGGCTGACCGATCTCGGTCGGAGTGTCGTGGGTGAGCGGCGTCGCGACGACGTCGGTCTGGGTGCCGAGCCGCGGTCCGGCCATCTCGCTGAACACCTCGGCGAGCCGGGTGAACGTGTCGTAGTCGCTGCGCGCCTGCCACGGCGGCGCGATCGCTGCGTTGAACGCGTGGATGTAGGGGTGCATGTCGGTGGAGGCGATGTCGTACTTCTCGTACCACGTCGCCGCCGGGAGCAGCACGTCGCTGAACAGCCCCGTGCTGGTCATCCGGAAGTCCAGCGACACCAACAGGTCGAGCTTGCCGACGGGAGCCTTCTCGCGCCACGTCACGTCCTTCGGGCGCAGGCCCTCGGGCGTCTCCACATTGTCGATCGCGCCGTCGGCCCCGAGCAGGTGGTGCAGGAAGTACTCGTTGCCCTTGCCGGACGAGCCGAGCAGATTCGCCCGCCACACGGTGAGCACCCGCGGGAAGTTCTCCGGCGCGTCCGGGTCCTCCACCGCGAACTTCAGCCGTCCGGCCTTGAGCTCGGACACCACGTAGTCCGCCGGCGACATCCCAGCCTTCTCCGCGTCTGCGGCCAGAGTCAGCGGGTTGCGGTCGAACGTCGGTGATCCCGGCGTCCAGCCCATCCGCACGGCTTGCGCGAGGGTGTCGGCGAAGGACTGGCCGGCGAAGCGGCCGGTCCCGAGCGGGGTCGCGACGTCCTCGGCGCCGAACGCGTCGTAGCGCCACTGGTCGGTGTGCAGGTACCAGTACGACGTGCCCGCCATCTGGCGTGGCGGCCGCACCCAGTCGAGGCCGAAGGCCAGCTGCGCCCAGCCGGTGAAGGGGCGCGCCTTCTCCTGTCCGACGTAGTGCGCCCAGCCGCCGCCGTTCTTGCCCTGGCAGCCGGTCAGCATCACCAGCGCGATGATCGCGCGGTAGGTCGTGTCGGAGTGGTACCAGTGGTTCGTCCCAGCGCCGAGGGTGATCATCGAGCGCCCGCCGGACTCCTCGGCGTTGGCCGCGAACTCGCGCGCGATACGCGTGACCGTCTCGGCAGGAACAGAGGTGATCTCCTCCTGCCACGCGGGCGTGTAGAGGCTCGACGCGTCGTCGTAGCCGCCGGCCCACTCGCCGGGAAGGCCCTCGCGTCCGACGCCGTACTGCGCGAGGAGCAGGTCGTAGACCGTCGTCACGAGCCGCTCGCCGACACGCCGGACCGGCACCCCACGACGGATGATCGAGCCCTGCTCGCTGCCTGCGTCGCCGATGTCGAAGCGCGGCATGTCGACGGCGACGGACTCGTCCGCGATGTCGTAGAGCGAGAGCACTGGCTCGATGCCGTCGAGGTTGAGGTTCCACTTGCCCATGCCGGACTCGTTGTGGCGGAAGCCGATCGAGCCGTGCGGGATCACCGGCTCATTGGTCCGCCCGTCGAGCATCGCGGGCTTCCACTCGGCCGCGTCCTCGTCGACGCCGAGGTCCGCGGCGTTGACGAAGCGGTCCGGGACCCAGGCGTCCTCGCGCTGGCGCAGGGACACGAGGAACGGCAGGTCGGTGAGGCGTCGCGCGTAGTCGACGAACATCGGCACCTGGCGGTCGACGTAGAACTCCTTGAGCACCACGTGGCCCATCGCCATCGCCAGCGCGCCGTCGGTCCCAGGCGCCGCAGGCATCCACTCGTCGGCGAACTTGGTGTTGTCGGCGTAGTCCGGGCTCACCGTGACGACCTTCTGGCCCTTGTAGCGGGCCTCGGTCATGAAGTGGGCGTCGGGCGTGCGGGTCGTGGGGATGTTCGAGCCCCACATGATGAGGTAGCTGGCGTTCCACCAGTCGGCCGACTCGGGGACGTCGGTCTGGTCGCCCCAGATCTGCGGAGACGCGATCGGCAGGTCGGCGTACCAGTCGTAGAACGACAGCATGGTGCCGCCGATGAGCGACGTGTAGCGGGCGCCAGATGCGTGCGACGCCATCGACATGGCAGGGATCGGCGAGAAGCCGGCGACGCGGTCGGGCCCGAACTTCGCGATGGTGTGGACCTGGGCTGCAGCGACGATCTCGAGCGCCTCGTCCCAGGTCGCGCGTACGAGGCCGCCGCGTCCACGCTGCGAGTGGTAGCGGCGTCGCGCGTCCTCGTCGTCGGCGATGGTCGCCCACGCCTTCACCGGGTCGCCCTCGTTGGCCAGCTTGGCTGCGCGGTACATCTCGAGCAGGACGCCGCGCACGTACGGGTAGCGAACGCGGGTCGGCGAATAGGTGTACCAGCTGAACGCCGCGCCACGAGGACAGCCTCTGGGCTCGTACTCCGGCGAGTCCGGACCCACCGACGGGTAGTCCGTCTGCTGCGTCTCCCAGGTGATGATCCCGTCCTTGACGTACACCTTCCAGGAGCAGGAACCGGTGCAGTTCACTCCGTGGGTCGAGCGCACGATCTTGTCGTGCGACCACCGATCCCGGTAGAACACGTCACCCTCGCGACCGCCGACCTCGTGGACGGCTCGGTGGTCCGGCGAGACCTCCGACCGGGTGAGGAACGATCGGGCCGAGATGAGTCCGTCGACGATCGGGTCGTCGATGCGAGGCGCGGGATTCACGTCACTGCTCCCAAGGTTGGGGTCCGGCCTGAGTAACCAGCGGCTCGGGGGACGGACGCAGGTCGGGTCGGTTGAGGTGGGCGACGCACAGGTCGTCCTTGACGAAGATGTCGAGGCGTCGCACGCTCACGCCCGAGTCGAGCTCGCGGAAGAAGCCGTTGAGCAGCTCGTGGTGCAGGCGGCAGATGGCCCGGTCCTCACGTGCGAGGTCGGCGAACGGGCAGGTCGAGAGATATAGGCGGTCGCCGAGAGGTTCGGTCGTGGTCTCGAACCCCAGGACCTCGAGCCCTTCCACGGCCATCCTGATGCTGTCCTGTGCCGTCACGACGGCCTCACCGGGCGCGACTTTCTCGCGCTGGGCGCGTGCCAGCCGTCGCCCGGCGGCAACTCCTGGCGACGTGCCCGGCTCCTCCGTGGCGATGCCGGCGGCAAGCTCAGCCGCGAGGACGCGGTAGGGATCGGTGGGCTCACCGTGCGGAACTGCCTTGTAGAGCAGCTTGGGGCGTCCGGGTCGAGTGCGGTTCTCCGGAACGGCCTCGACGCGGCCCATCTCGGTGAGCAGCGCGAGGTGCGAGCGCACCGTGTTCGCGTGCAGGCCGGTGCCCGAGGTGATCTCGGTGATCGTCAAGGGCTTGCCGGCCGCATCCAGCAGGTCGAGGACCCGGCGCCGGGAGGAATCGGCGTGATCGGGGTCGCGATCCGGTCGGGTGAAGCGACTCGAGAGCGCCATGGACACCTCCAGAGGTTTATTCCAATGCGATTGGTTCTAACCACTGGTCCGACCGTACGGCACGCGGCTTTGTGCGCCAACACCTGCACCATGTGGGCCAGGTCACTAGTAAATACCACTACTGAGGGTGGACGAACGCCTGGTAGATGGTCATAGTCTGACACCAGATTGGTAAATAACATTCAGGAGTCAGGATGAGTCTCACCGCCACCGAGCCCGTCGGCGACATCACCGAGGCGGCCCCGGCCCAGGGGCGCTATCGGGTGCTCGTGACCTCGACGATCGCGTTCACGCTCATGTTCGCGGTCTGGCTGCAGTTCGGGATCCTCGGTCTCCCGATCCAGAAGGAGTTCGGGCTCTCCGACACCGCGTTCTACTGGCTGACGGCGCTGCCCGTCCTCAACGGTGCGATCTGGCGTCTGGGGACCGGAATCCTCGCCGACCGCTGGGGTGGCCGGATCGTCATGACCGGCCTCCTGCTCCTCGCGGCGGTCCCGACCTACCTGCTGGCCGGCACCCACAACCCGACCATGCTCTTCGTGCTGGCGTTCCTCATCGGCTTCGCCGGCAACTCCTTCAGCTCCGGCATCGCATGGAACAGCGCCTGGTTCCCTCGCTCCCAGCAGGGTTTCGCGCTCGGGGTCTTCGGGGCCGGAAACGTCGGCGCGTCGGTCACCAAGCTGATCGGACCGGCGATCATCGCCGGCACCGCCGGTGCGGCGTACTTCGGCGGCTTCATCAGTGGCGGCTGGCGCCTCGTCCCGGTGATCTACGCCGTCGCCCTTGTCGTCATGGCCGCGGTGCTCTGGTTCGTCGCACCCAAGCCCGACCGCACGCCGGGCAAGACGATCCCCGTGCGGGTGCAGCTGCTGCCGCTCAAGCACATGCGCGTGTGGCGCTTCAGCCTCTACTACGTCGCCGTGTTCGGGGCCTACGTAGCCCTGGCGTCCGCGTTGCCGAAGTACTACGAGACCCAGTACGGCGTGCAGCTCTGGCAGGCCGGTCTGCTGACCGCGCTGTTCATCTTCCCGGCGTCGTTGCTGCGACCGCTCGGGGGCTGGATGTCCGACAAGATCGGTGCCCGCCGGATCATGTACTGGACGTTCGGCCTGATGCTGTTCTCGACCGGTGTCCTGATGATGCCCAGCGGCTTCATCACCATCGACGTCGCCACGAGCAAGGCCGCCGACGGCACCGCCGAGATCCTCCCGTGGCACCTGGGCCTCTGGGCCTTCACCTTCTTCGTCGTCCTGCTCGGTTGCTCGATGGGCATCGGCAAGGCGGCCGTCTACAAGCACATCCCCGAGTACTTCCCCCACGACGTCGGTGCTGTCGGCGGTCTGGTCGGGATGCTCGGCGCGCTCGGCGGCTTCTTCCTGCTGCCGATCTTCGGCTACGCCGTCCAGCTCACGGGGATCCCCACCGCGCTGTTCGGCGTGCTGTTCCTGCTGACCCTGGTCTGCACGATCTGGATGCACCTCACGGTCCTCCACATGCTCCACCGAAACGCACCCGACCTGACCGACGACTTCGAGCAGCCCGTGCTCGAGACCGCTTCCACCCGCTGAACCGTCCGGAACCGAGGAGAGCGATCGACATGACCGTCACCACCCCTGAGGCCCGGAAGGGCAACGAGTGGCTGAGCGACTGGGACCCCGAGGACGAGGCGACATGGAACTCCTCGCTCGCCTGGCGGACGCTCACGATCACGACGTTCGCCCTCACCCTGGCGTTCTGCACGTGGTTCCTCGCGAGCGCGATCGCCCCCACCCTGAGCAACCTCGGGTTCAAGCTCGACAAGAACCAGCTCTACTGGCTCACCGCGATGCCCGGACTCGCCGGCGGCACGCTGCGCCTGGTGTGGATGTGGCTCCCGCCGGCCATGGGGACCCGCAAGCTCGTCACCTTGACGACCGTTCTCCTGCTGATCCCGCTCGTCGGGTGGGGCATCGCGGTGCAGAACCCGTCGACCAGCTACACGACGTTCATGATCCTGGCATTCCTGTCCGGCATCGGCGGCGGCGCGTTCTCCGGCTTCATGCCGAGCACGTCGTACTTCTTCCCCCGGCGCAGGCAGGGCACCGCGCTCGGCCTCCAGGCCGGCATCGGCAACTTCGGTGTGTCCATCGTGCAGTTCGTGACGCCGTGGATCATCGGCTTCGCGTTGCTCGGGTTCCTGGGTGCGTCGCAGACGTTCCACGACCCGGCGAAGAACACGAACCACCAGGTGTGGGAGCAGAACGCGGCCTTCATCTACGTGCCGTTCGTGATCGTGGCGGCAGTGCTCGCCTGGACCATGCTCAAGAGCGTGCCGGTGCGCGCGAACTTCCGCCAGCAGCTCGACATCTTCAAGAACGTCGACACCTGGTGGATGACCGCGCTCTACGTCATGACCTTCGGCATCTTCTCCGGTCTGGCGGCGCAGTTCGGGCTCCTGATCAAGAACCTCTACGGCGCCGGCAACCCCGGCATCGTGGCGACGGCCGCCGACGGATCGACGTCGGTGCTCGTGCAGGGCTACAGCGTCCCGCTGGCGTTGACGTTCGCCTTCATCGGACCGCTCGTCGGCGCCGCAGCGCGCGTCGGGTTCAGCCCACTCACCGACAGGTTCGGTGGCGCCCGGTGGACCCTTGTCGCGGGAGTCGGCATCCTGCTCTCGTTGCTGTTCACGATCCAGCACGTCAACCCGGACCCCTCGGCGGGCGCCGAGGCGCTCACCTCCGAGTTCCACCTGTTCCTGTACGGCTTCGTCGCCATCTTCTTCTTCACGGGCATCGGCAACGCCTCGACGTTCAAGCAGATGCCGATGATCTTCGAGCGCCGCCAGGCCGGCGGCGTCATCGGCTGGGTGTCGGCCATCGCTGCATTCGGCCCGTTCCTCTTCGGTGTTGCCCTCGCGGGGATGGCGGTCGCGTCGTTCCTCTGGGTGCTCGTCGCCTTCACCCTGTTCTGCATCGGCATCACCTGGGTGCGTTACGCGCGGCCCGGCGCCCCGAAGCCCTCCTGATCCCACCGACGCGCCGAGTCCCCGGTCCCCTCCGTCGCGGGGGCCCGGCGCCTCACCCAGACGGACCCTCCGGGACATCCGCCTCGACTCCGTCCCCGACTCCACCCCCTCGTCCGGCGGCTGCGCCGGCGGCACCTGCACGTGCGGCAAGGGTGACGCAGCGACGCCCGTGCTCGACGTGCGCGCGATCCCGGCCGCCGTGCGGCACGCCGCCGTGCACGGCGCGCTCGGCGCAATCCCGATGTCGGGCTCCCTCGTGCTGGCCGCACCGCACGAACCGCTTCCGCTGCTGGCCGAACTCGAGGAGCTGCACCCGGGCGATTTCGCCGTCAGCTATGTCGAGCGCGGGCCGGAGACCTGGCTCGTGAAGCTCACCCGCCAGCAGTGACATGACTGTCGTCCTCTCCCACCTCGCGCCCGACGATGTCCTGGTCTCGCCGTCGTGGTACAGGGCGCGAGTCGCTGCGCACGGTGCTGGCACTCCCCTCGGGACCGAGACCGTCGCACTGGATGCCGCGCACCGCAGGACCCTGGCTAGGGACGTGCGCGCCGCGACGGACCTGCCGCCGTTCCTCGCCTCGGCGATGGACGGCTGGGCCGTGTGCGGATCGGGACCCTGGGACGTCGTCGGGTCAGTGCTCGCCGGCTTCGCTCACGGGGCACGTCTCTCTCACGGCCACGCGGTCGAGATCGCCACTGGCGCAGCGGTTCCCACGGGTGCAGTGGCTGTCGTCCGCCGTGAGGATGGAGCCGTTCGTGACGACGTCCTGTACGCCGATGCGGTCCCCGGCCGGCACCTACGACCTGCGGGCGAGGAGGCAACCGAGGGATCGCTGCTCATCGCGGCGGGGTCGGTCCTCGGCCCCGCGCACCTCGGCCTCGCGGCGGCCGCGGGTGCTGACACGGTCGACGTCGTACGCCGGCCGACGGCACGGGTCCTCGTGCTCGGCGATGAGCTCCTCGATCACGGGACTCCGGGCGACGGCCGCGTGCGCGACGCGTTGGGGCCCCAGGTGCCGGCGTGGCTCGAGCGGCTCGGCGTCGACTGTCTCGGTGTGACGCGCGTGCAGGACACGCTCGAGGCACATCTCGCGGCGCTCGACTCGGCGCAGGACGTGGATCTCGTGGTCACGACCGGTGGAACGGCCGCCGGTCCGGCCGATCACGTGCACCGCGCGATAGCGGCCCTTTCAGGCTCCCTCGTGGTGGACTCGGTCGCCGTAAGGCCGGGCCACCCGATGCTGCTCGCGACACTGCCGGGGCGACGCTGGCTCGTCGGTCTCCCCGGCAACCCGCAAGCGGCGGTCGCTGCGCTCCTCACACTTGGTGGACCGCTCGTCGCCTCCTTGCTGGGCCGGCCGCTGCCCGTGCTGGGTGCCGCGATCAGTCCTGTCGACGTATCCGCTCCCCCGCACGCGACCCGCCTCGTCCTCGCCGCGCTCGGGCCTGACGGCGCCGAGCCCACGACCCACCACGGCTCCGGAATGCTTCGCGGCCTCGCGGTCGCCGATGGCTACCTCGTCGTCCCTCCCGGCGGCAGCACCGCGAGGCAGGTGCTGCCCTGGTTGCCGCTGCCGGCATGAGCGGCGCGACGAGCGAGGAGTCCCGCGCCATCCTGCAGCGGTGGGAGGGCTCGGGCGGCATCCGCAAACCGAGAAGGACGCCTGCAGGAGCACCCCGTGGTGCCGAGGTCATGGCTCGGAGCCGCGGCGCAGAGGGCAGCACGACGGGTCCGTGAGCCTCGCTACGCGGCGGCTCTCAGGGGCTCGAGGGCGGCGAGGACGAGGTCGAGGCCGAAGATGAACTCCTCCGCCGGGTCGTAGCCGGCAGCGAAGAGCGCCGCGGCGGACTCGCTGAGGTAGGGGAACTCGTCAGGGGGAAGCTGGGGCAGGAAGACGTCCTCGGCCATGTCCGCGAGTTCACCGGCGGTGTCGAACGGCAGGCTGGCCTCCTGCAGGGCGAACCCGTAGACGTAGCTGTCGAGCAACCAGTTGGCGTGCGTCGCGTTCACGACTGAAAAGCCGGCCCTGCGCAGGCAGGCGGTGACCGCTTCACGGTGGCGGAGGTTCGCGGGTCCCGGCGTCGTCCGCGACTCCATGAGACTGATCGCCCACGGGTGGCGTGCGAGGACCTGTCGGGCGGAGACCGCCCGCCGTCGCATCGCGGACTGCCAGTCGGTGTCCTCGGGCGGGAGCTCGATCTCCTCGAACACCACGTCGATCATGGCGTCGAGCAGCTCCTCCTTGTTCGCGACGTAGTAGTAGAGCGACATCGCGCCCGCGCCGAGCGCACCAGCCAGCCGGCGCATGCTCAGCCCGTCGACCCCCTCGAGGTCGGCGAGCCGGATCGCCTCGACCACCACCCGCTGCTTGCTCAGCCCCGCATCTGGCGCGGCCTGGCGTTGCTCCTTCGCAGACACGGGTCTCCTCGCTCGTCCGGCTTGACAACCGTACAGCGTACGAGGGATCGTACAGCGTACGACGTACAGTGTACGAACGACCGAGAACCGTCTCGGTCGTGAGGAGCGGGGCTGCACCACAGCCGCGATCCGACCGAAGCGAAGGAGTCACGACGTGAGAACCCCGACAGCAGAGCGGACCACCCTGGAGGACCGGAAGATCCCGGTCCAGGCGAAGCTCGCAGCAGCGTGGGCGAGCTTCATGTTCTTCTACATCTACGTCGACTACCTCGCGCTGTACAAGCCAGGCTTCCTCGGCGACATCCAGGCCGGCGTCGTCCACGACTTCGAGACGGGCCCGCTCTTCGTCGGGGCCTCGCTCACCCTGGTCGGGATCCCGGCGCTGATGATCGCGCTGTCCGCGACGCTGCCGGCCCGCATCAACCGCCCGGTCAACCTCGTGATCGCGGCGCTCTACCTCCCCGTCACGATCTACAACGCGTCTGGCGAGTCCATGAGCTACGCCTACTTCTACGGCCTGTCTATCGCGCTCGAGGTGCTGCTCCTGGCCTTCATCCTGCGCTCCGCCTGGACCTGGCCCCGCACGACGGCGCCGTCGATGCCAGACGTCGTCGAGCTCGACCGTGCGCAGGTCCCGATGGGGCGGTAGGCACATCGCTTCGCTCCGAAGCGCCGGTCTGACCGCGAAACGTCGGTGATCTCCAGGCCGTCACGGAGACCGACGTCCCGGTCGGGGTGTGGCTGCCGCGCCTGCGCCCGACGAGCCTGCCGACGAATGGCCCGAACCCACGGCTCGTGGGTTCGGGCCATGGCTATGTCCTGAGCCAGCACATGGGCGGAGGGGGAGGGACTCGAATCCTCGGAGCGTCTCTGCTCAGCGGTCTAGACGTTCGCCGACGAGCGCGCCCCTTGCTCCGACCACTTCCAGCACGTCGAGGATCTGGGCTGCCTAGCGGTCGGCCGAGGTGGACGTGCGGTTGGCCGTCCTCGTGGGCCAGGCGCCGACTGTCGCGGTCGTAGGACAACGTGGAGTCGGGGACCTATCGCATCCGCCCCTCGGCGCAGAGGTAGCGGTCCTGACCGTCATGCTTGACAAGCACCCACCGTCGATCCGCCCAGTCATCGAGGGCCGTGGCACCGCGCGCCCGCTCGATCCCCTGTTCCTGCAGGCGCACATAGAGGAACAGGGCGCCGACGCGTACGGACTTCGTGGCGTCATCCAGGACACCGGCGGTGGGCATCTCCTCGTTGAGGCACCCGGTGGCGGCGAACGCGCGCTCGGCGTCCTTAGGGGTCGCGTACGCCGGGGTGTCGTCGTTGTGGACCGACAGCAGGTAGCAGGTCCTGTCTGCATCCTTGTCCGGCGACCTGTCGCTCCGGTCCCTGACCCTCTGCACGATCGAGGCATCCGCTCCTCGACAGGTGGCCGAGGCTACGACTCCACAATCTTCGCCCATGGTCGGCTTGGCCATGGGCCGGTGTCCTGCCCTCTGCGACGACGATGGCAGAGCAGCACCCAGCACGGGTCGACAGGAGGTAGCGAGGCCTGCCGATGCATCGCCCACCCAGCAGTGAGCGTGACACGTCGAGCAGGTGCGGCCATCGCCACGGCACGCAGCCCGCGGCATCGGGCTACCGCCTACGCTCGTGTCGTAGACCAACGGATCTGCCCAGCCGCGAGGTCGGGCGGGACGGTCCTTCGCGCGGTCACCGGCAGCGACCCACGATCGGTGGGCCAGCGTGCAGGGAAGCGGGGCGGGACGACTGAGGAGGTCGGGTGAACGCGACGCCGAGCGGTTCCGAGCTGAGATGGAGCGCGTTTCGCGACCGCGCCCGGAGCAGCCTCTTCGTTGTCCCCTTGCTGTTCGTGGTCGCTGGGGCGCTCCTGGCTCTGCTCATGCTGTACCTGGACTCGTCCGCCGGCGACCTGCCCGAGCGGTTCACCGCCACCGTCGACAGCTCCAGGGCTGTGCTCACCGTCGTCGCCGGCGCGACGCTCGCCTTCGCCGGCGTCGCCTTCTCGGTCTCGCTGCTGCTGGTGTCGGCTGCCTCGAGCCAGTACTCGCCGCGCGTCGTGCACGGGATGTTCCGCGACCCCGCGAGCAAGCGCGCCATGGGCATCGTGATGGGCACGTTCACGTACTGCCTCGTCGTGCTCCGCGCCGTACGCGGTGAAGGCGGGGCGGGCGGCGAAGCGGTCGTGCCGAGCCTGTCCACGGTGACCGCCCTGGTGCTCGGGATCGTGGCGATCCTGGCGACGGTCGCGTTCATCAGCCACAGCGCGCACGGTCTCGATGTGTCCCAGGTGCTGGCGCGCGTGACGGAAGAGGCGCTCGAGGCGGTCCGCGACCACGCGACGTCCGGCTACACCGACGACCGGACCGTGGAGGTGGACGATCACGGGGCAGTAGTCGTGTTCGAGAAGCACGGCTGGGTCCAGCAGCTCGACCATCGGAGCCTGCTCGACGCCCTGCCGGCCGGATCGCGGTTCGTGGTCGACACCGCGCCCGGTCGCTACGCCGTGCCCGGCACGCCCGTCGGTCGGATCTCGCCCGAGCCGAGCGACGTGGACGCGGTGTCCCGCCGGCTGCGCTCAGCCGTGTCGCTGGGGCCGACCCGCACGCTCCTGCAGGACCCGACGTACGGAGTCCGACAGCTGGCCGACGTCGCCCTGCGCGCCCTCTCGCCCGGCGTCAACGACCCGACCACCGCCCAGGACGCCCTCTTCCACCAAGCGGCCGTGCTCCGCCAGCTGCTCGCGGCCGCCCCGCCTGGTGTCACGGTGCGCGACGGCGACCGCGTGCTGCACCTGGCCCATGTGCCCACTCGCGCCGAGCTCGTGAACCTCGCCTTCGACGAGGTGCGGATCGCCGCCACGGGCCAGCCGACGGTGCTGATCTACCTGCTGGAGATCATCGACCAGCTCGTGCACGCGCTGACCGAGGAGGCGACCGCGGATGCGCGGGCCGCACTGAGACGACAGGCCGGCCTCGTGCTCGCGCAGGCGGATCTCGGCTCCTTGCTCGAGGCCGACCGCGAGCGGGTGCGCGACGCGTACCGAGACCGATTCGCCGCTGCCTCCGACTGAGTCGACGGGCGTCGTTCCGCCGCGGTTCGCGGCAGGGGCCTCGGTCTGCGGGTGAGGGATCCGTCTCGGACGAGCAGAGGTGCGACCAGGCCGGCGGCTTCGCCGCGGCGGGTCGAGGGGCTGCGGGGGTTCCTCCCGAACCCCTCGCCCTCAGTCGGGCCTCGCTTTGCTTGACGGCGGAGGGCGAGGGACCCGTCCCGGGCTGGCGCAGGGGCGAGCAGTGGGGCGCCTTCGGCGCCAGGGCTCGAGCCGACGCGGGGGTTCCTCCCGAACCCCTCGCCCTCAGAGGGGTCTCGCTTTGCTCGACGGCGGAGGGCGAGGGATTCGAACCCTCGGGGTATCGCTACCCAGCGGTTTTCAAGATCAACGCTAGCCACGCGCTGGCCAGCGCTGACAGCAGGATTGAGCACGAGATTGGGGAGTTTCGGCGTCCGTTAGTGATCGCGGCGGACCCGCTTTTGCCCCACGATGTGGCACGCGAATGGCACGA
>JBBQAY010000086.1:0-12620 GCA_038316965.1 Candidatus Nanopelagicales bacterium
GAGCCCTGTGCGATACTCGACCTGGTCGTCCGGCACGTAACACCGTCCGTCCGACCCGATGACGTCCTCGCCGCACTGCGGCAGGTGGCTGACCTGGTGCCGCCGGTCCCCCCTCGGGTGACCCGGCTGGCGCAGGGGCCGCTCGCTGCGGACGCGAGCACGGGCCCCGTGACCCTCACGGTGTCCGATCCGCTCGCGGCTGACCGCGCCTGAGGCCGGCGTCGGCACTGGTCCACGCCTCCCGGCGCGCTCTGGTGCATCCCACTGGCTTTCGTCCGTCGCCCCGGCGCCGGGCGACATGACCTCCGCGCGGTTCCTCGGAACCCGGGGGTCGGACAGGAGTAGTTCGCGTGAGCGACGAGACCCCCTTCACCACCTCTGACGCGCCCGAGGGCGCTTCCGCCGAGCGTCGCCCCCGGCGTCGTGCGGCCGGCCGGCCGGCGGGTCCGCCGGTCGTCACCCCCGCTCCCGAGGCCGAGGCGCCTGCCGCCGTGGCCGAGGCACCGGTCAAGAAGACCGCTGCGAAGAAGGCGCCGGCCAAGAAGACCGCGGCCAAGAAGCCCGCGGCGAAGAAGACCGAGGTCGAGCCGGAGGCAACCGCCCAGGCAGCCCCCGCCTCCGCCGACGCCGACAAGCCCGTCAAGCGCACGCGCAGCCGCAAGGCCACCGACGTGCCCGCGTTCTCCGCCGTCGTCACCGAGACCGTGGCACCCGACGCTCCGGCGGCCCCCGCCGCCGGGATGCTGATGTTCCAGGCACCCAGCGCCGACGCACCGCCGGCCCGCAAGCGGCCTGCAAAGAAGGCTGCCGCGCCGGTCGTGCAGGAGCCCGTCGTCGAGGACGACGAGGACGACGAGGACGCCTCCGAGACCGATGCCGAGGCGATCGAGGCCGAGGAGAACGAGGGCGGCAGCACCGCCGCCCGTCGTCGTCGTCGCCGTGGTGGCCGCGGCCGCCGTCGCCGGCCCGGCGACGACTCCGACGGCGAGGCTTCGGACGACTCCGCCGACGGTGACGCAGACCAGGCCGAGACCGGCAAGGCATCGGAGGAGTCGAACGACTCCGACGACAGCGATCGCTCCGAGGGCGGCAGCCGTCGCCGTCGCCGCCGCAGCCGTGGTGGCTCGGGCGACAACGGCTCTGACCAGGACGATCCGCCGAACACGGTGGTGCGCGTGCGCGAGCCGCGTCAGCGCTCGGTGTCGTCGGAGGTCACCTCGGTCAAGGGCTCGACCCGCCTCGAGGCCAAGAAGCAGCGTCGTCGCGAAGGCCGTGAGGCCGGACGCCGTCGTCCCTCGATCCTCACCGAGGCCGAGTTTCTCGCCCGTCGCGAGGCTGTCGAGCGAGTCATGGTCGTGCGTCAGCGCGACGACCGCACGCAGATCGCGGTGCTCGAGGACGGCGTGCTCGTCGAGCACTACGTCAACCGCAACAACGGCGCCTCGATGATCGGCAACGTCTACCTGGGCAAGGTCCAGAACGTGCTGCCGAGCATGGAGGCCGCCTTCGTCGACATCGGTCGCGGGCGCAACGCCGTCCTCTACGCCGGCGAGGTCAACTGGGACGCCGCCGGCCTCGAGGGCCAGCCCAAGCGCATCGAGGTCGCCCTCAAGCCCGGCGACCCGGTCCTGGTGCAGGTCAGCAAGGACCCGCTCGGCCACAAGGGTGCCCGCCTCACCGCCCAGATCTCGCTGCCCGGCCGCTTCGTCGTCTACGTGCCCGAGGGCCAGATGACGGGCATCAGCCGCAAGCTGCCCGACGCCGAGCGCTCGCGTCTCAAGGCCATCCTGCGCCAGGTCGTGCCCGAGGATGCCGGCGTCATCGTGCGCACGGCTGCCGAGGGTGCCGCCGAGGAGGAGCTGCGCCGCGACGTCGAGCGCCTCGCCGACCAGTGGACCCAGATCCAGGAGAAGATCGCCTCTGCCAACGGTGGCCCCGCGCTGCTGCACGGCGAGCCCGACCTCGCCATCAAGGTCGTCCGCGACATCTTCAACGAGGACTTCACCCAGCTCCTCGTCGAGGGCTCGGACATCGCCGAGACGTTGACGGAGTACATCGCCGGCGTCGCCCCCGACCTCGCCGAGCGCGTGCGTCCGTGGGTCGGCCCCGGTGACCTCTTCCGTGAGATGCGGATCGACGAGCAGCTCGCGAAGGCGCTCGACCGCAAGGTGTGGCTGCCCTCGGGTGGCTCGCTCGTCATCGACCGCACCGAGGCGATGAGCGTGGTCGACGTCAACACCGGCAAGTTCACCGGCCAGGGCGGCAACCTCGAGGAGACGGTCACCCGCAACAACCTCGAGGCTGCGGAGGAGATCGTCCGTCAGCTCAGGCTGCGCGACATCGGCGGCATCATCGTCATCGACTTCATCGACATGGTGCTCGAGAGCAACCGCGACCTCGTGCTCCGGCGCCTGGTCGAGTGCCTCGGCCGCGACCGCACCAAGCACCAGGTGGCCGAGGTGACCTCGCTCGGCCTCGTCCAGATGACGCGCAAGCGCATCGGCCAGGGTCTGCTCGAGGTCTTCAGCGAGCCGTGCGAGGCGTGCCAGGGCCGCGGCTACCACGTGCATTCCGAGCCTGTCGCCGCCAAGGCGATCGCGGGCGAGGCGGACGCCGACACCGGTGGTGCCGGCAGCCGCAGCCGCAAGCGCAAGGGCGCCGAGCCCGAGGGCGGAGGCCGCAAGAGCCGAGCGAAGTCCGCTGCCCCTGCGGTCGAGGTCGAGCCCCGGGCGATCGACCCGAAGGTGACCGAGGCGATGGAGAAGGTCCACGCCGCGGCCGCCAAGCGCGCCGCCGATGCCGCTGCCGCCGCAGCGGCGGAGGCCTCAGCTGCGGTGGCCGAGGACCAGGCCCACCACGCCGAGCAGGCCGACAAGCCCCGTGAGGGCACCTCCGGGGCCGCAGACGGCCCGTCGGCGACCGAGGAGGCCTCGTCGGCCGCCGAGGCGCCCACGACCAAGCCGGCGCCGCGCAAGCGGGGTCCGCGCAAGGCCACCCGCAAGGCAGGCCCGGCCGCCGCCGGGTGAGCCTGCTCACGCAAGTGTTACCGGGACGAGCTGAGATGCAACGCCCGGCCCGAGGCGCCGAGGCGGCCCGCAGGGTCGCCGCAGGCGCCGAGGCTGGCGCGAAGCGCCGGCCGGGCCGCCGCGCAGCGGCCAGAGAACAGAGCCCAGTTTGACCCGCACGCTGCCCGGTTCGTACCCTTGACCCTCGGTGCCCATGGCACCCGTGACGCCTCCAGTGCCTCTGGATCGGTTCAGCCTCATCTGAGGTCGCTGCCGTGGGCGTCGTCCCGAGAACGTTTGTGAATGGAGATCCGCGGTGTACGCCATCGTCAAGGCCGGCGGCCGGCGACGTCATCGAGCTGGACCGTCAGGGCAACGACACCGGGTCGACCATGACCCTCCCCGCGCTGCTGCTCGTGGACGGCGCGACCGTCACCTCGGACGCGAAGACGCTCGCCGGCGTCACCGTCACCGCCGAGGTCGTCGAGCACACCAAGGGCCCGAAGATCCGTATCCAGCACTACAAGAACAAGACCGGCTACAAGCGCCGCATGGGCTTCCGCGCGAAGCTCACCAAGGTGCGCGTAACCGGTATCGAGACCTCCTGAGCTCCTGAGACGACCGAGGACTGACGACACATGGCTCACAAGAAGGGTGCTTCCAGCACCAGGAACGGTCGCGACTCCAACGCCCAGCGCCTCGGCGTGAAGCGCTTCGGTGGTCAGCAGGTGAACGCGGGCGAGATCATCGTGCGCCAGCGTGGCACCCACTTCCACCCGGGCGAGAACGTCGGCCGCGGCAAGGACGACACCCTGTTCGCCCTCGCCCCCGGCGCGGTCGAGTTCGGCACCCGTCGCGGTCGCCGCGTCGTCAACGTCGTCGGTGTGTGACCGCACCACCCACGCAATGACCTCATCGTGAGGGGGCGAGCCGTACGGCTCGCCCCCTCACGCATGTCCGCCCCGCACGAGCCCGCAGCACGGCAGAACCGAGAGCAGATCCCATGACCACCTTCGTCGACCGCGTCGTCCTGCACGTCGCGGGCGGGGACGGCGGCCACGGCTGCGCCTCGGTCTCCCGCGAGAAGTTCAAGCCCCTCGGTGGCCCCGACGGCGGCAACGGCGGGCACGGCGGCGACGTCCGCCTCGTCGTCGACACCAACGTGACCTCGCTGCTGGAGTTCCACCACGGCCCGACCCGCCGCGCCGGCAACGGCCGTCCCGGCGAGGGCAGCCACCGCAACGGCGGCATGGGCGAGGACATCGTCCTGCGCGTCCCGCCGGGCACGGCCGTGGTCGACAGCCGCGGCAACGTCGTGGCAGACCTCGTCGTGGGCGGCATGGAGGCCGTGATCGCCAAGGGCGGTCATGGCGGCCTCGGCAACGCCTCGCTGGCCAGCACGCGGCGCAAGGCCCCGGGCTTCGCCCTGCTCGGCGAGCCGGGGGAGTCGCTCGATGTCGTCCTCGAGCTGAAGTCGGTCGCCGACGTCGCGCTCGTGGGCTTCCCGAGCGCAGGCAAGTCCTCGCTGATCGCCGCGATGTCGGCCGCGCGCCCCAAGATCGCCGACTACCCCTTCACGACCCTCATCCCCAACCTCGGCGTGGTGACCGCGGGCGAGCAGGTCTTCACCGTCGCCGACGTCCCTGGCCTGATCCCGGGTGCGAGCGAGGGCAAGGGCCTGGGGCTGGCGTTCCTGCGCCACGTCGAGCGCTGCCACGTGCTCGTGCACGTGCTCGACTGCGCCACCCTCGACCCGGGTCGCGACCCGATCACCGACCTCGACGTCATCGAGGCCGAGCTCGCGGCGTACGGCGGCACCGAGGGCGACCTCGCCGACCGACCCCGCCTCGTCGCGCTCAACAAGATCGACGTCCCCGAGGCGCGCGAGCTCGCCGAGCTCGTCAAGCCCGAGCTCCAGGCCCGCGGCTACACCGTGGTCGAGGTGAGCGCGGTCGCTCACGACGGCCTGCGCGAGCTCGGCTTCGCGATGGCGGCCCTCGTGAAGGAGCGCCGCGACAGCACGATCATCGAGGTGGCCCCCCGCGTCGTGCTCACTCCGCGCGCTGTCGACGACAGCGGCTTCACCATCACGCGCGAGGAGGACTCCGAGGGCGTCCGCTACCGCGTGCGCGGCGAGCGCCCGCAGCGTTGGGTGCGCCAGACCGACTTCTCCAACGACGAGGCCGTGGGCTACCTGGCCGACCGTCTCGCGCGCCTCGGTGTCGAGGCCAAGCTCCTCGAGCTCGGCGCCGTGCCCGGTGCCGAGGTCGTCATCGGGCCGGAGGACAACGCGGTGGTGTTCGACTTCGAGCCGACCATCGCCGCCGGCACGCCGCTGGGCGGCCCCCGCGGCTCCGACGACCGCCTGCTCGGCCACTAGTCGCCTCGATCGAAGGAGCGCCAGCAGCCATCACGGTGGCTTCCTGGCACGTGGGCCCGTCAGGCGATCCGCAGGTGCGCGACGAGGTGGATCTCCGCCTCGTCGCCGTCGTCGAGGCGTTCGTGGCGGCGTACAGCGGCCTTGACGGGCAGCAGGTAGCGCCCGGACCTGGAGTCGGGGAACACCGAGGTCGACCACGTGGTCGCACCGACGGTCACCGTGACCTTGACCGAGCCGAAGCCAGGGCCCGGCTCCGCGCGTGAGCGGATGTCGTCGCTCACGGCCTCGGGCACGGTGAAGAAGTGCCATGCGCTCTCGCCGCTCCAGCGCCACAACGGAGCCGAGAACGAAGCCTGAAGGTCCACACGCACTGGATACCACCCCCCACCCACGTCGCGCGCCGCACCGATCCGATTCTCCTGGCGGCGCGGAAAGCACCGGTCCGTGGGCGAGGCCGGGGTTACGGCAGGATGGCCGCGTGGGCAAGCGACAGGTCGTCACGCGTGCGTCCCGCGTCGTGGTGAAGGTCGGGTCGTCCTCCCTCACCTCACGCAGCGGCGGGCTCGATCCCGTGCAGGTCGACGCCCTCGTCGACGCCATCGGCACACGGCTCGGTGCCGGGATCGAGATCGTGCTCGTCAGCTCGGGCGCCATCGCCACCGGGCTGCCCACGCTCAAGCTCACGCGGCGGCCGCGCGACCTCGCCACCCAGCAGGCTGCGGCCAGCGTCGGCCAGGGGATCCTGCTCGCCCACTACTCGGGCGCGTTCGCGCGGCACGGCCGCACGGTCGGCCAGGTGCTGCTCACCGCCGACGACGTCATCCGTCGCAGCCACTACCGCAACGCGCAGCGCACGCTCTACCGCCTGCTGGAGCTCGGCGTCGTCCCGATCGTCAACGAGAACGACACCGTCGCCACGGACGAGATCCGCTTCGGCGACAACGACCGGCTGGCCGCGCTCGTCGCGCACCTCGTGCAGGCCGATCTGCTCGTGCTGCTCTCGGACGTCGACGGCCTGTACGACGGCCCGCCGAGCCGCGAGGGTTCCGCTCTCATCACCGACGTCCGCGGCGAGGCGGACCTGGCCGACGTCGAGGTCGGCGGCTCAGGCTCCGGAGTCGGCCTCGGCGGCATGGTCACCAAGGTCGAGGCAGCGCGCATCGCGACCTCCGCGGGCATCCCCGTCGTGCTCACCTCGGCCACCAACGCAGAAGCGGCACTGGCCGGCGCGAGCGTCGGCACGCTCTTCCACCCGACGGGGGAGCGCGGGGGCACCCGCCTCCTCTGGCTGCGGCACGCCACGGCCGGCCGCGGTTCGCTGGTGCTCGACCCCGGCGCCGTCGACGCCGTCGTGCGCCGGCGGCTGTCGCTCCTGCCCGCCGGTATCACTTCTGTCACGGGAGTGTTCGTCGCGGGCGATCCCGTCGACCTGCTGGACGAAAACGGCAACACCGTGGCTCGCGGGCTGGTCAACTTTGACTCGACAGAGCTTCCCGGCCTCCTCGGTCGTTCCACCCGAGACCTGGCGAGGGAACTGGGACCGGCGTATGAACGTGAGGTCGTCCACCGCGACGACCTGGTCGTCCTGCGCCACTAGGCGCCAGCGCGAGGAGGTGCCATGACCGGGTTCCCGTTCTGGCACGTCACGCTCACCGTCGCCGGTGAGGTCGTCAGCGAGGGCGAGATCCGGGTCGCGCTCGAGCACCTCAGCCACGACCACCCGTTCCTCCTGTCCGGCCGCTACAGCGCCGACCGCGCCGAGGTGCGGTACTGGGAGGAGGCGCCGGACGCCCAGTCCGTCGTGGCCCTGGCCCTCGGTCTGTGGGCCGAGCACCGGGAGCGCTGCGGCCTGCCCGACTGGCAGGTGGTCGGCGTGGAGGTGGTGGACCGCGACATGTTCCACCGACGCGGTCGCATGCCCTCGGTGCCCATGAGCCTCGTCGGCGTCGCCCCTTTCTGACCGACGGCGGTCGCGACGACCGCCCGTGGCCTCACCTCGTGACGTGACGCCGAGGCCGAGTGGATCGGCCGTGCGCGACCTCCTACCCTCGTACCCGTGAGCGAGAACAGCAGCAACGACCGCGAGGCCGTGCACGAGGTCGCCCGGGCCGCGCGCGAGGCGGCAGTGGTGCTGCGGGCGCTTCACCGCAGCCAGAAGGACGCCGCCGTCGTCGCGATAGCCGATGCGCTCGATGCCGCGACCGACCGTGTCGTGACGGCCAACGCAGCCGATGTCGCCCGCGCGATCGAGAACGGCACCGATCCCGCCATCGTCGACCGCCTCACGCTCACGCCGGATCGTCTGCGTGCCATCGCGGACGCCGCGCGCGACGTCGCGTCGCTGCCCGACCCGATCGGTGAGGTGGTGCGCGGCTACACGCTGCCCAACGGCCTCGACGTCCGTCAGGTCAGGGTTCCGCTCGGCGTCGTAGGGATGATCTACGAGGCGCGTCCCAACGTCACCGTCGACGCCGCCGTCCTGTGCCTCAAGAGCGGCAACGCTGCACTGCTGCGTGGCAGCTCGTCGGCGTACGACACCAACGTCGTGCTCGTCGACGTGATGCGCGAAGCGCTCGTCGCCGCGGGCCTTCCCGCCGACGCGATCGCGCTGGTCCCCGGCACCACGCACGAGTCGGTGAAGCACCTCATGACCGCGCGCGGCCTCGTCGACGTGCTCATCCCGCGCGGTGGTGCGGGGCTCATCCGCAGCGTCGTCGAGGAGTCGACGGTGCCGGTGATCGAGACCGGCGTCGGCAACTGCCACGTGTACGTCGACGCGGGCGCCGACCTCGACAAGGCTGTCGCGATCCTCGTCAACGCCAAGACCCAGCGGGTCAGCGTGTGCAACACGGCGGAGACGTTCCTCGTCCATGCAGACGTCGCCGACGCGTTCCTTCCGTCCGCGCTCGCGGCCTTGCGCGACAAGGGCGTCACGATCCACGGCGATGCGCGGATGGCGCCGTACGCCGAGTCGGCGGGCATCGCGTTCGCTCCCGTGACCGACGAGGACTGGGCGGCGGAGTACTACTCGCTCGACATCGCGGCGGGAGTGGTCGACGACCTCGACGCCGCGCTCGCGCACATCCGCCGATGGTCGTCGGGCCACACCGAGGCGATCGTGAGCGACTCCACGACGGCGATCCAGCGCTTCATCACCGGCGTCGACTCCGCAGCGGTCATGGTCAACGCGTCGACCCGCTTCACCGACGGTGCCGAGTTCGGGTTCGGGGCCGAGATCGGCATCTCGACCCAGAAGCTGCACGCACGCGGGCCCATGGGCCTGGCCGAGCTGACGAGCACGACGTACGTGGTCACCGGCGACGGGCACGTGCGGGGCTGAGGCCGCAGGGGTCACGATCGGGACGCGGCCCGGCCCGCTCCCGGGCTTCGACCCCTACCGTTGCTATCCTCGGCTCGACCCGGTCACGGGCATGTCCGTCGCGCCGTGCGACGAGGAGCGAGGGGTACGCCCGATGAACGCCGCAGCTGTTCTGGCCGAGGCCACGCTGGTCGCCAACGAGCACTCCGACCTGCCCTCGAAGTGGCTCTTCGGCGGGTTCGCGCTCGTCGTGCTGCTCGTCCTGCTGTTCGTCGTCACGCGCGTCAACCTCGACCGCTGACGGGCGCCGTACGGCCGTGCGTCGCGTCGGGGTGCTCGGAGGCACGTTCGATCCGGTGCACCACGGCCATCTCGTCGCCGCGAGCGAGGTCGCGTACCGCCTCGGGCTCGACGAGGTGCTGCTCGTCCCCGCCGGCCAGCAGTGGCAGAAGACCCGTCCGGACATCAGCCCAGCCGAGGACCGCTACGCCATGACCGTCATCGCGACCGAGCCCGACCCGCGCCTCGCCGCGTCACGGGTCGACCTCGAGCGCGCCGGCCCGACGTACACCGTCGACACGCTCACCGACCTGCACACCTCCCTCGGTGCCGAGGTCGAGCTCGTCCTCATCCTCGGTGCCGACGCGCTCGCCGGGCTGCACACGTGGCACCGCGCCAAGGAGATCCCTGCGCTGGCCCACCTCGTGGGGGTCACCCGCCCCGGCCACGACCTCCGTTCGACCGACGCCCTCGGCCTCCCCCCGGGCTCGGTCACGTACGTCGAGATCCCCGCCCTCGAGGTGTCCTCGAGCGACATCCGCGCACGCGTCGCCGACGGCGCCCCGATCCGGTACCTCGTCCCGGACGCCGTCGCTCAGTACGTCGAGGATCACGGGCTCTACCAGGGTGCGCCCTCATGAGCGACGAGACCCGCCCCGACACAGAGGGCTCCGCGCCAGACCCCTTCGACCTGCCCGTCCCGTCGCTGGAGCCCTATCCCGGCCAGGCGCCCGAGGCAGAGCCGGACCAGCCGACCGACGTCGAGGCCGCAGCACCCGTGCCCGTCGTGGACGACGCCTCGGATTCCGCCCCGGTGGGGGAGCCTGCCGAAGGCGGCCGCGCGGCCCGACGACGTGCTGCCGAGGCAGCGGCCGAGGCCGACGTGGCCGCAGGCGGGCCGCCGGAGCCGGCCGAGGAGGTCGTCGTCGAGTCTCCGGACTCCGCAGCCGACGTGGCCGCTGAGTCGACGGGCTCTGCCGACGACGTCGACACGACGGACGACGAACCCGCCGAGCAGGCGGCGGACTCCGAGGCAGAGACCGAGCCCGAGGGCTGGGCACCGCAGCCTGTCGAGGCAGATGACTCCCCGGCCACCGACCTTCCGGCCGACTGGAGCGAGGCGCAGAGCGCGGGCGGCCGCGCCGCCCGCCGCCGCGCGACCGAGGATGCCGCACGGGTGCAGTCGCACCGGGCGCACAACCGCCTGGTCATCGTCGGGGTCGTGGCCATCGTGGTGCTGGCCCTCGCCGGGCTTGCCTGGACGTGGCTCAGCCGGCAGACGCCCGCACCCGACCCCCTGCCGACCGCATCCCCGTCGGCCACCGGCCCGACCCAGCCGACGCTGCTGCTGCAGGTAGCCGACGACCAGGGTGTCGCGGTCTCGGGTGCGCTGCTGTCGGTCGGCGGTCCGCTCGGTCGCGCCAACGTCATCAGCATCCCGCAGAACACGCTGATGGACGTCGCCACAGGCGGCACGCTGCCCTTCGGCCAGATCAACCGCCTGCCCGACCCGAACGGGTCGGCGGGGGCGCTGTCGGACGCGATCGGGGTCGACGTCAACGGCACGCTCGTGCTCGATCCCGGTGCGCTGTCCGGCCTGGTCGACGCGGTCGGTGGCATCACCGCCGACGTCGACGTCGACGTCACCCAGGAGAAGGCCGACGGCACGACGCTGATCCTCGTCCCGGCTGGGCCTGGCCAGGTGCTGCAAGGCCAGCAGGCGGAGGCGTACGCGACCTTCCTCGCCAAGGGGGAGAACGAGGAGGCGCGCATGGCGCGCTTCGCCCAGGTGCTGCGTCTCACGGTGGCCAAGCTGCCTGCGGACAGCGCCAAGATCGAGACGATCCTGACCCAGCTCGGCGCCTCGGCGCGTGCCACCGTGCCGTTCACGCAGCTCGCCGACTTCTTCCTGCGGCTCAACGCCGACGTCAACGCCGACGACGTCGCGTACAAGAACCTGCCGGTGCAGGGGATCGACACCGGCGGCCCGGCGGCCTACAGGGTCGACCAGGAAGCGGCCGCAGCGATGGTGCAGGACCTGCTCCCGGAGGCGCTGCGCACCCCTGGACCCAACTCCAAGGTGCGAGTCCTCGTGCAGAACGGCGTCGGCTCGCCGGGGCTCAACACCGCCGCCCGAACCCTTCTCGTCGACGCCGGATTCACGTTCGTCAACGGCGGGAACGCGTCGTCGTTCGGTCAGGCGAAGACCAACGTGATCCTCCCCGACACCACGCCGGAGTCCCTGACGTGGGGCGCCGACATCGTCACGGCGTTGGGGCTCCCCGGTACCGCGGTGAAGGTGGCCGAGGACGGCCAGAGCGTGGCGGACGTCATCGTGGTGCTGGGCGAGGACTTCACCCCCACCGCGCCCTGACGTGCTCGACGCTCGCCCGGTCGGCGCTCACCGCTCCCCGTGAGAGAATCGGACGTTCCCCCCGCCCGTCGAAAGGACCGTCCGTGACCGCCTCCGCCCGTGCGCTGGAGCTGACCGCGATAGCTGCCGAGGCAGCCGCCGAGAAGCTCGCGGAGGACATCGTCGCGCTCGACGTGTCCGAGACCCTCGTCATCACCGACGTCTTCCTGCTGTGCTCCGCTGCCAACGACCGCCAGGTCAAGGCGATCGTCGACGGTATCGAGGAGGCGCTCGACAAGATCGACGTCGACCCCGTACGCCGCGAGGGCGAGCGCGACGGCCGCTGGGTGCTGCTGGACTACATCGACATCGTCGTCCACGTGCAGCACGACGAGGAGCGCCACTACTACGGCCTCGAGCGGCTGTGGAAGGACGGGACGCGCATCCCGCTGCCCGAGTCGGTCACCAAGCCGCGCGACGTGCACGCCGAGCGGGACGGCGTCGCAGCGAGCGACTCGTGACCTCGCGTCGCATCGTCCTGTGGCGGCACGGCCGCACGTCGTGGAACGCCGAGTCGCGTTTCCAGGGCACGACCGACGTCGCCCTCGACGATGTGGGCATGGCTCAGGCCGAGCGCGCCGCCCGAGACCTCGCGACCCTCGCGCCGGCACGCATCGTGGCAAGCGACCTCTCGCGCGCGCGGGTCACGGCCGAGAAGCTCGGCGAGATCGTGGGTCTCGAGGTCGAAACCGACCCTGACCTCCGCGAGACCTACGCCGGTCGTTGGCAGGGCCTCGTGCGCGACGACATCATCGCCACCGACGGCGTCCACTTCCGACGCTGGCTCTCCGGCGACGACGTACCCGCAGGCGACGGCGAGACCCGCACCGAGGTGTCCGTCCGTGTCAGCGCCGCTGTGCTGCGCCATGCCGATCTGCTGCCCGCTGGCGGCACCCTCGTCGTGGCGAGCCACGGCGGTGCGATCAGAGCGGGCATCGGCACGCTGCTGGCTCTGCCGCAGGAGCACTGGACCGCGCTCGGCGGCCTCGTGAACTGCGCCTGGTCGGTGCTCGAGGAGCTCGCCGACGGACGCTGGCGCCTGACCGAGCACAACGCCCGGTCGCTGCCTGAGGACGTCTTCGGCGACGAGTCCTGATCCGATTTCACCTCGGGCCGGGCTCTCCCTTATGCTTTCCCGGCACGACTGCACGGGGCTGTGGCGCAGCTGGTAGCGCACCTGCATGGCATGCAGGGGGTCAGGGGTTCGAGTCCCCTCAGCTCCAC
>JBBQAY010000087.1:0-12138 GCA_038316965.1 Candidatus Nanopelagicales bacterium
AGGGCACTCCTTGTTCCTGCGCACGTGATACGTCGAGCGGTCGCGGCGCAGCGCGGCTCCGCGACCTCTCGCACAGGTGGGCCGGCCGAGGGTCAGTGGGCGGCGTCAGGGATGAGGCTGAACGCGCTCTCTTCCTCCTGCGCGTTGTGCAGGCGCAGCACTCCGTATAGCCCGTAGAGGGCACGACGCAACTCGACGACGTCGTCCTCGGTGACAGGCCCTGTGCCCACCTCGTCGACGATGCGGTTCAGGCGGGCCACCTGATGGCCGATCTCCGCGTGCGTCCGGCTGAGCCCGCCCGTGGGGTCGGTTCCGCCCAGCGCGCGTGCCACCAAGGGGAGCAGGAGGAGCTCCTCCTCCTGCTCGTGCGGCACGAGCTCCTGCTGGAGCCTCTGCCCCAGCAGATGGACGGCGCCGATGTCGGCTGCGTCGTCGCTCAGCCCGTCCGCGACAGCACGCACGTCCTCGACGAGGGCTCGAAGGACGCCGTGCTCCTCACGCAGCCGGATCGCGACGGCCGTGTCCTCCGCGCTCATCGTGACCGTGTGCACGGCGGCGGGCAGGAGCCCGGTGAGCGCGATGCCTATGGCGAGGACGTCGATCCCCTCCTGCAGGAGTGCGCCGCCAGTCGGAGCCAGCAGCCCGAAGGCCGCTGCGACCATGGCCACGGCCGACAGCCCCATGCCCACCACGGCCGCTGTGCGTGCGATGCGTCGTGAGCGCTGGGCGATCAGGATCGCGTCGGCGAGCGCGTCGAGACGATCGACCGTGAGAACCACGTCGGCAGCCTCGGACGACGCCGAGGCGCCCCGGGACGCCAGCGCGACGCCGACACCGGCGGCCGCGAGGGCGGGAGCATCGTTGACGCCGTCGCCCACCATGATCGTGGCGCCCTTGCGCGACTCGTCCGTGACCACCAGCACCTTGGATCCAGGATCCTGCTCGGCGTAGACGGCGTCGACGCCGACGAGCCGACCGACCGTGTCGGCGATGTCCGAGCGGTCCCCGCTCACCAGCACCACGCGTGTGATGCCCACCGAACGCATCGCCCGCACCATCCGCGGGGCATCCGGGCGTACCGGGTCCTCGAGGACGAGGGCGCCGGCGGCGACGCCGTCCGCGGAGACGAAGACGGTGAGCGAGCCGTCGAGCGAGGCACGGCGCCGTACCTGCCGCACCCAGGTCGGCGCGGAGCCCTGCACGACCCACGACTCCTTGCCGACGCGCACGGCCACGCCGTCGACCATGCCCTCGACGCCGTAGCCGGCCACCTCGTGCACGTCGCTCGGCTCCGTCAGCACTCCGCCGCGGGACCGTGCGGCAGAGACCACAGCGCCCGCGAGGACGTGCGGCGAGTACTGGTCGAGTGAGGCCGCGAGCGACAGCACTCTCTGCGCAGACTCCGTGTCGGCGCACACGACGTCGACGACGGTCGGTCGTCCGCGCGTCAGCGTGCCTGTCTTGTCGAACAGGAGCACGGTGCCGTTCGCCAGCTGCTCGAGCGCAGACCCACCCTTCACCACGACGCCTGCGCGCGCAGCGCGAGACAGCCCTGCCATGAGCGCGATCGGCGTGGCGAGGATGAGCGGGCACGGCGTCGCGACGACGAGCACGGCCACGGCACGCACCGGATCGCCCGACACCCACCAGGCCACGCCGGCAAGACCGAGGGCGATCGGCACGAAGTACGCGGCGAGACGGTCCGCAAGGCGCACGAAGGGTGCGGTGTCGGCAGCTGCCTGCTCGACCAGCCGTACGAGACCGGCGTACGTCGACTCGGCCGACGTCGCGGTCGCCACGATCTCGGCGGGCGACCCGGCGTTGACGACCCCGCTGCGGACGAGCTCGTCGATGGCACGTTCGACGGGCAGGGGTTCGCCGGTGAGTGCCGCCTCGTCGAACACGCCCGGCGTCATGAGTCGACCGTCGACGGGTGCGAGCTCACCAGGGCCGATGACCACGCGGTCGCCGACGACGACCTGGTCGACGGGGATGCTGAGCACATCGCCGTCGCGCTTCACGCGGGCAGTCCGCGGTGCGCGGTCGACGAGCAGGGTGAGCTCGCGCGACGCCCGTGCCTGCGCACTCGCCTCGAGCAGCTGCCCGGTGGCGAGCATGAGAGCCACGACCGCCGCCGCGAGGAACTCACCGACGACGACAGCACCCGCGAGGGCAAGCAGCGCGATGACGTCCACGCTCAGCTGACGGTGCCGCACGGCGCGGATCGTCGCGACCAGCGAGAGCACGAAGCCCTGAGCCGTCGCGAGCAGGAACAGGACGTCGGACGCGGTCGTGCGGCCGAGGAGCAGGAGGACGACGCCGCCCGCAAGCATCAGCGCACAGACGACGAGCTGAAGCTGTTCACGCCGGGGTCCGGCGCTGTGCGTCTCGTGGCTCATGGCCACCACCTCGATCCAGGAACGGGCACGCGACGCTTGTGCACCCGTCTGCTCACCACAGTAGGCCTGTGCGTCCTCCCGCTGCTCCCGCACAGCGGCGGACGTTCGTCACTTCGCCCACGTGAGCAGCCTCGGACGTAGAAGTGTCGATCTCCGCCGCAAGGTCGCGGTCGTGCGACACCGTCCAGGAAATGCGGGGTGGCCGGCCAGGTGCCTTCCATGACCGGGCCGTGGAGCGGACACCAGCATCAGGCAAGCCTCACCGAACGTGTCCGCCTCCTCGGCCTCCGTCACCCCAACGGCCGTACGCACGGGGGCCCGTCGGGATCGATGAAGGGCATCAGGGTCGCTTCCTGAGCACGAATCGGGCACCTCCGGCGGTTCACTCCAATGGCGTATGAAAGTCGGCCACAAAGGCGCCGATACACGGTTGGGTTTCTCTGTCAGGAGGCCAACATGGCCAGCACCTCGCGGGTGACGATCACCGGCACAGCCGGTGGCATCACCGCAGCTCGGCGCATGCGTGGCTGGGCCGGGCACCGTCCCGGCCTCGCTCTCGGCGCCGCCGTCGCAGCAGGTGCGATGGCGTTCGCTCTCGGCGCCCCCGCCACCGGTGCGGTTGCCGCCACCAGCGCCCCCACCCTGCTGTCCGTGCAGGGATCGGCGCTCTCCCCCGATGCCGCAGCGGCCTGGGTCACCGCACACGGTGGTGACGTCCTCGCGGTCTACGACGTGGCCGACGCGCTGCTCGTGTCGCTGCCCGCGGGGCTCGCCCCGCCCGCCGGCACGGTGTCCGTGCCCGACGTACCGATGCACCTGACCGCTGCTCCTAGCGCTGCCGCTGCGACCGACGTGAAGGGCGCGACGTACCGCGCCACGATCGGCGCGTCGAGCACCGCGACGGGTGACGGCGTGACGGTCGCGGTCGTCGACACCGGTGTCACCGAGGTCGCAGACCTGGCCGGCCGGGTCACCCACGTCAACGTCAGCGGCGGTCCCGCCGGCGACGGCCTGGGCCATGGCACCTTCATGGCGGGGCTCGTCGCAGGTGACGGAACGTCGTCGTCCGGCACCTACACCGGTGTCGCCCCCGACGCCCGCATCCTCGATGTCCAGGTCGCGACCCCCGACGGTTCGACGTCGCTGTCCCGCGTTCTCGCGGGCCTGCAGGCCGTTCTCGATGCCGCCAGGACCGACCCGTCCGTCCGCGTCGTGAGCCTCGCGCTCTCGACCGGCAACCCGCTGCCCCCGTCGGCCGACCCGCTCTCGCGCGGACTCGACCGGTTGTGGGCCAAGGGCCTCACCGTCGTCGTCTCCGCCGGCAACGACGGCCCCGTCGGCACCGTCACCTCCCCCGGCGCCGACCCCACCCTCATCACGGTGGGAGCTCTCGACGAGCACGGAACCTCGTCACGACGTGACGACACGGTCGCCGACTTCTCCGCCCGCGGAACCGAGTTCGGGGCCAGCAAGCCCGACCTCGTCGCTCCCGGCGTCTCGCTCGTGTCCACCCGTTCTGAGGGCAGCACGGCCGACGTCGAGAACCCCGCGTCGCGCGTGGGCGACGGCTACTTCACCGGAAGCGGCACATCGATGAGCGAGGCCATCACGGCCGGCGCGGCGGCTGTGCTCATCGGGACGCGCTCCGCGCTCACCCCGGACACGGTGAAGAAGCTGCTCACCAAGACGGCGTACGACCCGAAAAACCTGAAGAAGGCCGACGGCGCCGGTGACGGAGCCCTCGACCTCGCTGCTGCTGTCGCTGCCGCGCCCACGGCCAAGATCGTCAAGGTCAAGGGCTCGATCGCGAAGCTGGCTGACGACGTGTACGGGCCTGACCCCGCCGACGCCGCAGCCTGGCAGCAGTTCTCCGCCGCCTGGGCGGCAGAGGATCTCGACGCCGTGGCAGCGATCTGGGTGACGCTCTCCGAGCAGACCCGTCGCTGGGCGGCCACCGCCTTCGCTCTCTCGCTCGTGTCGAGCAACGCCGGCACCAGCGACGAGGAGTTCGCGGCGATCGAGGTGCTCGCGCACCGCTGGTCGACCGAGTCGTGGAAGTCCCGCGACTGGGCCACCGACGCGTTCGTCGCCCACCGCTGGTCCGACGCCGACTGGGCTGCGCACCGCTGGTCGCTCGCCGACTGGGCTGCGCACCGCTGGTCCGACGCGGACTGGAGCGCGCACCGCTGGTCGCTGGAGGCCTGGGACGCGCACCGCTGGTCCACCGACGCATGGGATGCGCACCGCTGGTCCACCGAGGACTGGCTCGCCTTCGCCTGGGTCGCCCACCGCTGGAGCTCGGACACCTGGGCTGCAGCCGCGTGGGACGAGCAGGCGTGGTCGGCGCACCGCTGGTCGGCGCACCGCTGGAGTGACTACGCATGGGAGGCGCACCGCTGGTCGGCGCACCGCTGGTCCGTGGACGACTGGTCCGCGCACCGCTGGTCCGTGGACGCGTGGAGCAGCTGACATGTCCGCCACGACGACCGACGACCGCAGGCTCACCGTGCCTGCGGTCGTGGGCGTCGTGTGCGTCCTCGGCGCAGCGAGCCTCGCGCTCGCTGCGTTTGCGATCCCGGCGATGGCAGAGCCCGGAGGCTCGTCCGACGTGCACCTGCCTCTCGCCATCCTCGCTTTCGTCCTCGCTGCGGCGGTCTCGGAGATCGTGTCCGTGCCGCTCATGCACGGCGGCGACAAGGAGGACCTGACCTTCTTCGAGATCGTGACAGTCGCCGGCATCCTCGTGCTCGACCCTGCGTGGGCCGTCGTGGCCCCTCTGGTCGGCCTCGCGATCGTGCAGGTCGTCCTGCGGATCCCGCCGAAGAAGATCGCGTTCAACCTCGGCTCCTACGCCGCCGCCACCGTTGCTGCGGTCATGAGCTACCTCGCGATCACCGGTGGGGCCGAGCGCTTCTCGCTGCGCGGCGTCCTCGCACTCATCGTCGCGATGACGGTCTTCACGATCGTCAACACACTTCTCCTCGCCGCGATCCTGCGCGCGGCCGAAGGCATCAGCGTCCGCGCCTTCGTCGCGGATGTCTGGGGCCTCTCGCTGCTCATGACGATCGGCTCGATCGGCGTGGGCGCCGTCGCCGTTGCCGTCGCCCCGGTGTCGGTCTGGCTGCTGCCCTTCACGCTGATGCCGGCGATGGCCCTGTGGTACGCCTACCGCTCGACCTCGCAGCGCGCGGAGGAGCGGGAGCGCAACCGCTGGCTCGTGACGCTCTCCGGCACGCTCACGGCCGAGCACCCCATGCCCGCACTTCTCGCCGATGCCTCTCAGGCCATCCGCTCGGCCTTCGGTGCCGGCGCCGTGCTCGTGGTGCTGCCCGCGGACGACGACCTGACCACCATGTTCCCGGCGTCCGACGGCGTCGTGCCCGTGCCGCTCACGCGCCTGCCCGAGGGCTGGGGCTCGGCCGTCTCCATCGGCCTCGAGCTGGGAGAGGGGCGTCGCGGCACCCTGCTTCTCGGCGACAGTGCCGATGCTCGTCGCCCGTGGGCGATCAAGCCGACCGACGAGGCCGTGCTCACCACCGTGGCAGCCTCCCTCGGCAGCGCGATCCGCAGCGCCGAGCGGCACAAGGCACTGGTCGAGGAGTCGAGCAAGCTCAAGGCTGTCGTGGAGAACGCATCCGATGGCATCGCCGTCCTGTCGGGCAGCGGCCGCGTGCGGCTGTGGAGCCCGGCGATGGCCCGGATCACCGGCGTCACCGAGACCGGCGCGACCGCCATGCTCGTCGCTTTGCCTGAGGCAGTCACCGCGATCGTGGGCATGGCGCTCGTCGACGGTGTCGTCATCGGCCAGGGCCCGGCGGAGGTGACACCGCGCAACCTCACGATCGTGCGCCCCGACGGCGAGACCCGCGACGTGTCCATCACCGTGGTCCGCGCGCGGGCCAACGCCGACGGTGAGCCCGTCGCGATCCTCACGCTGCACGACGTCACCTCGCAGGCTCGCGCCGACCGGCTCAAGAGCGACTTCGTCGCGACGATCTCGCACGAGCTGCGTACGCCGATCACGCCCATCAAGGGCTACGCGCAGCTCCTGCTCGCACGCGGCGACGCCATGACACCGGAGAAGCGCAAGGCGGCGTACGAGCTCATCGCCGACCGCGCCGACCACCTCGGCCGGCTCGTCGAGGACCTGCTCATGGCCTCGCGCGCCTCGGGCACGCTCGGCTCCAAGCTCGCCACGGCCCCGCAGGGCCACGACCTGCGCACGATCGTGTCGGCCGCGATCGAGTCGTTCCCCGCGATCGCGAGCCGCATCCAGCTCACGCAGCCCGAGACCGCCGTACCTGTCTGGTGCGACTCGGTCCGCTCTGTGCAGATCCTGTCCAACCTGCTGTCCAACGCCCTGAAGTACTCACCCGAGGGCACACCCATCGAGGTGCACCTGCCCGAGTCGGAGTTCGGCGACACGCACTCGGTCATCACCGTGACCGACCACGGCTGCGGTCTCGCGGCCGGCGACACGGAGCGTGTCTTCGAGCGCTTCTACCGGGTCGAGGACTCGATGACGATGCGCACGAGCGGCAGCGGACTCGGCCTCTACATCGCGCGTGAGCTCGCGGTCGCCATGGGCGGCAGCCTCACCGTGACCTCGCAGCCCGGCCAGGGATCGACCTTCATCGTCCGTCTGCCCCGCACCGAAGCGGCGTCAGCGGCAGCACGACCCGCATCTGCACCAGCGCCCGCACCGTCCGTCCCGTTCGCCCGCACTGCCTAGGAGTCACCATGAGCAGGATCCTGATCGTCGACGACGAGTTCTCCGTCCGCGCCCTGCTGCGTGACGTCCTCGAGCTCGAGGACTACGAAGTGTCTGAGGCCGAGGACGGCCCGTCCGCGTTGGCGTCGATGGCCGAGCAGAGGCCCGATCTCGTGCTGCTCGACATCATGATGCCGGGCATGAGTGGCATCGACGTGCTCGCGCAGGTGCGCGCCGACGCAGGGCTGCGCGATGTCCCCGTCGTGCTGCTCACCGCTGCCGGCGACGACGACACCACGTGGGCCGGTTGGACGACCGGCGCAAGCCTCTACCTCAACAAGCCGTTCGACCACATGAACCTGCTCGAGTGGGTCGAGCGCCTGCTCGCCGAGAAGAGCTCGGTGCTGCAGAGCGCTTCCTAGCTCAACTGGACGACGGCGCCAGAGGGCGCGCAGCCGATCGCGGCTGCGCGCCCTCTGCCGTGCCCGATCAGGTGCGGTCGGGGCTGATCTGCATGACGACGGCCTTGGGCTCGGTGAAGAACTCGCGGCTGAACGCGCCGCCCTCGCGACCGACGCCGGAGTCGCCGACGCCGCCGAACGGCGCGCGCAGGTCGCGGATGAAGAAGCAGTTGACCCACACCGTGCCGGCCTTGAGCGCCTCAGACATCCGGTGCGCTCGGCTGAGGTTCTCGGTGAACAGCATGGCGTTGAGGCCGTACTTCGTGTCGTTCGCGAGCCGCAGTGCGTCGGCCTCGGTGTCGAACGGGTGCACCACGACGACCGGACCGAAGATCTCCTCTGTGCAGACCCGTGCATCGGCTGGCGCGTCGACGACGATCGTCGGACGCACGAACCATCCCTCGCCGTGGCCCCCGGTGAGGGCCTTGCCGCCGTCCGCCTCGATGCCGTCGAGGTAGCCGCTCACCTTGGTCCAGTGCTCCTGGCTCGCGAGCGGCCCGAACTGCGTGGCGGGGTCGGTCGGGTCGCCGATCTGGAGGGCCTCTGCCGCGGCGACGAACCGGGTGAGGAACTCGTCGTACACCTCGCGCTGCACGTACAGGCGGCTGCCGGCGAGGCAGACCTGGCCGGCGTTGCGGAAGATCGCCTGGATCGACCACTCGACGGCGTTGTCGAGGTCGGCGTCGGCGAACACGATGTTGGCGCCCTTGCCGCCGAGCTCGAGGCTGACAGGGCACAGGCGCTGGGCTGCGACGCCGCCGATGATGCGGCCGGTGCCCGACTCGCCCGTGAACGTGATGCGGTCGACGTCGGCGTTCTCGGTGAGCTCGGCGCCGGCGGAGTCGGGGCCGAAGCCCTGCACGACGTTGAGGACGCCGGGCGGGAAGCCGGCCTCGATCGCGAGGCGGGCGAGAAGCACGGCCGACACCGGGGTGTCCTCGGCGGGCTTGAGCACCACGGTGTTGCCCCAGGCGAGGGCGGGAGCGATCTTCCACGTCTCGAGCATGAGCGGGAAGTTCCAGGGCGCGATGGCGGAGACGACACCGGCGGGGCCGAAGCGGCTGTAGGCGTGGTGGCCGGAGTCCATCGGGTAGTTCTCGCCCGCAGTCAGGCGTGCGTGGTCGGCGAAGAAGCGGAAGTTCCACGCCGAGCGGGCGACGTCGTGCCTCGACTGCGCGATCGGCTTGCCCATGTCGTGCGTGTCGGCCAGAGCCAGCGCCTCGGAGTTCTCGAGCATCAGGTCGGCGAGCCGGTGCAGGAGCAGCTGTCGCTTCTCGTAGCCCATCCGCGGCCACGGGCCCTCGTCGAACGCCCTCCTCGCAGCCGCGACGGCGCGGGCGGCGTCCGCCCGACCGCCCAGAGCCACGGTCGCCCACGGCTCGCGGGTGTACGGGTCGATGCTGTCCATCCGGGCGCCGTCGATCGACTCGACCTCGTGGCCGTCGATGATGTGGCCGTAGAACTCCATGCTGGTCATCCCTCTCGACGTCGACCTGCGACGTCCGGTAGCCGCGGCCCGGACTCGGGCTGACCCGCGCCTCGCCTGGACGCTCCGCACGCTAGGGCGCCGCGCCGACGTCTGCGCAGCATCGTTCCGCGATGAGGAACGTTGGTCCGGCCGGTCGTGGACGACTCGCTACAGCAGGTCTGCGCCGTCCGGCGTGAGCATCACCTGCGAGAGCCGCTTGGCCGCCGCGGTCACGAGCCGGGCCTGGCGGTCCTGCGCGTCCGCGAGGTCGGCGACCGAGCCGGTGATCGAGATCGCCGCGATCGCGACGCCGTGCAGGTCGAGCACCGGTGCGGCGACCGAGGCGAGGTCGTCCATCAGCTCCGCGCGCGATGTGGCGTACCCGCGGGAGCGCACCCGCGCGAGCTCGGCGGCGAACGCCTTCTCGCCCGTGATCGTGCGCGCGGTGAACGCGGGGAAGCCGGCCTCGACCCGGGCGGCTGCCGCCTCGGGGTCGTACGCGCAGATGGCCTTGCCCGACGATGTCGCGTGCAGAGGCCAGCGCCGTCGGAACTCGCGCATCACCTTCATCCCTCGCAGGGTCGGGAGCCGCTCGAGGAAGAGCGTGTCAGCACCCTGCGCGATCGACAGGTGCACCGTCCAGCCGCTCAGCTCGCGCAGCTCCTCCAGCAGGGTCGTCGACCGACGGCGCAGCTCGTTGCGCTGCAGCACGAGCTGCCCGAGCTCGAACAGGTGGATGCCCAGCCGGTACTTGCCGCTCACCGGATCCTGCTCGACGACGTCGCGCGAGACGAGGGTGGTCAGCAGGCGGTGCGCCGTGCTCTTGGCGACCCCGAGCCGGCGCGCGACCTCGGACACGCCGAGCTCCTCGTCCGACACGAAGCAGTCGAGCAGGTCGAGCGCCGACGCCACCGACTTCACGCCACCGGCGACCTCTGCATCGGACACGCGCCCACCGTATCCGCGCCTCCGGAGCGAGTCGGAGGATCGGCGCAGTATCAGCCGCGCTTCATCGCCTTCCAGCGCACGACCATCGCGTCGACGTCCACCTTGCGGGCCACGACGGGGCTGCCCTTGCCCACCTGCGGACGCCGCCAGTCGGCCATCACCCGCGCGTTGAAATCCTCGAGCACCGCACGCACCGCCTGCTCGTGCGGCATGTCCGCCAGAGACTCGGGGAAGCCGTCCGCCTCGCGCCGCAGCGACACCGCTCCGCCCAGCGGTACGTCGCCCTCACGCTCGACGAGGTTCTTCAGCCACCACTCGGGGTCGCCGCCGTGCGAGAGGTCGAGGGGCCTGCCGGCACCGGGGAGGTTGTCGAACTCACCGCGCTCGATCGCCTCGCGGATGGCCTTCTCGGCCAGGCTCTCCGCATCCATCGCCTACCTCCGCTCCTGCACCTTGATGCTAGGACGCCGTCGGCCGCTTGGCCCAGCCTTGCCGGGCCGTGCCAGGAGCAAGCGGCGCCGCGGTGGCGGTGGCTCATCACGCACGATCTGCGCCGACGCATGCCGTGGCGTAACGTCCTGCCAACCGAACGACAGTCCGACGAGGGGGCAGTGGGAGCATGCGCAGGATGGTCGGTCGCACGGTGCTCCGCGTGCTGCGGTACGACCTCAAGGGCGAGGATCCGCCGACGGACCCGGTGTCGGTCTTCGTCGCGTTCCCGCACACGTCCTGGCTGGACCTGCCGCTGATGCTGGGCATCGCGTGGGCCAGTGGGCTGACCCCGGGGTTCCTGGCGAAGAAGGAGCTCTTTCGCGCCCCGTTCGGCGGCCTGATGCGGGCCGTCGGCGGCATCGAGGTCGACCGCAAGAACCCCGGATCCCTCGTCGCCGAGCTGACCGAGAGGGCTCGCGGTGGGAAGCCGTTCGCCCTCGTCATCGCTCCGGAAGGAACGCGCGGCGGCCTCGGCCACTGGAAGTCGGGTTTCTACCGCATCGCCGTGGACGCCGACGTCCCGATCGTGCTCGGCTACGTCGACCGTCCGACCCGCTCGTGCGGGTTCGGCCCGTCGTTCCGCCCGAGCGACGACGTCCGCGCCGACATGGACCAGGTGCGCGCGTTCTACGCCGACAAGCACGGCGCCAAGCCGATCCCTCTCGCGGTGCCCTCGCTGCGCGAGGAGGGGGACGACGACGCGACGTCGTGACGGCCCGCGCGGAGCGGCCGAGGTTTGCACGCGGAGAGCGGAGCCGGCCGCGAGGCTGCTCTGTTCGGTGGTTGCCACGCGCCTGGACTTCTGGGGACCGAAAGGCTGTGCGCCGAGCGGCGGGGACGTCAGACGTTGAAGCGGAACTAGCGCTGTGTGCCGCTGACCTGCAACAACGCTCGCAAGGTCCTCAATCAGTCCTCAACGCGCCGCTGCGCATGCTCTCTGAACGTGTGGCAAGGACTGGCAGCGGCGCGAGGAACCCGAACCACGAGTCGGCACCCATTGGAGACGGACAAGTCCCCGACAGGCGCTCGCCCGGACAGTTCTGAGGTCCCACGCGGGGCGGTTGACCGGGGGTCTGCCCAGCCCGGCACCGCCCCCCGTGTGTATTACTCGCACAGGCGACAACTGTCACAAGGATGCAGCGGGACACGCTCTTGTCCCCAACCGAACCAGAAACCGATCTCTGGCGTGGAACGGAACCGTCACGCGTCGGGACAAACGCCGATCGCGAGACAGCCCGAACTGGTTCTCGTGAGCACGAGCCACCCCAACGGGGTGCTATTCGAGCCGCGCACGCACGAAGCGCTGGAACTATTAAGGGCATGAAGTGCCGTTGCGGGTTACCCCTACAAGGTCGGCAGCGAGTCTGGTGCTCCCGGCGATGCGCCGACCGAACTCGCAAGTACGACTCAAGACCACGGCGGGTGTGCTCCTGCCGGAACTGCGGTCACCAGGTGATCGACTTCGTTATGCGCCGTGACGCCCTCTACTGCTCGGGTGCTTGTCGTACGGCTGCGTGGCGATCTCGGCACAGGTCAGACTCGGATCGGGATCCGATTACCGTCATCGGCTGATAGGCGGTCACCCCCGCTACTTCCTGCCAGGTCCCGCATCGTCAGTAAGTGGCGCGGCCAAGCTGTTGTATTTGGCCAGAAGAGCCG
>JBBQAY010000088.1:0-12042 GCA_038316965.1 Candidatus Nanopelagicales bacterium
GCTCGACCCCTGAACGATCGCGCTCGGGGCCCACGGATTTTGTCCGTAGGGCCCCGAGCACGTACTCTCATCACGCCGAAGACCGCCGGTCGTCGGGCCCCGCAAGGGATCCGACCGAAGCGTCCGCGTCACGCGGATGGCCAGCGCAGGTGCCCGTACGACGAACCGCCTCACGGCGGACGCCGCCCCGTGCATCCTGCGCGGGGCTTTTCCTATGTGTACGGGCACTTCTCGGCGGTACCACCGAAAGGAGAACCATGGCGCGGCCCGACAAGGCAGCCGATGTCGCGGCGATCGCGGAGAACTTCCGCACCTCGACCGCAACCGTGCTGACCGAGTACCGCGGACTCACCGTGGCGCAGATGAAGACCCTGCGCCGTTCGCTGGGTGAGACCACCAGCTACGCCGTGGTGAAGAACACGCTGACCAAGATCGCCGCGAAGGACGCCGGCGTCGAGGGTCTCGACGACCTGCTCGTCGGTCCCTCTGCACTCGCGTTCGTCAAGGGCGACCCGGTCGAGGCCGCCAAGGGTCTGCGTGACTTCGCCAAGGCAAACCCGCTCCTGGTGATCAAGGGCGGCTACATGGACGGCAAGACGCTGTCCGCCGCCGAGATCTCCAAGCTCGCGGATCTCGAGTCGCGTGAGGTACTCCTCGCGAAGCTCGCGGGTGCCATGAAGGCGTCGCTGTCGCAGGCAGCCGCGCTCTTCCAGGCTCCGCTCGCGCAGGCCGCGCGCACCATCGAGGCCCTGCGTGTCAAGGCCGAGGCCGACCCCTCGGTCATCGGTGGTGCGGGCGTTGCTGCGGCAGCCGCCCCCGTCGCCGAGGCTGCCCCGGTTGCCGAGGAGGAGCCCGCTGCTGACGCCGCGGACGCCGCCGAGGTCGTCGAGGACGCCGTCGTCGAGACCCCCGAGGTTGCGCAGGCTCCCGCCGACGCCGCCGACGAGGTCGTTGCCGAGGCTGCGGCCGAGGCCGACGAGACCACCGAGGGCTGACGCCCACTCCACCCGAGACGTACGTCTTGCCCCGGCCGGACGCACAGCAACCAGGAAGGAACGCCATCATGGGCAAGCTCAGCACCGACGAGCTCCTTGACGCTTTCAAGGAAATGACCCTCATCGAGCTCTCTGAGTTCGTGAAGCAGTTCGAGGAGACCTTCGAGGTCACCGCCGCCGCTCCCGTCGCCATGGCCGCCCCCGGCGCCGGTGGTGGCGCTGCCGCCGAGGAGGCGGAGGTCCAGGACGAGTTCGACGTCATCCTCGAGAACGCCGGCGACAAGAAGATCCAGGTCATCAAGGAGGTGCGCACCCTCACGAACCTGGGCCTCAAGGAGGCCAAGGACCTCGTCGAGGCCGCGCCGAAGCCGGTCCTGGAGAAGGTCAAGAAGGACGAGGCCGACAAGGCCAAGGAGGCCCTCGAGGCCGCCGGCGCCACGGTGTCCGTCAAGTAGTTCTGACCTCTGCACGACCGCACAGCTCGAACGGGCGGCACCCTCGCGGGTGCCGCCCGTTCGGCGTTCCCGGCCTGGTGCTCTGGCCCGCCCGGCCCGACCACGCTGTGAGCTCAGCGGCTCCCTCGGCGCCGCCTCGCATCGGGCACCCCCTCGGCCGGATCGTGCGTACGTGTCCGGAAATCGGTGAATCTGAGGTTACGGATGGAGGCACAACTCGTCCACATGTGGGCGTGGTGCTTGACTACCGGGCCGTGGTGCGGTCACCATCGGAACGCGCTAGACCCTCGGGCGGGACGCCCGTGGGACGAGGTCCACCCTGAGTGAGCCGCCTTTCGCCCGCTGTCGAGCGGGGGCTAGGCCCCAGGATGCGACGAGGTCCCACGGAGGCAGACGACCGGGACTCGACAGCAGCACGCCCTCGTGGGTATGCTGCCACTTTGCGCTGTCCTTTCCCGGCCGTGTCCATTGGACACGGCGTGATCGGTGTGCGCGCTCGTAGGTCCGCGAAGCCTCGGAAAGGATGCCACTTGGCAGCCTCGCGTAAGTCTGTAGTGTCCACGCCCGCCCCCGGCCCCCACCGCGTCTCGTTCGCGAAGATTAGGGAGCCACTGGAGGTTCCTGACCTCCTCGCCCTCCAGACCGAGTCCTTCGACTGGTTGCTCGGCAACCAGAAGTGGCGGGACCGCGTCGCCATCGCTCTCGAGTCCGGCCGCAAGGATGTCCCTGCCACGTCCGGCCTCGAGGACATCTTCGAGGAGATCTCCCCGATCGAGGACTTCAGCGGCTCCATGTCGCTGTCGTTCCGTGACCACCGGTTCGAGCCCCCGAAGTACACCGTGGAGCAGTGCCGCGACAAGGACTTCACCTACGCCGCGCCGCTGTTCGTGACGGCCGAGTTCATGAACAACGAGACCGGCGAGATCAAGTCGCAGACGGTCTTCATGGGCGACTTCCCGCTCATGACCAACAAGGGCACGTTCATCATCAACGGCACCGAGCGCGTCGTCGTGTCGCAGCTCGTCCGTTCGCCCGGCGTGTACTTCGAGCGCACCCCCGACAAGACCTCCGACAAGGACGTCTACATCGCCAAGATCATCCCGTCGCGCGGTGCGTGGCTGGAGTTCGAGGTCGACAAGAAGGACATGGTCGGCGTCCGCGTCGACCGCAAGCGCAAGCAGCCCGTCAGCGTCCTGCTCAAGGCCCTCGGCATGAGCGTGGCGGAGATCACCGAGCGCTTCGGCCAGTACGAGTCGATGGTTGCCACCATCGAGAAGGACGGCATCGGCGACCAGGACGAGGCTCTCAAGGACATCTACCGCAAGCTGCGTCCGGGCGAGCCGCCGACCACGGAGGCCGGCCAGGCGCTGCTGGACAACTTCTACTTCAACCCCAAGCGCTACGACCTCGCCAAGGTCGGTCGGTACAAGATCAACAAGAAGCTCGGTACGACGCTTCCGCTGACCCAGAGCACGATCACGATCGACGACATCGTCAACACGATCGAGTACCTGGTCCGCCTGCACGCCGGCATGGACGACTTCCCGGCTGCCGACGGTGGCTCGGTGCGTCTCGAGACCGACGACATCGACCACTTCGGCAACCGTCGTCTTCGCTCCGTCGGCGAGCTCATCCAGAACCAGATCCGCACGGGTCTGTCGCGGATGGAGCGCGTCGTGCGCGAGCGCATGACCACCCAGGACGTCGAGGCGATCACGCCGCAGACGCTCATCAACATCCGGCCGGTCGTCGCCTCCATCAAGGAGTTCTTCGGCACCAGCCAGCTGTCGCAGTTCATGGACCAGACCAACCCGCTCGCGGGCCTGACCCACAAGCGTCGCCTGTCGGCGCTGGGCCCGGGTGGTCTGTCGCGTGAGCGTGCCGGCTTCGAGGTCCGCGACGTCCACCCGTCGCACTACGGCCGCATGTGCCCGATCGAGACCCCCGAGGGTCCCAACATCGGCCTCATCGGTTCGCTGTCCTCGTTCGCGCGCATCAACGCGTTCGGCTTCGTGGAGACCCCGTACCGCAAGGTCGAGGGCGACCGCGTCACCGACGAGATCCACTACGTCACAGCCGACGAGGAAGACCTGCACGTCATCGCGCAGGCCAACTCCCCGCTGCTGGAGGACGGCACCTTCGCCGAGCCGCGCGTCCTGGTCCGTACCAAGGGCGGCGAGGTCGACTACATCCCGGGTGCGAACGTCGACTACATGGACGTCTCGCCTCGCCAGATGGTGTCCGTCGCGACCGCGATGATCCCGTTCCTCGAGCACGACGACGCCAACCGCGCCCTCATGGGCTCGAACATGCAGCGTCAGTCCGTCCCGCTGCTCCGCTCCGAGGCGCCGCTCGTCGGCACCGGCATGGAGTACCGCGCGGCGACCGACGCCGGCGACGTCATCATCGCCGAGGGCGCCGGTGTCGTGACCGAGCTGTCGGCCGACGCGATCACGGTCGCGCAGGACGACGGCGAGTACCGCACCTACCGCGTGCAGAAGTTCCGTCGCTCCAACCAGGGCACGAGCTTCAACCAGCGTCCGATCGTGGACGAGGGTCAGCGCGTCGAGGCCGGTCAGGTCCTGGCGGACGGCCCCTGCACGGACAACGGCGAGATGGCCCTGGGCCGCAACCTCCTCGTCGCGTTCATGCCGTGGGAGGGCCACAACTACGAGGACGCGATCATCCTCAGCCAGCGCCTCGTGCAGGACGACGTCCTGTCCTCGATCCACATCGAGGAGCACGAGGTCGACGCCCGCGACACCAAGCTCGGGCCGGAGGAGATCACTCGGGACATCCCGAACGTCTCCGAGGACGTCCTGGCCGACCTCGACGAGCGCGGCATCATCCGGATCGGTGCGGACGTCGTCACCGGCGACATCCTCGTCGGCAAGGTCACGCCCAAGGGCGAGACCGAGCTCACCCCGGAGGAGCGCCTGCTCCGTGCCATCTTCGGCGAGAAGGCGCGCGAGGTGCGCGACACCTCGCTCAAGGTGCCTCACGGCGAGTCCGGCAAGGTCATCGCTGTCCGGGTGTTCGACCGCGAGGAGGGCGACGAGCTCCCGCCGGGCGTCAACCGCCTGGTCCGGGTCTACATCGCCCAGAAGCGCAAGATCACCAACGGCGACAAGCTGGCCGGCCGTCACGGCAACAAGGGCGTCATCTCCAAGATCCTCCCGGTGGAGGACATGCCGTTCCTCGAGGACGGCACGCCCGTCGACATCGTGCTCAACCCGCTCGGTGTCCCCGGTCGTATGAACGTCGGCCAGGTCCTGGAGACGCACCTCGGGTGGGTCGCCAAGACGGGCTGGCAGGTCGAGGGCAACCCCGACTGGAGCGCGCACCTGCCCAAGGGCGCGTTCGCTGCCGAGCCCGGCACCAACGTCGCCACCCCGGTGTTCGACGGTGCCCGCGAGGAGGAGATCACCGGCCTTCTCGCCTCGACGATCCTGACGCCGGACGGCGTCCGCCTCGTCGGCGGCGACGGCAAGGCTCGACTCATCGACGGCCGCTCCGGCGAGCCGTTCCCTGAGCCGGTCTCGGTCGGCTACGTCTACATCCTGAAGCTGCTTCACCTGGTCGACGACAAGATCCACGCTCGTTCGACCGGCCCCTACTCGATGATCACGCAGCAGCCCCTGGGCGGTAAGGCCCAGTTCGGCGGCCAGCGTTTCGGCGAGATGGAGGTCTGGGCACTGGAGGCGTACGGCGCCGCCTACGCCCTGCAGGAGCTTCTCACCATCAAGTCCGACGACGTCCTGGGCCGCGTGAAGGTCTACGAGGCGATCGTCAAGGGAGAGAACATCCCGGAGCCGGGTATCCCGGAGTCCTTCAAGGTGCTCGTGAAGGAGATGCAGTCGCTCTGCCTCAACGTCGAGGTGCTCTCGGGCGACGGCACGACCATCGAGATGCGCGACACCGAGGACGACGTGTACCGCGCCGCCGAGGAACTGGGTATCGACCTGTCGCGGCGTGAGCCGTCCAGCGTCGAAGAGGTCTGAGCCGCTGCGGCGGTCGGCACACGCCGGCCGCCGCGCACTCGGACACCTGACGAGACCGAACCACGAGTGAGGACATAACACGTGCTCGACGTCAATTTCTTCGACGAGCTTCGCATCGGCCTGGCCACGGCTGACGACATCCGTACCTGGTCGCACGGCGAGGTGAAGAAGCCCGAGACGATCAACTACCGCACGCTCAAGCCCGAGAAGGACGGCTTGTTCTGCGAGAAGATCTTCGGGCCCACCCGCGACTGGGAGTGCTACTGCGGCAAGTACAAGCGCGTCCGCTTCAAGGGCATCATCTGCGAGCGCTGCGGCGTGGAGGTCACGCGCGCCAAGGTGCGTCGTGAGCGGATGGGCCACATCGAGCTGGCCGCGCCTGTCACGCACATCTGGTACTTCAAGGGCGTCCCGAGCCGTCTCGGGTACCTCTTGGACCTCGCACCGAAGGACCTCGAGAAGGTCATCTACTTCGCGGCGTACATGATCACCTCGGTCGACGTGGAGCAGCGCACGATCGACCTGCCCTCCATCGAGAGCAAGATGGACGTCGAGAAGAAGCAGGTTGCCCAGCGTCGCGACGACGAGGTCAACAAGCGTGCCGTCAAGCTCGAGGCCGACATCGCCGAGCTCGAGGCCGAGGGTGCCAAGAGCGACCAGCGCCGCAAGGTGAAGGAGTCGGCCGAGCGCGAGATGGCGCAGATCCGCCGTCGCGCCGACGCCGAGATCGACCGTCTCGAGCGCGTCTTCGACCGGTTCAAGGGCCTGAAGGTCCAGGACCTCGAGGGCGACGAGGTGCTCTACCGCGAGATGCGCGACCGCTACGGCCGCTACTTCCACGGTGGCATGGGTGCCGCTGCTATCCAGCGTCGCCTCGAGACCTTCGACCTCGCGGCCGAGTCCGAGAAGCTGCGCGAGATCGTGGCGACGGGCAAGGGCCAGCGCAAGACCCGCGCCCTCAAGCGCCTCAAGGTCGTCACGGCGTTCCTGCAGACGAGCAACTCGCCCATGGGCATGGTGCTCGACTGCGTCCCGGTCATCCCGCCGGACCTGCGTCCGATGGTCCAGCTCGACGGTGGCCGTTTCGCGACGTCCGACCTCAACGACCTGTACCGCCGCGTGATCAACCGCAACAACCGCCTGAAGCGCCTTCTCGACCTCGGTGCGCCCGAGATCATCGTGAACAACGAGAAGCGCATGCTCCAGGAGGCCGTCGACGCGCTCTTCGACAACGGCCGTCGTGGTCGCCCTGTCACGGGCCCCGGCAACCGTCCGCTCAAGTCGCTGTCCGACATGCTCAAGGGCAAGCAGGGTCGCTTCCGTCAGAACCTGCTCGGCAAGCGCGTCGACTACTCCGGCCGTTCGGTCATCGTCGTCGGCCCGCAGCTCAAGCTCCACCAGTGCGGTCTGCCCAAGCAGATGGCGCTCGAGCTGTTCAAGCCGTTCGTCATGAAGCGCCTCGTCGACCTCAACCACGCGCAGAACATCAAGTCCGCCAAGCGCATGGTCGAGCGTTCGCGCGCGGTCGTCTGGGACGTTCTCGAAGAGGTCATCGCCGAGCACCCGGTTCTGCTGAACCGCGCGCCCACGCTGCACCGTCTCGGTATCCAGGCGTTCGAGCCCCAGCTCATCGAGGGCAAGGCCATCCAGATCCACCCGCTCGTCTGCGCCGCGTTCAACGCGGACTTCGACGGCGACCAGATGGCTGTGCACCTCCCGCTGTCGGCGGAGGCGCAGGCCGAGGCCCGCATCCTCATGCTGTCGAGCAACAACATCCTGTCGCCGGCGCACGGTCGTCCGATCACGTCGCCGTCGCAGGACATGGTGCTCGGCATCAACTTCCTCACCTCCGAGCACCCCGGTCTCGAGGGCGAGGGCCGCGCGTTCTCGACGGTGTCCGAGGCCTACATGGCCTTCGACTCCCGTGAGATCAAGCTCGCGAGCCAGGTGAAGATCCGCTTCACCGGCATCGTCCCGCCGCTGGGCTGGGATGCTCCCGAGTCATGGGTCGAGGGCGACTCCGTCATCCTCGACACCACGCTGGGTCGCGCGCTGTTCAACGAGACGCTCCCTGTCGACTACCCGTACGTCAACGCCGAGGTCGACAAGAAGGTCCTCGGCGGCATCGTGAACGACCTCGCCGAGCGCTACCCCAAGGTGCAGGTCGCCGCGACGCTCGACGCCCTCAAGGAGGCCGGCTTCCGCTGGGCCACCCGCTCGGGCGTCACGATCTCGATCGAGGACGTCGTCACGCCCCCGAAGAAGGCCGAGATCCTCGTCGAGGCCGAGGCGCGCGCGGAGAAGGTGCAGACCCAGTTCGAGCGCGGTCTGATCACCGACTCCGAGCGTCGTCAGGAGCTCATCGAGATCTGGACCCGGGCCACCGACGAGGTCGCCGACGCGATGAAGGAGCACTTCCCCAAGCACAACCCGGTGTTCATGATGGTGAACTCCGGCGCCCGTGGTAACTGGATGCAGGTGCGTCAGATCGCCGGTATGCGCGGTCTGGTGGCCAACCCCAAGGGCGAGATCATCCCGCGGCCGATCAAGTCGAACTTCCGCGAGGGTCTGTCGGTGCTCGAGTACTTCATCTCGACGCACGGTGCCCGCAAGGGCCTGGCCGACACCGCTCTGCGTACGGCCGACTCCGGCTACCTGACCCGTCGCCTGGTCGACGTGTCGCAGGACGTCATCATCCGCGAGGTCGACTGCGGCACCGACCGGGGTCTTGCGACCACGATCGGCGTCACGCTGTCCGACGGCACGGTCCGTCGCCACGACGAGGTCGAGTCGACCGCGGCGTCGCGCGTGCTGTCCGAGGACATCGTCGTCGACGGCGTCATGGTGGCCGCTCGCGGCACCGAGCTCGGCCTGCTGATCGTCGATGACATCGTCGCCACCGGGATCACGGAGGTGAAGACCCGCTCGGTCCTCACCTGCGAGAGCAAGGTCGGCACGTGTGCGACCTGCTACGGCCGCTCGCTGGCCACCGGCAAGCTCGTCGACGTCGGCGAGGCCATCGGCATCGTCGCCGCGCAGTCGATCGGCGAGCCCGGCACCCAGCTGACGATGCGTACGTTCCACACGGGCGGTGTCGCGGGTGAGGACATCACCCACGGCCTTCCCCGCGTGGTCGAGCTGTTCGAGGCACGCACCCCCAAGGGTGTCGCCCCGATCAGCGAGGCCTCGGGCCGGGTGCGCATCGACGACACCGACAAGACGCGCAAGCTCGTCGTCGTACCCGACGACGGCTCGGAGGAGCTCGGCTACCCGGTCTCCAAGCGTTCGCGTCTGCTCGTCGCCGACGGCGACCAGGTCGAGGTGGGCCAGAAGCTCATCCAGGGCGCGGTCGACCCCAAGCAGGTGCTGCGCATCCTCGGCCAGCGCGCGGTGCAGCTGCACCTCGTGGCGGAGGTCCAGGACGTCTACCGCAGCCAGGGCGTGTCGATCCACGACAAGCACATCGAGGTCATCGTCCGTCAGATGCTCAAGCGCGTGACGATCATCGAGGGCGGCTCCACGGAGTTCCTCCCCGGCGAGCTCGTCGAGCGTGGCCTGTTCGAGGCGGACAACCGTCGCGTCGTGGCCGAGGGCGGCACTCCTGCTGCAGCCCGTCCCGAGCTCATGGGTATCACCAAGGCCTCGCTCGCGACCGAGTCGTGGCTCTCGGCGGCCTCCTTCCAGGAGACCACCCGCGTGCTCACGGACGCCGCGATCCACGCGAAGTCCGACCCGCTGCTGGGCCTCAAGGAGAACGTCATCCTGGGCAAGCTCATCCCGGCCGGCACGGGTCTCCCGCGCTACCGCAACGTCCGGGTCGAGCCCACCGAGGAGGCCAAGTCGGCGATGTACGCGTCGCTCTCGGCGTACGACGACCTCGACTACGGCTCGTTCGGCACCGGCTCCGGCCAGGCCATCCCGCTCGAGGAGTACGACTTCGGCGGCTATACCGGGTGAAGCTGAGGGCGACGCCCGAGCCGAGGAACGAGGCTCAGGCGCTCTCTCCGGCCCAGCGCCGTGCGCGATGTGAACCATCGCGACGTCGCTGAGCAACTGAACGGCTCGAGAAGGGCGTTCCGCGCAAGCGGGGCGCCCTTCTCTGCGTTCCTGCCGGCTCAGCCTCGCTTGCCCAAAGCCGGACCGGACGCCGGAGGGCGCGCGTGGTGGCTAGCCTGCCGGCGTGACACGTGGAGCGACAGCGATGAGCGCACGGGGTATCCACGCGATCGCGGCCGTCGCGGCCGCCGGCCTCGCGGCGACGGCCGGCACCCACCTCGCGGTCACCAGCGGCACGCATGTCGACCTCGATGCCTTCGCCGCGGCAGCGGGGGAGGTACTCGCCGGGCGCACTGTCTACGCCGAGGCCGCAGTGCCCTTCGTCTACCCGCCTGCAGGTGTCCTTCTCGCGCTCGTCGCTCTGAGCGGCCCGATCGCGTGGACGGTCCTGTCCCTGGTGGCACTGGCACGGGTTGCGTGGCTGCTCGTGGGATCGGCGTGGCCCGGCCTACCACCCGGAACCGGCCGGACCAGGTCGTGCTGGGTCTTCGCGGCCCTCGCCCTCCTGCAGCCGACGCTGCTCTGCCTCGCCTTCGGCCAGGTGGGTCTCCTCCTGCTCTGGATGGTCGTGGAGGGGGCGCTCGGGCGGCCGGACTCGCCGCGGTCGTCCCTGATCGGTGTCGCGACCGCCATGAAGCTGACGCCCGCGTATCTCCTGGTGATCCTGGCGGCCGCGGGACGGTGGCGCACCGTCATCTGGTCGCTGGGCGGGGCTCTGGTCGTGACGGCAACGGTGGGGGTTGTGTGGCCGGGCGTCGTCGCGGACTACCTCACCGGCGGCTGGCGGCTCGCCCTGACCGTGAACACCACGATCGACGCGCAGAACCACTCGGTCGCTGGGCTGTTCCGAGTGCTGGGGAATCCCGCGGCATGGGTGATCGGTGTCGCGGTCGTCGTGGCGGCCCTCGCAGGTGTCCTAGCCGTGCGCTCACTCAAGCGAGGGGATGCCCTGGGCGGGATCGCCGTCGCCCTGGTGGGCGGCCTGCTGGTCTCCCCGATCTCCTGGACCCACCACTGGGTCGCGGTCTATCCCGCGCTGGTGCTGCTCCTGCGCGAGGCCACGGCCGGGCGCCGCCCCGCACTCGTCCTGCTCGTCGTGGCGGCTGCGGGTCTGGCGTTCTGGGCGGACGTGCTGGGTCGCGACGGCGCCCACACGCTGGCGCCGGGGGAGCGATGGCCGTTGGCCGTCGTCCTGCAGCAGCAGTGGATCGTGCTGTGGGGCCTCGCGTTCCTGGCCTGGTTCCTCGTCGCCTCTGCCTACCCGCATCGGGCAGGCTCCGTCTGCAGGCAGGAGGCCGCGCAGGCAGGGACCATCGGAGTCTGACCCGCTCACAGCTGACAAGGTCCCCCTTCTCGGCGTTTCCCGGCCCTGCCGCGGGTCCGGTCGTGGCAGGGTGGCGTCATGTCCGACCAGTTCCCGCCCCCGCCGCCTCCGCCTGGCTACGGCGCCGCTCCGGTGCCGCCGGCCCACCCCACGCCACGGACGTCGTCCAACGCCGTGGTGGCGCTCGTGCTGGCGATCTGCTCGTTCATCATCTGCCCGTTGATCCCAGCCGTCGTGGCGCTCTTCCTGGCGGCCTCCGCCCAGCGCGAGATCGACGCCTCCGGCGGGTGGGTCACGGGGTCCGGCCTGGTGCAGGGCGCCAAGATCGCGTCCTGGATCAACATCGGCCTGTGCATCGCCGTCATCCTCGGCTTCCTCCTGCTCATCGTGACGGCCTCGGTCACGTCGACCACGAGCTAACCAACCGAAAGTCGGACGCAAGCGTCCGATCACAACGGCGTGAGCAGGGACACGCCGGGCGGGAGCCCCTGGGGGGTCCCGCGTTTTGACCCCAGGCTCTGAGCCTGGGTAGTCTCTCTCCCTGTGCCTGGGTGTGCCCAGGTGCCTGCGCGCGTGCGAGGCCCATCATGTGGCCACGTCGTGCGCCTGACCTCCACATCGGGAGACTGCGTCGCTGCCCGCAAGGGCACGGAGCGACACGCCCGAGCGCGGGGGTCGGGGGACCAGGCACCAGGAAACGCCCGGAAACGACCGAGAAACGTCAGCGAACACGACGGAGACGCAGTGCCCACGATCCAGCAGCTTGTCCGTAAGGGCCGGCAGGACAAGGTCTCGAAGAACAAGACCCCCGCGCTCAAGGGAAGCCCCCAGCGCCGGGGAGTCTGCACGCGCGTCTACACGACCACCCCGAAGAAGCCGAACTCGGCGCTTCGCAAGGTCGCGCGCGTCCGCCTCACCAGCGGCATCGAGGTCACCGCCTACATCCCCGGTGTAGGTCACAACCTGCAGGAGCACTCGATCGTGCTCGTCCGCGGTGGTCGCGTGAAGGACCTCCCCGGTGTCCGCTACAAGATCATCCGCGGCGCGCTTGACACCCAGGGCGTCAAGAACCGCAAGCAGGCTCGCAGCCGTTACGGCGCGAAGAAGGAGAAGAGCTGATGCCTCGCAAGGGCCCCGCTCCGAAGCGTCCGATCGTCGTCGACCCCGTCTACGGCTCGCCGCTCGTCACGCAGCTGATCAACAAGGTGCTG
>JBBQAY010000089.1:0-11647 GCA_038316965.1 Candidatus Nanopelagicales bacterium
CGTCGACCTTGATCGCGCTGACCGCCGAGGGCCGCTGCGCGACGTCGCCGGTGAGCGCGGCGATGCCGGCGGCGATCGTGGCATCGGTGACGCCGGACGCGTCGGCGCGTGCAGTCTCCTCGCCCTCGGCGTCGTCGGTGACCGTGGCGACGCCGAGCCTGATGGTGGCGTCGTAGGACTTGTCGGTGAGGGCGAGATGGCCGAGAAGCCTTGTGGCGCGCTCGATCCCGAGGATGAGGACGCCGGTGGCCATCGGGTCGAGGGTGCCCGCGTGGCCTACCTTGCGCGTGCCCGCGAGACGACGCACCCGGGCCACGATGTCGTGGCTCGTCAGGCCTCCGGGCTTGTCGACGACGACGATGCCGTCGGCGGCCGTACGGATGCGCGGCGTGTCACCCCGCGCCACGTCACGGCTCCTGGCGGGCGACGTCGTCGAGAGCGCGACGGACGTCGTCGAGCACCTTCTGCTGATCACGGCCGCCGGAGAACCCCGCGGCGAAGCGATGCCCGCCACCACCGAGAGAGAGCGCCACCATCGACACGTCGACCTGGCCCTTGCTGCGCATGGAGACGCGCCACGCGCCCAGGTCGTCCTGCTTGAGCACCAGCGCGACCTCGGCCTCGGTGGCGATGCGCAGGACGTCGATCACGCGCTCGACCGAGTCGAGCGGGAGGTCGTGCTCGTCACGCGCGGCCTTGCTGACGCTCGAGTGCACCAGGCCGAGACCGCCGACCGCGTCGGGTTCGAGCGTCGCCCGGTCGAGCGCACCACCCAGCACCTTGAGGACGCCGAAGGGCTCGTCGTCGTAGATGTGCCTGGCCACGACGTCGTGCGGCAGACCGGTCTCGAGCAGGCGGGCAGCGGTGCGGTGCGTGTCGGGCGTGGTCGCGGAGTACTTGAACGACCCGGTGTCGGTGACGATGCCCGAGTAGACGTCGGTCGCGATGTCGATGCCGACCTCGACGCCGAGGCGGTCGACCATCTCGAGCGCCAGCACAGCCGTGGCAGGGGCGGCGACGTCGACCAGGTGGACGCGGCCGAAGCCGGTGTACGAGGCGTGGTGGTCGACGACGACGAGCACCTCGGCCGCCTCAGCAGTCGCCTGGAGCACGCCGAGGCGCTCGATCGAGGACACGTCGAACGACGCGACGACCGGCCTGTCGCCCACCTCAGCGGGCGCGACGAGCAGATGCTGACCCGGGAGGGTGCGCAGCACGCGTGGCACCACGAACGGGTCGTCACCGAAGGAGACGGCCACATCGACGCCGCGAGCCTCGAGCGCGAGGCCGGCGGCCAGGGCCGAGCCGAGCGCGTCGGCATCGGGCGAGACGTGGGCGAGCAGCAGGACCGGGCGGCCGGAGGTCAGGGCGGTGATCGCCTCGCCCCAGGCAGCTTCGGTCGGCCCCTCGCTCCAGCTCACGCCCGGGTCTCCTCGTCGTCGTCCTCGTCGTCCTCGAGGAGCTCCTGCAGGTCGTCGAGGGCATCGAGCTCGTCGAGGCTCTCCTCGAGATCGTCCTCGATCGTCAGGGGGAGCTCGTCGTCGTCCTCGTCGTCCTCAAGATCGTCCTCGAGGTCGCGGGGCTTCTTGTACGGATCGGCCTCGCCGGCGTACTGCGCGGCGGCGGCCTTCTCGTGCACCTCGGCGTCGGCCGCAGCGGCCACCTGCAGGAGGTCCTCGATCGCCGCGGCGTTCTCCGGCACCGCGTCCGCGACGAAGGTGAGGGTCGGGGTGAACCGGACGCCGGTCTGGCGGCCGATCTCGCTGCGCAGCACGCCCTTCGCGCTCTCGAGCGCGGCGGCGGTGCCCGCCTTGTCCTCGTCCGAGCCGTAGACCGTGTAGTACACGGTGGCTTCGTGGAGGTCGCCCGTGACCCGGGCGTCGGTGACGGTGAGGAACCCGACGCGCGGGTCCTTGATGCGCTGCTCCAGCATCTCCGCGACGATCACCTTGATGCGGTCCGCGAGCTTGCGGGCGCGGGCGGGGTCGGCCATGGGTGGATCCTCTCGTGCGGCCCGTGGGCCTGGTCCTGGAACGCGTGCGGGTGGTGCGACGTGCAGATCAGTCGTCCGAGCTGCGCAGCGCGCGGCGCACGCTCAGCAGCTCGAGCTCGGGCCGGCTCGCGATCAGCCTCTCGGCGTCGTCGAGAACCTCCGTGCAGTGCGCGGCGTCCGCTGCGACGACCGCAACACCGAGGACCGCGCGGCGGTGGAGGTCGTGATGACCGACCTCGGCCGCGCTGACCTCGAGCCGCCGCTTCAGCTCGGCCACGACCGGACGGACGAGGCTCCGCTTCTGCTTCAACGACCTGACATCCCCCAGGAGGACGTCGCACTCGAGGGAACCCACGAACACGACGTCCTCCTGAGGTCGATCACCGGCGTCAGACGCGCGGCTTCTCGCGCATCTCGAAGGTCTCGATGATGTCGTCGACCTTGACGTCGTTGAACGAGCCGAGGCCGATACCGCACTCGAAGCCCTCACGGACCTCGGTGGCGTCGTCCTTGAACCGCTTCAGCGACTCGATGGTGAGGTTGTCCGCCACGACCGCGCCGTCGCGCAGCAGGCGCGCCTTGGCGTTGCGGCGGATGAGGCCCGTGCGCACGAGCGAGCCGGCGATGTTGCCGAACTTGCTCGAGCGGTAGACCTCGCGGATCTCGGCGGTGCCGAGAGCCACCTCCTCGTACACCGGCTTGAGCAGGCCCTTGAGGGCCGCCTCTACGTCGTCGATCGCCTGGTAGATGACCGAGTAGTACCGGACATCGACACGCTCGCGGTCGATGATCTCCTGCACGCGCTCGGCCGGGCGGACGTTGAAGCCGATGATGACGGCGTCGGACGCGACGGCCAGGTTGACGTCGTTCTGCGTGATGGCACCGACACCGCGGTCGATGACGCGCAGGCTGACCTCTTCGCTGATGTCGAGCGCGACGAGGGCGCTCTCCAGCGCCTCGACCGAGCCGGACACGTCGCCCTTGAGGATGAGCTTGAGCTCCTCGACCTCGCCGCGCTAGAGAGACTTGAGGAAGTCCTCGAGAGTACGGCGACCGCGCGCCTGGGCCAGGGCCGCGTTGCGCTCGCGCGCCGCACGGGTCTGGGCGATCTGGCGAGCAGTGCGGTCGTCCTCGACCACCAGCATGTTGTCGCCGGCACCGGGGACGGCCGTGAGGCCGAGCACCTGCACCGGACGCGCCGGCAGCGCCTCCTCGAGCGTGTTGCCGTGCTCGTCGAGCATGGCGCGCACGCGGCCGTAGGCGTCGCCGACCACGATGGAGTCGCCGGGGCGCAGCGTGCCGCGCTGGACGAGCACCGTCGCGACCGGGCCACGGCCACGGTCGAGGTGGGCCTCGATCGACACACCCTGCGCGTCCTGGTGCGGGTTGGCCCGCAGGTCCAGGGCCGCGTCGGCGGTGAGCAGGAGCGCCTCGAGCAGCTCGTCGATGCCGATCCCGCCCTTGGCGGAGACGTCGACGAACATCGTGTCGCCGCCGTACTCCTCGGGGACGAGGCCGTACTCGGTGAGCTGGCCGCGCACCTTGGCCGGGTCCGCGCCTTCCTTGTCGATCTTGTTGACGGCGACCACGATCGGCACGTCGGCGGCCTTGGCGTGGTTGAGCGCCTCGATCGTCTGCGGCTTCACGCCGTCGTCCGCCGCCACGACCAGGATCGCGATGTCGGTGACCTGGGCACCACGGGCACGCATGGCGGTGAACGCCTCGTGACCCGGCGTGTCGATGAACGTGATCGCTCTCGGCTGGTCAGTATCGGCCCGGGCAACCACCTGGTAGGCACCGATGTGCTGCGTGATGCCACCGGCCTCCTTGCCCATCACGTTCGTCTTGCGGATCGCGTCGAGCAGTCGGGTCTTTCCGTGGTCGACGTGGCCCATGACCGTGACGACCGGCGGACGCGCGACGAGATCGGAATCGTCACCCTCGTCCTCGCCGAACTCGAGGTCGTAGCGCTCGAGCAGCTCGCGGTCCTCGTCCTCGGGGCTGATGACCTGGACGTCGAAGTTGAGCTCGGTGCCGAGCAGGGCCAGCGTGTCGTCGGACAGCGACTGGGTCGCAGTCACCATCTCGCCGAGCTTGAACATCACGGTGACGAGCACGCCCGCGGGCACGCCCACCTTCTCGCTGAAGTCGGTGAGCGACGAGCCACGCGCCAGACGGATGGTCTGGCCCTGGCCCATGGGACGGATCTCGCCGCCCATGGACGGCGCCGACATGTTGTCGAACTCCTGGCGCTTCGCACGCTTGGACTTGCGACCGCGCGCGGGCTTGCCACCCGGACGACCGAATGCGCCGGCCGTGGTGCCACGACCACCGGCACCGGGACGACCGCCGAAGCCGCCGCCACCGCCGGGAGCACCACCGCCACCGGGACTACCGGCGAAGCCGCCGCCACCACCGGGAGCGCCACCGCCACCGGGACGACCGCCGAAGCCGCCGCCTCCGCCACCGGGACGACCTGCTGCGCCGCCGGGACCACCCGGACGGGCACCCGGACCAGCCGGACGCGCACCCGGACCACCGGGACGTGCACCGGGACCGCCGGGGCCTGCCGGACGACCCGGGCGCTGGCCCGGCATCATGCCCGGGTTGGGGCGCGGGGCACCGGCGACGCCGCCAGGGCGCGGGACGGGACGCGGAGCGCCCTCGACCGCGCCGGAACGGTCCGTGAAGGGGTTGTTGCCGGGACGGGCCGGACGCGGAGCGCCAGGCGCCGAGCCGGGAGCCGCAGGCGCGGCGGGGCGCGGAGGCACCTCGGCGCTGCGGTCCATGAACGGGTTGTTGCCCGGACGCGGCGCCTTGGGCGCGGCAGGGCCCGGGACGGCGGAGGCTGCGGGAGCCTGCACCTCGGGGGCCGCCGGAGCGGCCGGGACCGGTGCGCTCGGAGCTGCGGGGGCGGGTGCCGGAGCCGGGGCGGCCGGAGCTGCGACGGCCGCGGGGGCCTGCACCTCGGGGGCCGCCGGAGCGGCGGGAGCCGCCGGAGCCGGCTTGGGGCGTGCGGGCGCCTTGGCAGGCGCCGCAGGGGCGGCGGGGAACGCCTCCCGAAGACGCCGGACCACCGGCGCCTCGATGGTGGAGCTCGCCGATCGGACGAACTCACCCATCTCCTGGAGCTTGGCCACGACGGCCTTGCTCTCGACTCCGAGCTCCTTGGCAAGCTCGTAGACCCGGACCTTCGACACAGTTCTCCTGCTCTTTGGTCCGGGACGGGTTCGTACCGGACCACTCAGACGTGCACGGACACGCTCATCGCTGGGCGTTCATCGGGTGCTCATGTCCTGTTCTGCTCCCGATCGTGGGTGGACAGTGGTCAGTTCTGGTCAGTGCTCGTGGTGCTGCTCGTGCTGCCTGCGCGTGCGCCTGCCGCTCGCCGGTCGATCTCGGCCCTGACCGTGGTGGCGTCGAGCGGCCCAGGGACCCGGAGGGCCCGCGGCAGCGCCCGCCGTCGCTCGGCGAGGTCGAGACACGCCAGGTCAGGGTGCAACCAGGCGCCTCGTCCGGCGGCGCGAGCCCGCGGATCAGGGACCAGGAGCCCCTCCACCACGACCACGCGCATCAGATCGGAACGGCCACCCTGCCCCCGGCATCCCACGCACGTGCGCACCGAGGTGCGACGCCCGTGGGAGGGCGCGCCCGCACCGCTCGCGGCGGCAACAGGGGGGACCGGGCTACCGATCGCGGGCCAGTCTACCCCTCCGCCCGGCTCGCCGATCACGCCTCGGGTCCGGAGTCGCCCTGCCCGCCCATACTCTCGTCACCTGCAGCAGCCGTGTCAGGGCGGATGTCGATGCGCCAGCCCGTCAGGCGGGCGGCGAGGCGCGCGTTCTGGCCCTCGCGACCGATCGCCAGGCTCAGCTGGTAGTCCGGCACGATCACCCGTGCCGATCTCGCGGCCGCATCGACGACCATCACGGACGTGACACGCGCCGGCGACAGGGCGTTGCCGACCATCTCGGCAGGGTCGTCGGACCAGTCGACGATGTCGATCTTCTCGCCGTGGAGCTCGGCCATGACGGCGCGGACGCGAGCACCCATCGGCCCGATGCAGGCCCCCTTGGCGTTCAGGCCCGGCACGGTCGAGTAGACGGCCATCTTGGTGCGGTGCCCCGCCTCGCGGGCGATGGCCCCGATCTGCACCGATCCGTCGGCGATCTCGGGGACCTCGAGCGCGAACAGCGCACGCACCAGGTTGGGGTGGGTGCGCGACACCGTCACGCGCGGCCCCTTCGGCGTACGCGACACCTGCACCACGTGGCACTTCAGGCGGGTGCCGTGGACGTACTTCTCCCCCGGCACCTGCTCCTGGGGAGGCAGCACGGCCTCGATCTTGCCGAGGTCGACGAACACCAGCCGCGGGTCGCTGCCCTGCTGGACGATCCCCGACACGAGGTCGCCCTCGGTGCCGGCGAACTCGCCGAACATCTGGTCGTCCTCAGCCTCGCGCAGGCGCTGCAGGATGACCTGGCGCGCGGTCGTGGCCGCCACGCGGCCGAAGCCGTCGGGCGTGTCGTCGTACTCGCGCCCCGGGACGCCGTCGACGTCGTCCTCGCGTGCCCACACGGTGACGTGGCCGGACTTGCGGTCGACGTCGACACGGGCGCGCGACGCCGATCCCTCGGTCTTGAGGTACGCGAGGAGCATCGCCTGCTCCAGCGTCTCGACGATGAGCTCGTACGACAGCTCCTTCTCGCGCACGAGTGCCCTCAGTGCGCTGACGTCGATGTCCACGTCAGACCTCCTCGTCCTCGTCGTCGAGCTCAGGGCGCTCGCTGTCGTCGCTGCCTTCGTCGCTGTCTGCGTGGTCGTCGTGGTCTGCGTCGCCGTCGACGGCCGGGTCGGCATCGGGATCGCCCTTGCGGCTGAACTCCACCTGCACGACGGCGCGGGCGACGTCGACCAACGCGATCGTGCGGCGGCTCGTGCGGCCCTTCGTATCGATCTCGAGCTCGACCTCGTCGTCGGTCACAGCCCCGATTCGACCGACGACCTGCTCGTGCCGCGTGGTCGTCACCGCGACGAGGCGTCCGATGCTGCGACGCCAGTGGCGGGGCAGGGTGAGCGGACGTTCGACGCCGGGCGAGGACACCTCGAGCGTGTAGGGCTCGTCGCCGAACGGGTCGTCCCCGTCGAGGGCCTCCGCAACGGCGGTGGAGGCGGCGGCCACCTGGTCGAGACTGACGCCGGTCTCGGAGTCGACCAGCACGCGGACGACGATGCGGCGACCGACAGCACGGATCTCGATGTCCTCGAGGTCGAGGCCGGTGGACTGAACCGCAGGCTCCAGGAGTGCGGTGACCTTCTGCACCTGCGCGTCGCGGCGAGCTGGATCCGGGCGACGGGGGCCACCCTGGGGGCGGCCCTTCGCGGGACGAGGCGGCTGAGCAGCCACGGTGGCCTCCTGGCGCCCGACGGTCGCGCTGGGCGCGGTCGGGCTGTGCTGTTGTCGGGTCCTGTTGTGCGTGCAGTTGTACGAGCCATCGCGCGATCGATCCATGCGGCGAAGTGACCAGCCTACCTGCGACGCGTGTCGGTCCTGACCCGTCGATCCCGCTCGGGCCGGCCCGACCACCCGTGAGAGGGTCGGGACGTGCCGAACCTGTCCCGACGCGATGCGCTGCGCTGGTCCGCAGCCGTCGGCGGCGGGCTGCTCCTCGCACCCGTGCTCGCGGCGTGCACCTCCGGCGACGGACAGCCCGCGCCCACCGACCCGGGCGGCCCCGAAGACCCTGACCGCGCACTCCGTGCCGAGATCGGCCGGTCGGAGTCAGAGCTGGTCGTGCTGTACGCAGCCGCCACCGCGAAGCTGAGCGGCACCGCGGCGCCGCTGGTCACCGGCATCGGCGCGAGGCACCAGGCCTACCGACAGGCGATCGACCCGGACCAGCTCGCCACGCTCGCGCCCAGCGCGCTGGCGACGGAGTCCGCCGCCAGCGGATCGGCATCGCCGTCGGTCTCACCGACCGCTACCGCGGTACCGACCCTGCCCGCGAGCAAGGACGGGATCCTGGCAGCCCTGCGCGACGCCGAGCAGTCGGCAGCGGCCGAGCGCGCCACCCAGTGCGTGCGGGCCGTCGACCCCGAGCTCGCGCGGATCGTGGCCCTAGCCGGCGCCGGCTGTGCCGGTGCCGCCGAGGCCCTGACGAGGATCGCGCCGTGACTGCCAGCGCCGTTCCGGGCGCCGAGCTCGAGCGGCTCGACGACGTTCTCGACGGCACCGACGCCGCCGTCTATGCCTACGGCCTCGTGGCCGCACGCCTCGACTCCGAAGGGGCCGCACGGGCGCTCGATGCGATGGCCGCCCACCGCGGACACCGCGACGTGCTGCGCGCGCGGATCCTGGTGCTCGGCGGCACACCGCGCGCGGCAGCACCGGCGTACACCCCGCCGTTCGAGGTCGAGGACCCCGCCACGGCGACCAAGCTCGCGGCGCTCGTCGAGGACCGGCTGGCAGGGCAGTGGGCGGCACTCGCCGCTGCCTCGACGGTCCAGCGGCGGCTCGACTCCGCACTGTCCGCGCAGGAGTGCGCCACTCGGTCGGTGACGTGGTCGGGGAAGGCTCCGGTCTGGAACGGCGCGACGTGACCCGGGTGCCCGCGGGCACGTTCACCGTGTGGCTCGGCACGATCGGCCCGGCCCTGCGCGGCGAGGGCGAGTCCGATGTGCCCTGCGGCTCGTGCACCGGGTGCTGCACGTCGTCGCAGTTCGTGCTCGTCACGCCAGAGGACTCAGCTGCGCGCGCGGTGATCCCGGCCGAGCTCCTCTTCCCAGCACCGTTCCTCCCCGGCTCTCACCTGCTGCCGTACGACTCGCGGGGCCGCTGCCCGATGCTCGGCGAGCGTGGCTGCACGATCTACGCCGAGCGGCCGATGACGTGCCGCACGTACGACTGCCGGGTGTTCCCCGCAGCAGGAGTGGCGGCCGACAAGCCCGCCGTCGCCGAGCGCGCGACGCTGTGGTCGTTCGACCATCCCTCTGACGCAGACGTGGCCGCGCACGAGGCCGTGATGGCGGCAGCGCGCTGGCTCGGCACGCACCCCGACCTGCTTCCCGAGGACGTCCGGCCGCCGCACCCGACGGCTCTCGCAGTGCTGGCCGTGCAGGTGCACGAGGTGTTCGTCGGTGGGACGGCGCCCGCGGACGCCGAGGTCGTCGCCGCAGCAGTGGAGGCCCGGAACCGGTGACACCACGCGCTACTCGCCAGTCAGGCCATCGATCGACTCGCGGATGAGGTCGGCGTGGCCGTTGTGCCGGGCGTACTCCTCGACCAGATGGCAGAGGATCCAGCGCAGCGAGTAGTGCTGCCCGTCCTCCTGCGCCTGCACCGACAGCGAGCCGAGCCCGTCGGGGCTCGCGACGGCGTCGGCGACGACGCGGTCGGACACGGCGACCGACTCGTCCAACCAGCCGAACAGCTGCTCGGGCGAGGCGCCCGCCGCCGTGGTGAACGACCAGCTGTCGTCGTCGGGATCGACCTCGTCGAGCCAGCTCGGTCGCGCGACCCCGCCGGCGAAGGTCTGGTTGAGCCAGCCGGCCTCGACGACGGCCATGTGCTTGAGCAGGCCGCCGAGGGTCACGATCGAGGGCGCGAGCGAGGCGGCGAGCTGATCGGCAGTGAGCCCCGAGCACTTCCAGCGCAGGGTGTTGCGCTGGAAGTCGAGGAACCCGGTCAGCGTCGCGGCCTCGTCGGCAGCGAGGGGCGGATCGATGCGGTCGGCTGCGGCGTACGTCATGCGGCGACCGTAGCCGCGGCCCCCGACATGCCTCCGGCCCGATCGCCTGGTGCTGGCGTCGGGTTCGGAGGTTCGGTGCGGGCGGCCGCTCTCGTCAGGCGGCCGAACTGTGTGGTGGTGGTTGGGGTGGTTGGCCTCGTCGCAGTCGTTCGGCCAGGAGGGCGCCGTCGCGTCCGACGTAGCCGGTGTCGGGTGGGTGGAACCGCCACCGTTCGGGATGACCGGGATCGAGTCCGGGGTCGGCGATGATCCGCCACTTCGCGCGGTGCACGAGGCCGTGGTGCCGCGGGCAGACCAGGACCAGGTTGGACAGGCAGGTCGCGCCGCCGTGCTCCCACTCCTTCACGTGGTGGGCGATGCAACGACTGGCGTCGACCTTGCAGCCGTGGAACCGGCAGTGCCGGTCCCGCACCGCCAACGCGGCGCGCTGGTCACGGGTCGCGGACCGGGAGCGGCGGGCGACGCAGTGCACGTGCGCGCAATGGCCGGTGAGGTCGTGCGGGTCGCCGGGGGCGTCGGCGTCGGTGTCGTGGGCCGCGAGGTCGTCGGGGTGCACGGTCGCGGCGGCTTCACGGACGCGCCGGTCCGAGCGGGCGATCTGACCGAGGGAGGACCGGTCGGCATGCAGGCCGTGGACGTGGATGTCGGTGACGGTGGCATCGCACAACGTCTCTTCCACGACTTCCGCGGGGACGGGGACGGGGTCTCGGCCGGGGACCAGGAGCTCCCCCGGCCCGCCCGCGGAGTGGACGTCGGCGGAGGTCAGCACCGTCACGTTGGCCGGGTTCCCGTGCCGGGTGCCGGCGTCGACCAGCATCTCCCCCACCAGCTCCGCGAACGCCTCCGCCAGCAACCTCGGCCGGGCCAGGGACCGGCGGCGCTCATCCTCGTCCGCATCCCCCGTCGACTGCTCTTCCTCGGGGAGGCTGACGGTGCGGAACCACTGGTCCACCCTGGCTTCGAGCACCTCGACGAGCCGTGCGGCGGTCATCGCATCGAGCACCATCCGAACCACCGCGGTCGCCCCGATCGTGCCGACGCGGACCTCGCGCTGCTCGAGTGCTTCCAGGGCCTTGCGGGCGGCGGCCTCGGGGTCGAGGTGGAAGATCAGCGACGCCGCGACCTTCTCCACATCCCGCGTCGTGCCGGTCTGGCACACCGCGAGGATGATCGCCTCGCCCCGGGCCTGCGCGTCGGTGCGCGCGGACCCGCGCAGGTCCGACGTCGCAGTGTTGATCCCATCGGCGGCGGCGCGCGCGGCGTCGGGACAGATCCGGCCGGCGAGGACCCCGACCCGGATCCGGGGGTACTTCTCTAGCGCCCGCCCGAGCTTGGCGACCCGGCCGGCGTGGGCGGTGGAGACGCCGAGGTCGTCGACGTAGAACCGCTTGACGGAGAAGAACCCCGAGCGAGCCAGATCCCCCGACTGATGCGCAGCGTGGATCAGGACCGCTTCACCGGCCTCGCCCAGACCCCCGGCACGGTTGAGCACCGACACCAGTCGCACCTGCTCCACGCCGTCCAGGGACCGGTGCTCACCGGCTGCCAGCCGCGCCCCGAGCCGGGCGAACAGCTGCTCGGCCTGCGCGAGGTCCTCACCCAGCGAACCGCCCGCGAGGTCGGTGACCTCGCCGGTGCCGGGGGTGGATTCCATACCGCGATCGTACATGCGTCCTATTAGACACGCAACCCCTGACAACGCCGAAACCTGACTATTTCCAACGACTTACGGCGATCCATCGTCCACAGGCTGTGGATAGACCTCAGCCAGATCAGTGACGCAGAGCAGCGATCGGTAGCGGTGCACGTCGGTCCGCGCACTGGGGGTCGAGACGCGCTGTATACGACGCGATCCGACCCCCAGTGACCCGCGCCGCGTGATAGCGAGTGCCGGATGGGCAGCGGT
>JBBQAY010000090.1:0-11580 GCA_038316965.1 Candidatus Nanopelagicales bacterium
CCCGGGTAGGGCAGGTCGAACATGCAGACGCCGCGTCGGCGGGTTGCCCACCGCCCCGGCGCCGCCGCTCAGTGTTCGACCTGCAGTACCCCGCGCCGCCGGGTTCGCGCGGGTCGAGGCGGGCCGAGGAACGAGGCTCGCCGAAGAGCCGCGCCCGGCGCGGGGTGCGCCGACGCGGAGGGCGACGAAGGAGCCCGGAGCTTGGAGGCGCCAGGGAGCGAGAGTGCGGACGGCGGGACTTGAACCCGCATGCTCGAGAGCACAGGAACCTAAATCCTGCGTGTCTGCCAATTCCACCACGTCCGCGTGGGGGCCAGCCTAGGCGAGCGGCTGCGGTACGCCGGTGACGCGATGGCGGCCGACGACGAGCACCACGCCGGCCAGGAGCCCGACGGTGCCGGACACCAGCAGCGGCACCTCGCCGCCTCCGGGGCCGAGGGCCCAGGCAAGGCCAGCCCAGAGCCCGGCGAGGAAGACCGCGCCGTTGGACAGCGACTGGAACACCCCCTGTGCCCGACCGCGGTGCTCGTCGCCGACCAGAGTCGAGATCCAGGCCTTGCCGACTCCGTCGGTCAGCGCGGGGAACAGGCCGTACACGCCCACCAGCACCCACACCCACGGGCCCTTGTCGACGAGCGCGAGCCCGCCGTACGCGACGCCGAACGCGACGAGCCCGATGCCGTAGACGAGCGGCCGGGGGAGCCGGTCCGACAAGGCGCCGGCCGGGTACGAGAACAGCGTGTAGACGACGTTGTAGACGACGTAGGCGAGCACCACCTCGGTGGTGGAGTAGCCGAGGTCGGAGATGCGCAGCAGCAGCAACGCATCCGGGAAGTTCACGACGGCGATCGCCACGAGGACGACGACCACCCGCCAGAACGATCGGGGAAGCGGGCTCCTCGGGACGGGTGCAGGCTCCACAGCGGGAAGCTGTTGCGCGGTCTCGCCGCCTTCGCCCTCCGGCGTCGTCGCCCCGGGATCGCCGTCGTCCGTCGTGGGCGTCACGGCGTCCTCGGCGTCCGGCGTACGACGCTCGCGCACCAGCAGCGTGAGCAGGACCGACAGCACCGCTGGAACGACCGCCCACCACAGCAGCGCGCGTACGTCGCCGTCGAGCAGGGCTAGCCCGGCGAGCGCGATGAGCGGGCCGATCACCGCGCCGAGGGTGTCGCCGGTGCGGTGGAAGCCGAACGCGCGACCGAGGTGCTCACGCGGGACGGACGAGGCTATGAGCGCGTCGCGCGGTGCCGACCGCACGCCCTTGCCCAAGCGGTCGACCACACGCCCGACGAGAACCATGGGCCACACAGCGGCCGCGGCCACCAGCACCTTGCCCAGGGCGGCGAGCGCATAGCCGGTCGTGACGAAGGGGAGGCGTCGGCGCCCGTCCGACCAGCGGCCGGCGACGTACTTCGAGATGCCCGCAGCGGCCTCGGCCGCACCCTCGACGATGCCGAGCACGACCGGTGGCGCAGCGAGGATGCCCGTCACCAGCAGGGGAAGCAGAGGGTAGAGCAGCTCGCTCGCGGCATCCTGGGTGAGTGAGACGAGCGTCAGCACCACGAGGTTGCGGGTGAGCCAGCTGCGTCGCACGGGCCGAGCGTGTCACGCGGCCGGTGTGAGCGTGGTCTCACCTGCCGACCATCCCCGGGGAATATACCCCTAGGGGTATAACGTGGTAGCAGTACGGACCAGTGCGAGGAGCAGTGTCATGCGACGTGTTGTGGTCGTCGGCGGGGTCGCCGGCGGGATGAGCGCGGCGGCTCGACTGCGCCGGCTCGACGAGACGGCCCAGATCGTGGTGCTCGAGCGCGGCGGCGAGGTGTCGTTCGCGAACTGCGGCCTGCCGTATCACGTGGGCGGTGAGATCCCGCACCGCGACGCCCTGATCCTGCACGACCCCGAGTCGCTCCACGCCTCGCTCGACCTCGACGTGCGCGTGCACCACGACGTCCGCTCCATCGACCGTGCCGGCAAGACCGTGACCGCGCGCGACCTCGTGCACGACGTCGACGTCGTGCTGCCGTACGACTCGCTCGTACTCGCGACCGGCGCCGACCCGATCGTGCCGCCGTTGCCCGGCCTGGACCGGCCGCAGGTGCGCACGCTGCGCACCGTTCCCGACGCCGACGTGCTCCGGGCGATGCTCGCCGCCGGAGCGCAGAAGGCGGTCGTCATCGGCGCCGGCTTCATCGGCCTCGAGACCGTCGAGGCGTTCCGCCGCCGCGGGCTCGACGTCACTCTCGTCGAGATGGCGCCGCAGGTCCTCCCCGCGATCGACGCCGAGATGGCTGCCCTGGTCGAGTCCGAGCTCCGCGCACACAAGGTCGACGTGCGCACCGGCACCGGCTTCGTCGCCGTCGAGGAGTCGTCCACCGACCACCCGGTCGACGTCGTCCTGGCCGACGGGTCGCGCCTGCCGGCCGACGTCGTCCTCCTCGGCGTGGGCGTGAAGCCCTCCACCGCGCTCGCACGCGACGCAGGCCTCGAGCTGTCCGACCGCGGCGCAGTCGTGGTCACCACCGACCAGCGCACCAGCGACCCGAGCATCTGGGCCGTCGGCGACGCGATCCAGGTGATCGACGCCGTGACGGGCGTGCCCGGCGTCGTCCCCCTCGCCGGCCCGGCCAACCGCCAGGGCCGCACCGCCGCCGACTCGATCGTGGGTCGGGCGCGCGTGTCCAAGCCCGTGCTCGGCACCGCCGTCGTGAAGGTCTTCGGCCTCACTGCGGCTGTCACTGGTCCGACGTCGCGCCGACTCACGGCGGCCGGTGTCGAGCACCTCGTCGTCCATCTCCACCCGGGGAGCCATGCCGGCTACTACCCGGGCGCGAAGCCCGTGCACCTGATGCTGCTGTTCACGCCCGAGGGGCGTGTGCTCGGTGCCCAGGCCGTCGGCAAGGACGGCGTCGACAAGCGCATCGACGTCATCGCCACGGCCCTGCGCGCAGAAATGACGGTCGATGACCTCGCCGAGCTCGAGCTCGCGTACGCACCGCCGTTCGGCAGTGCCAAGGACCCGGTCAACATGGCGGGGTTCATGGCCCAGAACATCCTCGACGGCACGCTCAGGGCGTGGAGCGCCGACGACCTGGACGGCTTCGGCCACGACGTCCTGCTGCTCGACGTCCGGTCCGCTGTCGAGTTCGAGTCGGGCCACCTGCCCGGCTCGCTCAACGTCGCGCACACCGAGCTTCGCGAGCACGTCGAGGAGGTGCGCACGGTGGCGGCGGGCCGCCCGGTCCGTGTGCTGTGCGCCAGCGGCTTCCGCTCGTACCTCGCGCACCGCGTCCTGGCGCAGAACGGCTTCGACTCCGCGAGCCTCGACGGAGGCCTGCAGACGCTGCGCGCGCAGAGGCCGAGCCTGGTTCTCCAGCGTGGCTCGACCGACGTGCCGCGCCGAGAGGCCCCGGTGATGGCATCGTGACCGACATGACCGGCACCCCCAGCGCATCGATGCACCCCGAGGCCGCCAAGGCCGTCATCGCACGGCTCAAGCGGGCCCGCGGACAGCTCGACGGCGTGATCGCCATGATCGAGTCCGACCGAGACTGCGCCGACGTCGTCACCCAGCTCTCGGCGGCGTCCAAGGCCGTCGACCGTGCTGCGTTCGCGGTCGTGGCCTGCGGGCTCGAGATGTGCCTCGAGGCCGAGAGCAAGGGCGAGACTCCGGCGCTCGACCGCGCGCGCCTCGAGAAGCTGTTCCTCTCGCTGGCCTAGCCCACGGCCCGGTGCGGGCGTCGCTCGCGTGATCGTCGGCCCGTAGGCTGCGGGCACCTGACCCGACGCCCTGGGAGCGCCCGTGCCCGCCGAAGTCTCCGTCGCGGAGCTTGCCGCGATCCTCGACGCCGACCCCACGATCCCGCTGATCGACGTCCGCAACCCCGAGGAGTACGCCGCCGGCCGCGTGCCGGGCGCCGTCCTCGTCCCGATGCACACCGTGCCGGTGCGGCTGCAGGACATTCCGAGCGATCGCACCGTGTACGTGGTGTGCGCGGTCGGCGGTCGGTCGGGCCAGGTGGCCGCATGGCTCGAGCCCCAGGGCTACGACGTCGTCAACGTCGCCGGGGGCACCCAGGCCTGGGTCATGTCGGGATACCCGGTCGAGTCCTGACCCCCAGCGCTGAGACTGATCAATCCGTCGTTTCCCGGGCCGGGAAGCGACGGATTGATCAGTCTCAGCGAAGGGGTCAGACGCCTAGGTCTTTGCGCAGCTTCGCCACGTGCCCGGTGGCCTTGACGTTGTAGAAGGCGCGCTCGATCACGGCCTTGCCGCGCCCGTCGACCTTCACCACGAAGGTCGAGCGGATGACGCCCGTGACGACCTTGCCGTACAGCTTCTTCTCGCCGTAGGCGCCGTACGCCGTCAGCACGTCCTTGGACGGGTCCGAGAGCAACGCGAACGTGAGGCTGTCGCGTTCGCGGAAGGTCGCGAGCTTGTCGGGCTTGTCGGGCGACAGGCCGAGCACGGTGATGCCGGCCGCGGCCAGGGAGTCGAGCGAGTCTCGGAAGTCGCAGGCCTGCTTCGTGCACCCCGGCGTCATGGCGGCGGGGTACACGTACAGCACGACGCGCTCGCCCTTGTGTGTCGCCCAGTCGTGCACGACCCCGGTGTCGTCGGGCAGGCCGAGCGGGGGTGCGGTGTCGCCGGGCTCAAGACGGGCGGTCACGGGCTCTCCTCGGGTTCTGACGGCGTCCACCGAGCGTAGCGACGACGCGATGTCACGGGTTCGTCACCCAATCCGAGGTGCGCCTGGCTTCGAACTGACAGAGGGTGGAGACCTAGATGCACACCCCTGCTTGTTGCAAACAATTCGCACTTAGTCGTCGTCGACGTTAGGCTCTGCTGGTGATCTTCCGCTCCGCACGCACGTCCCGCGCGGCTCTCGTGGCCGTGTCGGTCGCAGGCTCCGTGCTGCTGGCGGCCTGCGGGTCCACGGGCTCCGACTCCGAGTCGCCGGGCGGCGGCACGGGCATCGTGATCGTCACGACCGTCGCGCCCATCACCTCGATCGCGGCCACGATCGTGGGTGACAGGGCACAGGTCATAGGGATCGTGCCGGAGGGCACCAACTCGCACACGTTCGACCCCCCGCCGCAGGTCGCGGCCACCATGGAGAAGGCCGACGTCGTCTTCGTGAACGGCCTGCAGCTCGAGGAGCCGACCTTCCAGCTCGCCGAGCAGAACTCCACCAACGCCACGATCGTGAAGATCGGCGAGAAGGTGCTCCCGGAGTCCGAGTACATCTACGACTTCTCCTTCCCGAAGGAGGACGGCAAGCCGAACCCGCACCTGTGGACCGACCCGACCTACGCGATCAAGTACGCCGGAGTCATCAAGGACACCGTCGTGGCGAAGGATCCGGCCAACGCCGCCTACTACACGAAGAACTACGACGCGTTCGTCATCAAGGCCACCGCACTCTCGGACGCGCTCAAGGCCGACCAGGCCACGGTGCCAGCGGGGAGCCTGCTGCTGCTGACGTACCACGATGCCTACGCCTACTTCGCCAAGACCTACGGCTGGAAGGTGATCGGCGCGGTGCAGCCCTCGAACTTCGAGGACCCGCAGCCCAAGGAGATCGCCCGGCTGGTCGACCAGATCAAGGCCGAGAAGGTGCCTGTCATCTTCGGCTCCGAGGTCTTCCCCTCCAAGGTGCTCGAGCAGATCGCGGCCGAGACCGGCGCACGGTACGAGGACACGCTGCGCGACGACGACCTTCCGGCCGCACCCGGTGACGCCGAGCACTCGTGGCTCGGTCTCATGCGCTACGACTACCGCACGATGATCTCGGGGCTCGGTGGAACCACCGCCGCGCTCGACGCCGTCGACGTCTCCGACGTCGCCCCTGACAAGGCGAGCTACCCCCAATGAGTCTCCCGAGCATCTCCGCCACCACGCCGCTCGTCGACGTCTCCCACGTCACCTTCGGCTACGGCCACCACCCCGTCCTGCTCGACGTCTCGTACGCCGTGATGCCGGGGCAGTTCACCGGGATCGTCGGCCCGTCCGGCTCGGGCAAGACCACGCTGCTCAAGCTGCTGCTCGGCACCGAGAAGGCCCAGCGCGGCACGGTGAGCCGAGCGGCTGGCGTCTCGATGAGCTACGTGCCCCAGCTCGAGACGGTCAACTGGAACTTCCCGGTCACGGTGCAGGACTGCGTGCTCATGTCGCGTCCGGCTCGTCGCCCGTTCCCGCGCGCATCCAAGGCAGAGCGCGCCGACGTCGCCGACGTGCTCGAGCGTCTCGGCATCGCCGATCTCGCGCAGCGCCACATCCGCGAGCTGTCCGGCGGCCAGCAGCAGCGCATGTTCCTCGCGCGCGCCCTCGTACGCCGACCGCAGATGCTGCTGCTCGACGAGCCGACCTCGGGTGTCGACGTCCAGACGCGGCACGAGGTGCTGCACCTGCTCGACGACCTCAACCGGGACGGCATCGCGATCGTGCTCACCACGCACGACCTCAACGGCATGGCGGCGCACCTGCCTCACCTGCTCGCGCTGCGCCAGCGTGTCATCGCCAGCGGTCCGCCGTCCGAGGTGATCGTGCCGTCGGTGGTCGAGGAGGTGTTCGGCGCCCGGATGGAGATCCTGCAGCACCTCGGCATCCCGGTCGTCGTCGACACGATGGACGACACCACCGTGAAGCCGGCCGCGTCATGAGCCTCTTCGAGACCCTGCTGGACCCGTTCCAGTACCAGTTCTTCATCAAGGGCCTGGTGGCTGCCCTGCTCGCTGGTGGCCTCTGCGGGCTCATCGGCGTGTTCATCACCCTGCGCGGGATGAGCTACATCGGCCACGGCCTCTCGCACGCGATCTTCGGCGGTTACGCCGCCGCCCCGCTGCTCGGCATCCCGATCGTGCTCGGCGCGGGGCTGTGGGGCCTCGCGTCGGCGCTCGCCATCAACGCCGTCACCCGTCGTCACCGCATCGGTGCCGACGCCGCGATCGGTGTCGTCACCACTGCGTCCTTCGCGCTGGGCGTCGCGCTGCTGACGAAGTTCGGCAACAAGGGGCCGGCGTTCGACAGCCTGCTGTTCGGCAGCATCAACGGTGTCTCCATCGGCGACCTCCTGCTGCTCGGCGGAGTCTTCCTCGGCACCGTCACGATCTTCACCGTGCTCTACCGGCAGCTGCTGTTCTCCACGTTCGACCCCGAGGTCGCCAAGGTGTCCGGCGTCAACGTCGGCCTCATGGACACGATCCTCATGGTCGTGCTCTCCATGTCGATCCTGGCGACGCTCTCGATCATCGGCGTCACGCTCGTGGCGGCCACGCTCGTCATCCCGCCCGTCGTCGCGCGCATGCTCACCGACTCGTTCGGACGCATGCTCTGGATCGCCACGGCGCTGGGCACCGCGGCCGGCGCTGTCGGGATGTACCTCTCGTACCAGCTCGAGATCCCGTCGGGCACCACCATCGTGCTCGTCAACGCGGCAGTGTTCCTGGTCGTGCTGCTCGCCAAGGGCGCGAAGGGTCTCGGGCGCACCGCGGGTCTCGACGACCACACGGACGCCTCCGCCACCGGCCTCGTCACGGCAGCTGCGCCCAGCCGGGTCTGATCGGTGTTCTGGGCCGACGCCCTGCGCCGTACGGCGTAGGCTCGGCCCGTGACCGACTCCGCAGCCGCCTCCGTGCGCGACACAGCAGACAAGGCCGCCGACGCCGTGACAGAAGCGGCGTCGTCGGCCACCGAGGCAGTCAAGGACGCGGGATCTGCCGCGGCCGACACGGTCGAGAAGGCGGCAGCCTCGGTCGGGAAGGGCGCCGACAAGGCCGCGCAGAAGACCGTCGCCGGCGCCGAGAAGGCCGCGGCCGCGGTCGACAAGACGGCCGACAAGGCCGTGCAGAAGCCCGCTGCCACCGCCAAGAAGACGGCCGGCACCGTCGAGAAGAAGGCCGCAGCCGCAACCGGCGCAGCCACGAGCGCCGTGGCCGACGCGAAGGCAGCGGCCGAGGCCGACAAGCCGGCCAAGCCGCCGCAGCGCAGCGTGGCCGAGATCCAGTCCGATCTCGACTCCGTCCGCGACCGCCTCGCCGGCCGCATCGACGAGCTCCAGGACTACGTGGCTCCGAAGAACGTCGTCAACCGCCAGATGGCCAAGGTCAAGGGCGTGTTCGTGGACGAGTTCGGCGGCATCAAGCCCGACCGCGTCCTCATCGCCGTCGGCGTCGTCGTGGGTCTCGTGGTCGTCGTCGGGATTAGCCGCCGTCGCTCGTCCTGAGCGAGGGCCATGGCCGCTGCGGTGGCGGCGGCCCGTAGCCTGCACCGCGTGAGCACCCCAGACACCCGACCGCTGCCCGACGGCTCGGTTCCGATCAAGCTGCTGCACGACCGCGTGCTGGTCAAGGTCGACGAGGACGGCGAGCGCCGCTCCGGAGGCGGCATCCTCATCCCCGCCACGGCACAGGTCGGACGCCGCCTGAGCTGGGCACGTGTCGTGGCCACCGGCCCCAACGTGCGCACGATCGAGGTCGGCGACCAGGTGCTGTTCGACCCTGAGGACCACCCCGAGGTCGAGATCCAGGCCGCGGAGTACGTGCTGCTGCGCGAACGAGACGTCCATGCCCTTGCCGCCCACCGCGTCAGCGGCGACGGCGCCCCGGGCCTCTACCTCTAGGAAGGTCGCGCCATGGGCAGGTTCGACGACCGCGTCGCGGTGATCACCGGTGCGGGCTCCGCTGACGGGATCGGCTTCGCGTGCGCCCGCGCGCTCGTCGCCGAAGGCGCGCGGGTGGTTCTCGGGGCCACCAGCGACCGCGTGCTCGAGCGGGCCGCCGAGCTGGGCGACGACGCCGTGGGTGTGGTCGCCGACCTCACGGCTGACGGCTCTGCCGCCCTTCTCGTCGAGGCGGCGCTCACCCGGTGGGGACGGCTCGACATCCTCGTCAACAACGCGGGCATGACCTCGGTGGCGGCGGGATGGGATGCCGACCACGAGGTCGTCGACCTCACGCTGGCCGACTGGGATGCGGCCATGTCGCGCAACGTCGGTACGTCGTTCCTCATGTGCCGGGCGGCCGTGCCGTCGATGCGCGCTGCGGGATACGGCCGGATCGTCACGGTGGCCTCGACGACCGGCACGCTCAACGCCATGCCTCGGCAGGCGACGTACACCGCGTCGAAGGCGGCACAGGTGGGCCTGGCTCGCGCCCTCGCGCTCGAGGTCGTCGGCGACGGCATCACGTCGAACGTCGTCGCACCCGGCTACATCGCGACGGGCTCGCAGCTCGGGTTCGAGGCCGCGGCGGCCTCGGCCGGCCCGATCGGGCGCAGCGGCACCCCGGCGGAGGTGGCCGCGGCGGTGCTCTTCCTCGCGCACGAGTCGTCGTCGTTCGTCACGGGGGCCACGCTCGTCGTCGACGGCGGACACGGGATCCCCGAGACCTGGCCTGCGCCATGACGAAGGCTCAGCGGGTACGCCGCGGGCTGCGCCTCGGCGTGGCCGGCCTGTTCACGGCCTCCGGCGTGCTGCACGTCGTACGGCCGTCGGCGTTCGAGCAGTTCATGCCGTCGTGGATGCCGGCGCCGGTCGCGGTCAACCTGGTCGCCGGCGCGGTCGAGCTGGCCTGCGCGTACGGCCTGGTCACCCGTCGTCGATGGGCCGGCCCGGCGAGTGCCGTGGTGCTGCTCGCGGTCTGGCCGTCGAACCTGCAGTTCGCCCTCAACGCCACGGCCGCCGACGGTCTCGGCTCGACCACAGCCCTCATCGCCTGGGCACGGATGCCGTTGCAGCTGCCCATGATCTGGGCAGTGCTCGACCCGCTCGACCCAGCCGCGGCCACCGAGCGATGAGCCCGGTCAGAGGCTGAGCCCGGTCAGAGGCTGAGCCCGGGCATAGCGAGGCCCCCGCGACGGGGGCGACGCGAGGGCCTCAGTCTCACTATGCCTCAGGCCGAGGCACTCGGGGCGTTAGTCGGGGAATCCTTGGCGCCGCGGCCGTCGCCGTCGGCGTCGCCGGGCCCGGGGCCCCTGCCCTTGCCGAAGGCGGCGGTGTCGATCACGCGCTTCGCGGTCACGGTGCTGCCCTCGACCAGGCCCCGGACGAGCACGTCGGCGTCGACCTTGATGTCGGCGGCGGCTCCGTCACGGTTGACCTTGGTGTCGGCGTCGATGACGTAGGCCGCGGTGAATCCGTCGGCGCTCTTCACCGAGATCGAGGTGGCCGACACGGCGGTGACGGTGCCGTGCTGCATCTGCACGGTCTGGTAGCCGGTGCCGTCCTTGTCGGGGACGACGAAGGTGCCGTGCAGGGCGCCGCCGAACCCACCGCGCGGGCCGTGGTCACCACGCCCGGGGCCGTCCTTCCGGGGGCCGTCCTTCCCGGGGCCGCCTTGCCCTGGGCCGCCAGGGCCGGGACCACCCAGACCCCAGCCGCCGTGGTCGCCGTCCTTGTCGCCGTCGCCGACGCCCGGCACCTGCTGCCTGCCCTCGGACGACGTGCCCGACGGGGACGGCGACGGGTCGGAGGCGGCTGCGTACGTCGCGCCCGCGATACCGAGTGCGCTGATGCCGACGGCCGCGATCACGACGCCCGTGCCGATGCGGCGGCTGCGCGGCGCGGAGGAGACGACGTCGGGCGCCTGGACCGTGGCGCCGAGCCCGTCGGGCAACGAGCCCTCGGGCGGAGGCGTGAGGCCGGGCCGGTCCTGGTCCTGCATGAGTTCTCCTCGGTCGGAGCGTGCCGTGGCACGACTCTGGCGCACGTTACTGACTCAGACTGCCTTTGCCGGGTATGAGAACGCTGAGAACCAGCCCGCCGCACGCTGAGCATCGGCGACGGGCCACTCGATCGGGTGAGCGGCCGGCGGGTGGTCGGTACGGCCGTACGCGCCACGGGGCCGGCGGGGCCGACGTACCGTGGCCTTCACCGTCCCCGTCGAGAGGCCTCCCGTGACCGAGCTCGCTGTCGCCCTGGACTACGCCCGCGCCCACCGCCGCTGTGTGCTCATCACGCTGAAGAAGGACGGCCGGCCACAGAGCTCGCACGTCTCCCAGTGGACCGACGCCGACGGGGTGGTGCGCATCTCGCTCACCGCGGACCGCGCCAAGACCAAGAACCTCCAGCGAGACCCACGGGTATCGCTCCATCTGCAGGCCGACGACTTCTGGTCGTACGTCGTGCTCGAGGGCGAGGCCGACCTCTCGCCCGTGGCCGCCGACCCGAACGACGCCACGGTCGACGAGCTGTGCGACTACTACCGCGCCGTGTCGGGCGAGCACCCCGACTGGGACGACTACCGCCGCGCCATGGTGGCCGACCGTCGCCTCGTGCTGCGGGTGCGACCCACGTACGCCTACGGGATGCTCCCGGGCTGACGTCGCGCAGGCGGGACCGAGTCCCGGCCTTGCTCGAGCAAAGCCGCAGGTCACAAGGAAGAGGCCCGGTCCGAAGACCGGGCCTCTCCACCAGTACGCCGCGTAGGACTTGAACCTACAACCCGCGGATTAAGAGAGCCTCCAAGGCGGGTTCCACGTCGGCCCTCCAAGTGCATCGCCGCGGGTCAGATGGGGTGCGTGGACCTCCGTGGTCACTCGTGCACGGCCCTGAATCGAGCGCAATTGCAACCAGAATGGCA
>JBBQAY010000091.1:0-11158 GCA_038316965.1 Candidatus Nanopelagicales bacterium
CCCCCCCCGGACGCCACGGCGGTGGAGGCTGGGTCAGGGCAGGGTGGGGACGAACTCCTTGAGCCATGCGGCGAACTCCGGGCCCAGGTCCTCGCGCTCGACGGCGAGGCGCACGACGGCCTGGAGGTACGACTGGCGGTCGCCCGTGTCGTAGCGACGCCCTCGGAACACGACTCCGATGACACCGCCACCGATGGCCGCCGGGGTGTCCGACGCGAGCACGCGCAGGGCGTCGGTCAGCTGGATCTCGCCGCCTCGGCCGGGCTCGGTGCGCTCAAGGATGTCGAACACGTGCGGGTCGAGCACGTAGCGGCCGATGACCGCGTACAGGCTCGGCGCCTCGTCCGTCGCCGGCTTCTCGACGAGGTCCGTGATGCGCACGACGTCGGGGTCGTCGCCGATGGCCTCGATCGCGGCGCAGCCGTAGAGGTGGATCTGCGAGCGCGGCACCTCCATGAGCGCGACGACGCTGCCCCCGTGCTGCTCGCGCAGATCGACCATGCGGGTCAGGAGCGGGTCGCGCGGGTCGATCAGGTCGTCGCCGAGGAGGACGGCGAAGGGCTCGCGTCCGACGTGCCGTGCCGCGCAGAGCACAGCGTGGCCGAGGCCGCGCGGCTCGCCCTGGCGGACGTAGTGGACCGTCGCCATGTCGGTGCTGTGGCGCACGAGGGCGAGCTTCTCGTGGTCGCCCTTCGCCTCGAGCGTCGCCTCGAGCTCGGCTGCCCTGTCGAAGTGGTCCTCGAGCGCGCGCTTGCTGCGGCCCGTCACCATCAGGACATCGGTGAGGCCGGCGTTGGCCGCCTCCTGGACCACGAGCTCGATGGCGGGGGTGTCGACGACGGGGAGCATCTCCTTCGGCGTCGCCTTGGTCGCCGGCAGGAACCGGGTGCCGAGGCCTGCTGCGGGGATGACCGCCTTCGTCACGTGCACCATCTGTGTTCCTCCCGAACTCCGGCCGCGCGATCGCGGCCCGACCCCCAGCATGCCAAAGACGCGGTGCCCTCGACGTTTCCGGCCCGTGACAGGTGTCACGACGCTTGAGCCGGCAGCCGTCAGGCGGTGACGACCGTCTCCTGCGTCGCTGTCACGGGACCGGCGTCGACCGGACCCACCACGAGCGGCGCGTCGAGCGCCACCGACCGCTTGATGACGGCGAGGGCCACGGGGCCGAGCTCGTAGTGCAGGGCAACTGACGTGATCCGCCCGACCTCCCTGCCCTCGAGCAGCACGGGGTCACCGTGCACAGGGGTGCGCGCCGCGCTGCCGTCGAGGTGCAGCTGCACGAGCCGACGCGGCGGACGCCCGAGGTTGTGCACCCGCGCGACAGTCTCCTGGCCGCGGTAGCACCCCTTCTGCAGATGCACGGCCGAGGGCACCCAGCCCAGCTCCTGCGGGATCGTGCGGTGATCAGTGTCGAGCCCCAGCCGCGGCACGCCGGCGGCGACGCGCAGCGCCTCCCACGCCCAGGTGCCGGCACCCCGACGTCCATCGACGAACTCGAGCAGGGCGGCACGCGGCACGAGGACCTCACGGCCGACAAGGACGTCGGGCCGCAAGGGCACGTACTTCTCCGAGGCGGCATCGCCTGCGACCAGCACGCCGAACTCGCGTGGGATGACGTACGTCGGCAAAGCCGCATGGGCCGTGGGCACAGGTTCCGCGACCACGGCGTACTCGGCGCTGCGGTCGGCCACCTCGACGCGCAGCATGAAGCGCATGCGCTCGAGATAGGTAGCGAGCGGCGCGGTCGACGTCGGCTCCACCGTGATCCAGGTGGTCTCGCCGTCATCGACCAGGTGCAGCTCGTGCTCGACACGGCCGTGCGGGTCGAGGACGAGATCGAGTGCGGACGAGCCCGGTGCCAACGACTCGACGTGCTGCGTGGTGAGCGAGTGCAACCACGTCAGGCGATCGGGGCCGGTCACCGAGATGACCCCGCGGTGCGACAGGTCGACCCAGCCCTCCCCTGCGGCCAGCAGGCGCTGCTCGCCGTGAGGGTCGCCGTAGTGCCAGGGCACGCCTGAGTCCGGCGACCCCTCGGGGGCCGGGCATGCGCCGGGCAGGTCGAGCAGCGGGCTGCGGTAGGTGGTCACAACCACCTCAACGACGGGCTCCACGGGATCCTTCCCCGGCATACGTCGACACGAGCAGGGTCAGGCGGTGCCGACGCCCTTGGCACTGCAGTCGGCGCAGGTGCCGTGCAGGGCGACGTGGCTGATGTCGGTCACGAATCCGGTCGTTCGCCGCAGCTCGTCCAGGAAGTCCTCGGCGATCGCGGCACCGATGCTCTGCACCGCGCCGCAGGTGTCGCACACGAGGTGGATGTGCACGTGGTCGTCGACCGCGTGGTAGGTCGGTGCGCCGTGCCCGATGTGCGCGTGCGTGACGAGGTTGACCTCTTCGAGGACCTCGAGGTTGCGGTAGATCGTCGAGAGGTTGACCCCGGAGGCCGTGCGCTGCACCTCGGCGAGGATCTCCTCGGGCGTGCCGTGCCGCAGCCGCTCGACGGCCTCGAGCACGAGCTGACGCTGCGGCGTGATCCGGTAGCCGCCGCGCCTGAGCCGCTGCTCCCACTCGGTGGACTGCATCAGGTGCCGGCCCGCTTCAGCTGCGCCGCCAGGTGGTTGGTGAGCGGCTGCCCGACCGCTGCCATGTCGTACGTCCAGAGCAGGTTGCCCTCGCGCAGGCCGTAGAGACGGGTTCCACCGGTGACCTCCTTGGCCGACTCGGTCCGCGCCACGACATCGGTGTGCAGCTCGGCGCGCGCACCGGTGATGACGGCGTTCTCGATCGCGTCCACGATCACGTGACCGACCCACACCTCGGCGAAGCCGCTGGGGTGGGCGAGCAGCATCTCGACGCCGTTGTCGGGCCGCGGACGCAGGAACCCGGACTCGGTGCCGCGCGGCTTGATCCTGTTGCCCTCGTCGTCGAGCTCCCAGCTGCGGCTCCAGTACGACAGGAAGGGTCGACCGTCGGTCGCGAACGTCACCTCCTGCCCGAACCGGAAGTCCTCGATCGTCGGGTACTGGCCGAGGCCGACACCGACCCACGACCCGATGAGCCACGACAGGTGGGCGAGCTCGAGCGGGTAGCCGAGGTCAGGCAGGCTCGGCTTCGGCGCTGCGTCATCGTCGGGCGAACTCATGGCGGGCCTCTCGGTCGGGCGGGGTCAGCCGCGGTAGAGGCGGACGACGACGGTGCCGGCGACGGCGACCACGGCAACGACGACCAGCAGAAGGATCGCGGTCATGACGGTCTCCACCACGCGGGCATCGTATCCGCGCGTCGTCGACCCGCCCGGCAGCCGCACCGTGCACCCCAGCACCGAGACTACGGTGGCACGTACCCCACCCGAGGAGGCAGCCGTGGCACGACGTCTGGTCGTGAAGGTCACCTGCGGCGCGGAAGCTCCCGAGCGACTGTCCCAGGCGCTCACGGTCGCGGCCACGGCGGTCGCCGCCGGCGTCCAGACCTCGCTCTGGCTCACCGGCGACGCCGTGTGGCTGGGCGTGGTCGGGCGGGTGCCCACGCTCGACCTCGAGCACGCGACGCCGATCTCGGACCTGGTGGACGCCGTGCTCGGCAGCGGCCAGGTGACGGTGTGCACGCAGTGCGCCGAGCGACGCGGGATCACCGCGGATCAGCTCGCACCGGGCGCCCGGATCGCCGGCGCCGCGACGTTCCTGCAGGAGTCCCTCGCCGACGACGCCCAGGCGCTCGTCTACTGATTCCGCGCCGCCCGTAGCACCTGGGCGAGGCCGTGGGGCACCGGCCAGCGCTGCCGGCGCCGACCGGTGGCGTACCCGTGTCGCGCGGGCAACACTGGAGAGGCGAAGGACCGCCACCTGCGCGTGCCGAAGCACAGAGCAAGCAGTGACGTGGATGCCCGGCGATCCCGGGCCGGGAGCTGAGTGCGATGACGACACGTCGGAACGACCGGCGGGCCTGGCCCGTCGTGGTCGAGACCGGCCCGTGGGGCGTGGACGCCCGCGACGCCACCTGGCGCGAACGCATCCGGGCGCGCCTGCTCGCCACACGCCTCGACCGTCGCCTCGCCGCCGGCCGCAGCCCGGAGTCGGATCCTCTGCTGGCGCTTCGCGCCCAGCGGCTCACCCGGCCCTCGACCCGCACCGCGCTCGCCACCGCCATCGGCCGGGTGCTCCGCGAGGCGTCGTCCACGGCCCGTCGTACGCGGCCCCCTCTCGCCGACCTCGTCGCCGTCCGCGAGGTCGAGAGAGACCTCGTCGGGCTCGTCGACCACCTCGTGGCACCGGTGCCGGTCTCCGCACGCGGCGTCGCCCTGGTTCACGAGATGCTCGTCGACGGCGGCGGGCCGCTCTACCTCCGGCGCTCGGCGCGCGACCTCAGCGAGATGATCCGCACCGCGACGTTGGCGCTGGACCCCGCGGCGGACTGGCCGTCCGCCGCCTGACCACGGTCACCACGCGAACGGTCACCACGTAAGAACGGCCGCGGATCCCGAGGGATCCACGGCCGTTCCGACCCTCACCGGCAGGTACCGGGGAGACTGAGGTGGCAGGTCAGACGTTCGGCTGCGGGGTCCAGCGCAGGTACGGCTTGACCTCTTCGACCTCGCCGAACTTCGCCTTGGCGTCCTCGGTCGAGATCGTCGGGGCGACGATGACGCGCCCACCCGGCTGCCAGTCGACCGGCGTCGAGACGGTGGCCCTGTCGGTGAGCTGCAGTGCGTCGATGACGCGCACGATCTCGTCGAAGTTGCGGCCTACCGACTTCGGGTAGGTCAGCGTGAGACGGACCTTGTTGTTGGGGTCGATGATGAACACGGAGCGCACGGTGGAGGTGTCGCCCTCGCCCGGGTGGATCATGTCGTAGGCCAAGGAGACCTCGCGGCTCTCGTCGCCGATGATCGGGAAGTTGAGCTCGCTGCCACTGACGTCCTTGATGTCGCCGGCCCACGCGTTGTGGCTCTCGACGCCGTCCACCGACACTGCGATGGCCTTGACGTTGCGCTTGTCGAACTCGCCCTTGAGCGAGGCTGTGCGGCCGAGCTCGGTGGTGCAGACCGGTGTGAAGTCGGCCGGGTGGCTGAACAGCACGGCCCAGCTGCCGGACTTCCAGTCGTGGAAGTCGATCGGGCCTTCGGTCGTGTCGGCGGTGAAGTCGGGTGCGATGTCGCCCAGACGGATGGACATGCCGTGCTCCTGTCGTGTCGTTCGTGCGGTGAGGGTCGGGAAGGTGGGCTGGGTGGTCGCGTCAGATCGCGACGTGGATCTCCGACACCTGGTCAGGCTCGGCGGCCACAGAACGGTCGACCGGACTGCGTGACGGTGCCCTGGATGACGGCCTGCGCAGACATGCGTGCCTCTCGAGAAGGTCGAAGGAGGTGGGCGGGACCGCTCCGCGGTCCGTGCACAGGAGCTGGATCAGGATGCGGCGCGCGAGCCGAGGACGCGCTTGCCCAGCAGGTACATCTCGCAGCCGAGGCAGTAGTCGAACACGGCGTTGAGGAACGCTGCTGCGAGGGCGAAGCCGACCGCGACGTAGGCGACGACGGTGACGCCGGTGAGCAGCCCGACCAGGCCGACGACGGCGAAGGCGAGGCCGACGGTCTGCGCGAACCGCGGAGGCGCGACGTCCTCGAACTTCGTCGGAGGCGCGAGTCGCGGGCGCACGACCGTCCGGAACAGGACGCCGTAAGGCTGCGCGTGGAGACCGACCAGCGAGCCGAGCGCGAACGCGATCGTCTGGATCGACAGCAGGACCACCGAGAGGGTGGAGTCGATCGTGAGGAGCGTCGCCGCGAGCACGACGACCGTGATCGAGGCGGCGAAGCGAGGGCCTCGGGCGTCGATCTGGCGCGGGCGGCTGGTGGTGGTGGCGCGGGAGTCGAGCGTGGTCACGGGGATCTCCTGAGGAAGCTGCACGAGTGGGCTGCGTTCGACCGGTTCCGCGGGAGCACGAGTGCGCTCAGGGCGACCGGTTCAGGAGGTGCGACAGATGCAGGAGCCGACGCGGCAGAAGTCCACTGCGCGTCGCTTGGTGAGAATCACCGTCTGCATGGTGTCGAGGATAGGCACATGTCCACGAGTTGGACACTCGCAACCAGATCGTGAGACCACTGCGCCCACGAACCAACCCTTGCGAACCCTTCGCAACAGCCGAGTCCGGGGCCGCGAAGCCGTCGAGGCTGGCGCGCAGCCCGAGGACGAACCACCTACAGGAAGGTTCCCAACGCGGCTATCACGTCAGCCTTGCGGGGCGCTCCTGCGGCTCGGACGCGGACGGCGCCTGTCGAGTCGAGCACCAGCACGGTCGGCGTCCGCCGGATGTCCATGCGGCGCACGAGGTCGAGGTGCTCCTCGGCGTCGATCTCGACGTGGGCGACGCCGTCCACCTGCCGGGCGACGTCGTCGAGGATCACGCGGGTCGTGCGGCAGGGGGCGCAGAAGGCGCTGGAGAACTGGACGAGGGTGGCGCGCTCACCCAGGTGGGTGCCGAGGTCGGCAGGCACGAGCTGGTCTCCCTGGTGGGCGTGGCCGCCGCCTCGAGGTGCCCCGGGAACCGGAAGGGCGTCCCGCGTGTCTGCTGGGATCTCGACCTCGCGCATCGCGCCGTCGGTACGTCGGCGGTAGAGGCCGAACGCCGAGGCGAGCAGGAGCACGCCGAGCACCACGAGAACACCGGTCACGTAGGCATCAACGTCGTAGGACGCGCGCTCTGTTCCAGGCCCTGGTCGCTGCCGCCCGCGAACGGCGGGAGCACATCGACCGCAGCACCGTCGAGGACGACGACCTGGGTGTGCGGCACCTTTCCCGGGCTGACCTCGTCCACGAGGTACGAGCAACGGGCGAGCACCGTGGCGAGCTCGGGCCCGTGCTGTGCCCGAAGGCCGTCGAGCAGTGCCGCGAGGGTGCCCGCGGGCTCGACCTGCTCCTCGGCGAGGCCGGCAGCGGCCTTGGCCGCTGCCCAGTACCGGACCGTCACGCTCACGAGCTGCTCCTCCGTGCCCCTGCCCGGTCGTCGGGCTCGGGTGCATCGTGCCCGACCGCTGACCTGCACCACCCGCCGATCCGGTTCACGAGGTCTGCCGAGACGCCGGACTCTGCGTGCGCGAACCCGTGCTCCATCCAGGCGTCGACGCTGTCCGGCACGCCACGATCGCTGGCTCCGGCGCGGGCTGCCGCGACGATCGAACGCGCATGCTCGAGCGGGAAGTAGGTGTCGCGGTCGCCGTGGACCACGAGCAGTGGCATCGGCGCGACGAGCGACGCGGACTCCGACGGCGACAGCGGGAAAGGCTCCTCCCACGCCATGGCCGTGACTCGGGTCCCGAAGCCGTGCCGGAGGACGGCGCGACCGAACGGCGAGTCGACCGCGGTGTGCAGAAGCCGCATCGGGGCCGTGCCCCGGTAGAACCAGAACCCGGCGGCGCTCACGGCTACGACTGCGTCAGCACCCTCGCGCGGCCCGCGCCCAGTCAGGGCAGCGTGTCGGAGCACGACCGATCCGCCCATCGAGAACCCCACTGTGACCACGCGCTCGTAGCCGAGCCAACGAGCCCACGCGACCACGGCGTCGAGGTCGAGCACCTCGTCGTCGCCGAGCGTCGTGAGACCGGTGGAACGACCGTGCCCGCGCGAGTCGTACGACACGACCGCCCCGTGCCCCGAGAGGGCGTGGGCGACGCCTCGGTTGTCGGGACGACGCCAGCTGCCCGTGAACCCGTGGGCCACGACGATCGCGAGGCCGTGGGCCGCACCAGGTTGAGGCACGTCGTACGCCGCCGACACACGCTCGCCGTCGGCGGTGAGCAGCGTGACGAGCCTGTCCGGGGGCTGCACGGGGTGGCGGGACGACGGTCGGAGATCCACGTTGGTAGTCTCCTCCACGAGGACCCCCGGCGACGACGCCGTACGGGTCCTCGTGCGCTTAGCGGGCCGGAGAACCCGGACCGGGCGCCGATGGGAGGAGGCCGCGTGCCCACGCTGCTGATGCTGACCAACGCACTGTTGCCCTCGTCCGAGGTGCTCCCCGCGCTCGGCCTGCTGTCGCACCACGTGCGCGTGCTGCCTGCGGAGGCAACCGCCCTCCTCGACGCCCCGGCGTGCGACGCGATCCTCGTCGACGGACGCCGCGACCTCCCCCAGGTGCGCAGCTTCACCCGCCTACTGCGCACCACCGGCGTCGACGTGCCCGTGCTGCTCATCGCCACCGAGGGCGGCCTCGTCGGTGTCACGGCCGAGTGGGGGGTCGACGACGTCGTGCTCGACACCGCCGGCCCGTCCGAGGTCGATGCGCGTCTGCGCCTCGCGATCGGTCGCCTCGCCCGCGCCGTCGAGGACGACGTGCCGGACGAGATCCGCAGCGGCGACGTCTCGATCGACGAGGCGACTTACACCGCCCGCGTGCGGGGTCGCATCCTCGATCTGACCTACAAGGAGTTCGAGCTCCTCAAGTTCCTCGCCCAGCACCCCGGCCGCGTGTTCAGCCGTGCCCAGCTGCTGCAAGAGGTGTGGGGCTACGACTACTTCGGCGGCACCCGCACGGTCGACGTCCACGTGCGCCGCCTGCGCGCCAAGCTCGGTCCGGAGCACGAGTCGGTCATCGGCACCGTCCGCAACGTCGGTTACCGCTTCGTCATCGCACCGCCGCGCGACGAGGTCGTCGTCGTCCTGGAGCCCGCTCCGGTCGGCTGAGCCCTGGACCGACCCGGGGAACCGGCGCCTCTGCACGTAGGGTCGGCACGTGTCCGCGCAGTGGGAGGTTCTCAGGCGCCTCGACGAGACCGACGTACGTGAGGTCGGCCTGCTCGTCGAGCACGTGACCGAGGCCGACGGTGTGCGCCCGCTCTCGGAGCACGTGATGCTCCACCTGCGGTACGGCGGAGACGTCGACGTGCGCCATGTGCTTGCCCGAGTCGACGGTGCGCTCGTCGGCTACGCCCACCTCGACGTCACCGACAAGGTCGCCGGCTCCAGTGCCGAGCTCGCAGTCGCGCCGTCAGCACGACGCCGAGGCGTGGGCCACGACATCGTGCGCCACCTGCTCGCCGAGACACCTGACGGCCGGCTGCGCCTGTGGTCGCACGGCGAGCAGGGTGGTGCTGCACCGCTCGCGGCCTCCCTGGGGTTCACCCGTAGCCGCAGCTTGTGGAAGATGCGCAGATCCCTCGCCGGCTCGCTGCCTGCCGCCGTGCTTCCTGACGGCGTCCGCCTGCGCTCGTTCCTGCCGGGGCTCGACGACGACGAGTGGCTCGCCCTCAACGCGGCTGCGTTCGTCGACCTCGCCGACCAGGGCGGCTGGACCCTGGACGACCTGCACGTACGGATGCGTGAGCCGTGGTTCGACGCGGCCGGGTTCCTCGTCGCGACCGAGGACCGGGCTGACGGTGAGCGGATGGTGGGGTTCCACTGGACGAAGGTCCACGGCGCGGGCCACGACCACGCGGCTGAGCCGAGCGACGTCGACAACACGACTCGCGATGACGACCACGACCACGACCACGACCGTGTCCAGGACCATCAGCACGGGCACGGCCACGAGCCGATCGGCGAGGTCTACGTCGTCGGCGTCGCTCCGGACCAGCAGGGCCGCGGGCTCGGGCGGGCACTGACCCTCGCCGGCCTCAACCACCTGCGCACCCGCGGGCTCCCCGACGCCATGCTCTACGTCGATGCCAGCAACACCGGGGCGATCGCGCTGTACGAGAGCCTCGGATTCACCCGGTGGGACGTCGACGTCGAGTTCACCAGCCCGCCGCGCCAGCACTGACCTGCCTCGATCCGGCACTGCGCAGGTCTCGTCCACCGCTGTCTGGCAAGGTTGACCCATGACGACACCGCTCACCGCCGAGGTGTCCCCGCAGCCCGAGGAGCCGGAGCTCCCACCGCTTCCGGACGACCGCTTCCTCGATCGCGAGCTGTCGTGGCTCGCGTTCAACGAGCGCGTGCTCGAGCTGGCAGAGGACCCGACCGTCCCGCTGATCGAGCGCGCCAAGTTCCTCGCCATCTTCGCGAGCAACCTCGACGAGTTCTTCATGGTGCGCGTCGCGGGTCTCAAGCGTCGTATCGCCACAGGGATCGCCGTACGCGCCGCCAGCGGATCGATGCCCCGCGAGGTGCTCGAGGGCATCTACGCCCAGTGCTCGGACCTCATGCAGCGCCAGGCCTCGCTCTTCCACACCACCATCGAGCCGGCGCTCGCTGCCGAGGGCATCTCGATCCTTCGGTGGGACGAGGCCTCGGCCGCCGAGCGCGACCAGCTCACCGCCTTCTTCAAGAACCGGGTCTTCCCCGTCCTGACCCCTCTCGCGGTCGACCCGGCGCACCCCTTCCCCTACATCAGCGGCCTGTCGCTCAACCTCGCGGTCGTCGTGCGCAACCCGCGCTCGGGCACCGAGCTCTTCGCGCGCGTCAAGGTGCCGCCGATCCTCGACCGCTTCGTCCCTGTCGGTCCGCAGAGCTTCGTCCCGCTCGAGGACGTCATCGCCGCACACCTCGGCGAGCTGTTCCCGGGCATGGAGGTGCTGCAGCACCACACCTTCCGGGTCACGCGCAACGAGGACCTCGAGGTCGAGGAGGACGACGCCGAGAACCTCCTTCAGGCGCTCGAGCGCGAGCTCATGCGGCGTCGCTTCGGGCCGCCCGTACGCCTCGAGGTCACGCAGTCGATCGACCCGCACGTGCTCGACCTCCTGATCCGCGAGCTGGGCATCGGCAGCGGCGAGGTCGTGCGCATCCCGGGCCTGCTCGACCTCACCGCCCTGTGGGCGGTCGAGCGCCTGCCGCGCGACGACCTCAAGCTGCCGGCGTTCCTTCCGCGCACGAGCCGCGAGCTCACCGAGGCCGACACCGCGTCGGCGCCGGACGTGCTCGAGGCGATGCGCGACCACGACGTGCTGCTGCACCACCCGTACGACGCGTTCTCGACCAGCGTCCAGCGATTCCTGGAGCAGGCATCGACCGACCCCAAGGTGCTCGCGATCAAGCAGACGCTCTACCGCACCAGCGGCGACTCCCCCATCGTCGATGCCCTGGTGGCCGCGGCCGAGGAGGGCAAGCAGGTCCTCGCCATCGTCGAGATCAAGGCCCGCTTCGACGAGCAGGCGAACATCGACTGGGCCCGCAAGCTCGAGCAGGCCGGCTGCCACGTGGTCTACGGCCTGGTCGGGCTC
>JBBQAY010000092.1:0-10804 GCA_038316965.1 Candidatus Nanopelagicales bacterium
ATCTCGGCGTGAGGCGTGCCTGCCCCGTGGTGATACCCCTCCGCGAGGACCTCGCCGTCGGGCGCAAGGAGCACGCAGCCGACGCGGGGGTTGGGGCCGAGCGGAACTCCGGGAGTTGCAGCCAGGGCGAGAGCGCGGCGCATGGCCTCGGTCTCGCGCGTGCTGGCTGTGGTGGCGGTCACGGTCATCCTCGTCTCGGGCCCGCACGCCACGGAGGCGGGGAGACAGCGCTGACGACCATGCCTGCATCGACCGGGCCTGGGATGGCGACGGTCGACGCACGACGGCCTTCCGCGCGCGTCGCCTCCCATCCGGACTCTCACCGTCGGCTCCGGATGACACGTGCTCGTCGTGACGACGGACACGGGCTGATCGGATCAACCGGCCGCTGGATGCGGTCGGGTCGCGGGCTCTCACCGCCGGCTCGGAATTTCACCGACCCCGGGACGCGCGAGCAGGTTCGCTCGTACGCCGCCCAGACTACCCGCCCGTGCACCACCACGACGCGGCGGTTGCCGCCTCGGCCTGCGCGGCGAGCGCCCGGATGGCCGCGGCGGGGTCGGATGCGCCGTACACCGCGGAGCCCGCGACGAACACGTCGGCACCGGCGTCGGCGCAGATCTCAATGGTCTCGGCGGACACGCCGCCGTCGACCTGGATCCAGAGGTCGAGGTCGCGACCCTTCACGATCTCGCGGGCGCGTCGGATCTTGGGGACGACGAGGTCGAGGAACTTCTGGCCCCCGAAGCCGGGCTCGACCGTCATCACGAGAAGCATGTCGATCTCGTCGAGCAGGTCGGCGTACCCGTCGACGGCGGTGGCGGGCTTGAGGGCCAGCCCGACGCGGGCACCGGCTGCGCGGATGTCGCGGGCGAGCTTGATCGGTGCCACAGCCGCCTCGACGTGGAAGGTCACGGACCCGGCGCCGGCCTCGGCGAAGCCCGGCGCCCAGCGGTCCGGGTCCTCGATCATCAGGTGGCAGTCGACAGGGGTGCTCACCGACGACAGCAGTCGCTCGACGACGGGCAGACCCAACGTGAGGTTGGGGACGAAGTGGTTGTCCATGACGTCGACGTGCAGCCAGTCGGCCGCACCCGCAACGCGCTCGCACTCTTCTGCCAGACGGGCGAAGTCGGACGACAGGATGCTCGGGGAGATCTGGACGCCCATGGCCCGAGGCTATCTCGGCCCGGGTCACGTTCGACGGACGCGCCGCCGACTCTCGTGTCCCAGCCCTGTGGGAGCATCTCCCCCGACGCGCGAGGAGGGGGGTCCACCATGGACAGGCTGGGTCTGCCGGGCGTCCTTCAGGTACGCCACCCCGACCCCGCGATCCGGATGCGTGGCGTCAACGCACTGGTGCTGACGTACCCGATGATCGCCGCCGGCGCCGTCGGGTTGATCCCGCTCACGCAGATTCCGAACGGCCGCCTGATCTCGGGGATCGTCGTCGTCGCCACCCTCGTGTTCGCAGCCGCTGCCGTCCTGCTGCGACGCGGACACGTGAGCGCCGGCCTCGTCGTGTTCTTCGGCGGCTTTCTCGCTGCGTTCGCCGCCGTCCCGATCATCGGCCAGGACGCCCGGCTCTCAGCCGTCTACTGCTCGCTGCCCGTCGTCGTGGCGGGCGTGACCCTCCGACGCCGCGGGGTCGCGATCGTCACCGTGCTCGCCCTGCTCATCGCGGTGCTCGGCACCTGGCGCTTCCCTCCCACCGATCCGCCGCCCGGCTCGTTCGAGATCATCACCGCTGCCGTGCTGCTCATCTCCATCGACCTCGTGGTGTCACTCCTCGGCATGTGGGGTCAGCGACGCGAGACTGCTCGAGCCGATGAGGCGGCTGCTCGCGCGACCGCACTGGCCGCCACCCTCCAGCGGTCTAACGCCGAGCTCGAGCGTCGCGTCGACGAGCGCACCGACGATCTCCAGCACGCGCTGTCGCAGCAGGAACGCCTGGTGGGAGAGCTGGCCGAGCTCACGATGCGCGACCCGCTGACCGGGCTGCACAACCGTCGCCACGCCGAGCACGAGCTTCCGCGCATGACCGCAGCGGCTGACCGCTACCGCCAGCCGCTCGCGATGGCGCTGGTCGATCTCGACCACTTCAAGCAGGTCAACGACCAGTTCTCCTACGCCGTCGGCGACGAGGTGCTCCTGCGCTTCACCACGATCCTGCGCGAGAACGCGCGTGCCTCCGACGTCGTCGTCCGCTACGGCGGAGAGGAGTTCTTGCTCGTGATGCCGCAGACCACGCTGGAGCAGGCGCTGGTCGTCTGCGAGCGGCTTCGCGCGGCCGTCGAGTCGTACGCCTGGTCCGACGTACAGCCGTCGCTCCTGCTCACCACGAGCGTCGGCGTCGCGGACAACCGGCACCGCGACCTCAAGGGCATCACGGCTGCGATGGACTCCGCCTTGCACGATGCCAAGCGTGACGGGCGCAACCGGGTGGTCGCTGCCGCACCGTCCTCGGTGCCCGCGCAGGCGCACCGTGCTGCGCCGACGGCTGCAAGCTCTGCGCCCGAGCGCGACTGACCCTCAGCGAGTACGCCGCAGCAGCGCGAGATACATGCCGTCGGTGCCGTGCACGTGCGGCCACAGCCGGAGATCCGGGCCGTCTCCGAGGTCGTCGACCTCGGGCAGGAGCGGGCGTACGTCGATCCGCTCGACCCGCCCGCCGGCCACAGCGTCCCCGACCACCTCGGTGGTCTCTGCCAGGTGCGGTGAGCAGGTGGCGTAGCCCACGACTCCGCCGACCCGGACGGCGTCGATCGCCGCGGCCAGCAGGCGGCGCTGCAGGCTCGCGAGCTCGGCGACGTCGGCCGGCGTACGCCGCCAGCGGGACTCGGGGCGTCGACGCAGCACGCCGAGGCCGGTGCAGGGAGCGTCGAGCAGCACGCGGTCGAAGGTGGCGGGCCGCCAGGGCCCTTCGGTGCTGTCGGCCGTCACGACCAGGTGGTGCCCGGGCGCGAGCCCGAGAGCCTGAGCCACCAGGCCCGAGCGGTGCTGGGTGCGGTCGGCAGCCACCAGGGCGGCACCCCTCTCGAGACCGAGGCCCGCGAGCAGGGCGGCCTTGCCTCCAGGCCCGGCCGCCATGTCGAGCCAGAGCCTGTCGGGGCCGTCGATCTCGGCGCGGGCGAGCGCGATGGCCACCAGCTGGCTGCCCTCGTCCTGCACGCCGACGTCGCCCGAGCGCACGCCCGCGATGTCGCCGGGTGCGCCGCCTTCCAAGGCCACGGCGTACGGCGACCAACGGCCGCGATGCGTCTGCGGCAGCTCGAGAAGGTCGTCGACCGTGCCGCGGCCGGGACGCGCGACCAGGGTGACCGACGGATTGTCGTTGTGGGCCGAGAGGAGGTCCTCGGTGTCGGCCCACGACGGCGACCCGCGCCACGACGACAGTGCGTCGTGCAGCGCCTCGACGACCCAGCGCGGGTGCGACTGGACGACCGCGAGATGACCGGCGGGGTCGGACTGCGCCTCGGGGGCGACGATGTCGATCCACTCGTCGAGGTCGTGCCGACCGACCTTGCGCAGAACGGCGTTGACGAAGCGCGAGCGCGACTCACCGCCCACCAGGCGGGCCAGCTGCACGGTCTCCCCGACCGCGGCGTGCGGAGGAGTGCGCAGGAACAGCAGCTGCTGGGCGCCCAGACGCAGCACGTCGAGCACCGGCGGGTCTACCTCCGCGAGCGGTCGGTCGACACAGGCTGCGAGGACGGCGTCGAGGAAGCCCTGCCGGCGCAGCGTGCCGTAGGCGAGCGTGGTCGTGAACGCGGCGTCCCGACCGTGCAGCTCTGCCGCAGCGATGATCTGCGGCGCGACGAGGTTGGCGTACGCCTCCTCCGAGTGCACCGCCCGGAGGATGTCGTACGCCGCGAGACGCGACGGGTCGGTCGGACGCCGGTCGCCACGCCACTGGACGGGACGGCTGTGGTGGCCGCGGTCCTCTGACATCAGGCGGCCTCGTCCGCGCCGAGACGCGTGCCGGGCACAGGGCGGGTGCCCCTCGCCCAGTCGGCGGCGGCCATGGCCTTCTTGCCCTGCGCGCGCACCTCACCGAGGACGACGGCGTGCGAGGCCGTGCCGACGCGGACGCGGTTCTTGTCGACCCCGACCTCGCCAGGCGCGAGCGTGGTGTCGTCGGCGAGCAGGGTGACGGGGCCGAGCTTGACGCGCTCACCGAGGTAGGTGGTCCACGCGCCCGGCGCCGGGGTGCAGGCCCGCACCTGGCGGTCGACACGCACCGCCGGCTGCGACCAGTCGACGCGGGCGTCGTCCACGCCGATCTTCGGTGCGAGCGAGATGCCGTCTGCAGGCTGAGGAGCGCCGACGAGCATCCCGGCCTCCAGCCCGTCCATCGTGGCCACGAGCAAGCCGGCCCCGGACACCGCGAGCCGGCCGAGGAGGTCTCCGCTGGTGTCGGACGGACGGACTGTCTCGGTGACGACGCCGTACACCGGTCCGGTGTCGAGGCCCTCCTCGAGCAGGAAGGTGGAGGCGCCGGTGATGGGGTCGCCGTGCCACACCGCGTGCTGCACGGGCGCGGCTCCGCGCCAGGCGGGCAGCAGCGAGAAGTGGAGATTCACCCAGCCCAGGCGGGGGATGTCGAGGGCGCTGCGCGGGACGAGAGCGCCGTAGGCGACCACGGGGCAGCAGTCGGGCTCCAGCTCCGCAAGGCGGGCCAGGAAGTCGGGATCGCGAGGCTTCGCGGGCTTCAGCACCTCGATGCCGTGCTCGGCGGCGAGGGCGGCGACGGGCGACGCCTGAAGCGTGCGACCCCGCCCGGAAGGAGCATCCGGACGCGTGAGGACCGCGACGACGTCGTGCGGCGAGTCGAGAAGGGCGGACAGGGACGGAAGGGCGACCTCGGGGGTGCCCGCGAAGACCAGACGCACGGTTCGGCAGCCCGCCTAGAGCCAGCGCGAGGAGATCGAGTGCGGCGAGATCTTCACCTGCGGCGCCGACTGACCGAACCACTCCGCCTCACGGATGGCCTTCATGGCTTCCTTGCGCGTCTCGGCGTCGAGCCGGTCGACGAACATGATGCCGTCGAGGTGGTCGGTCTCGTGCTGGATGCAGCGGGCGAGGAGCTCCGAGCCCTCGATCGTCACGGGCTCGCCGTGCATGTTCATGCCCTGCGCGACCACGCGCATCGAACGGCGGGTGTTGAACGCCAGATCGGGCACCGAGAGGCAGCCCTCCTAGCCGTCCTGGATCTCCTCGGAGAGGTCGAGCACCGGGTTGATGAGATGGCCGATCTCGTCGTCGACGTCGTAGGTGAACACGCGCAGGCTCACGCCGAGCTGCGGGGCCGCCAGGCCGGCGCCGGGGGCGTCGAGCATGGTCTCGGTGAGGTCCTTGACGAGCTTGCGCAGCTCCTTGTCGAAGGTGGTCACCTCGGCGGCGGGGGTCGTGAGCACCGGGTCGCCGAAAAGGCGGATGGGCTTGACGGCCACGCGGGGGCTCCTGAAGTCGGCGCTAGGTGCGAGATTCGGCGGCCAGTCTACGTTCCAGCGGTACGTGACCGCGCCCGACGTGGGTCCGGGCGTCAGCCGAGGTCGGCAGGGTCGACGCGGACGCCGACGGGGCCGCCCTCCTTGCGTGCGCTGCGCACGCTGGCCGCAGCCTTCAGCGCGAGTGCGAGCTCGGGGCCGGCGGTGCGCGGTGCGACGACCAGGGCTCGTGCGCGGGCGTCGCCGGCACCATCGCGACCGGGCCGCCGTCCGGGCTCGACCGGGACGGGGCCGAGCACGCTGGCGCCGTCCGGGAGACGCAGATGACCGAGGAAGTCCTGGACGTCGTCCGGCGCCCCGACGATCTCGGCCACCCGCCAGGCCGGAGGCAGCCTGAGCTGCTGACGCTCGTCGAGCTCGCGCGCGGCGAAGCCAGCCGGGTCGCTGCGCACGACGGCCTGCACGGGCGCGAGGCCCGGATCAGCCACGAGGACGACGACCCCGCCCTCGGCCGCCGTGCGTACCAGGGCCACGGCGGCAGTCCAGCGGCGGACGGCCTCCTCCCCCGCCCTCAGGTCGGGACGGTCGAGCACGACGCGGCCGTCGAGGAGCAGCGCGGCCGCGTAGCCGCCCTCGGCGCGGGGCTCGGCACCCGGTGTCGCGACGACCAGGGCCGGACGGCCGTCGACGGTGTCGAGCACGCCACGCCCCGACGGGTCACGACCCGAGGTGCGGACGGGGACTCCGGGGAACGCGCGTCCGAGCTCCTCCGCCGTCCGCCTCTCCCCCACCGAGACAGCGCGGAGCCGGGTGCCGCCGCAGGAGGCGCAGGCCCAGTCGCCGGCGAGGCGGCCGCACCAGGCACACACGGGAACGGCGTGGCCGCTCGAGACTCCGAGCGGTCCGTGGCAGTGCCGGCAGCGGGCCAGGGCCCGGCACGTCTGGCACGCGAGCGCCGGCACGTAGCCGCGTCGCGGCACCTGCACGAGCACGGGGCCGCGCGTGAGCGCGTCGCGGGCGGCGTCCCAGGCGGCGTGCGGGAGGCGCGCAGACTTCGCCGCCTCGTCGCGGGCGAGGTCGGAGTCGCCGCCGACGGTGACGAAGCGGGGTGCGAGCCGGCGTACCTCTGTGCGCGGAGCCACGACCTCGCGGGCCCAGCCCTGCTCGACGAGGGCGGCGGCCTCGACCGAGCGCGAGGTGGACCCGATCACCAGCGCTGCGCCCGTGATCGTCGAGCGGATGGCGAGCACCTCACGGGCATGCCAGTACGGGGCGTGGGGCTCGGCGAGGCTGTCGTCGCCGTCGTCCCACAGCACGACGAGGCCGAGGTCGGCGACCGGCGCGAAGACGGCGGCGCGGGTGCCGAGCACGACCTTCACCTGAGCGCGGCGTACCTCCAGGAACGCGCGATAGCGCGCGGAAGGACCGAGGTCGGCCGTGAGCACCCGGAACGCATCGTGGCCCAGTGCGGCGGTGAGGGCGAGCTCGAGCCGGGCGACGTCGCGTGCGTCGGGAGCCACCACGAGCACACCGCGACCCGCTGCCGCCGCGGCCGCGACGAGGTGGGCTACGGCGTCGACCGGATCTGTGCCGGGGAGCGAGGTCCAGACCGCGCGAGGTCCGGGCAGTTCCTCAGTGAAGGCGACGGCCGGGTCGCCGACCCGTCGTACGAGGGCCGGCCCGCCGGTGTACGGAGCCCACGGCCCGGGGTCGTCGGCAGGCACGGGGGCCACGAAGGCCTGATCCGGCGTGCCCTCGGCGTCGAGGGCGGCCTCAGCGGCCGCGTGGCGCGGAGGCACGGCCGCACGCAGGACGTCGGCCAGGGTGCCCGCCCAACGGTCGGCGACGGCGCGGGCGAGGACGGCGATCTCAGGGGCCAGGACGGGGTCGGCGCTGACGACCTTGGTGATGCGCTCGATCCGCCCGGTGTGCTCGCTGGTCGCCACCCGCTCGAGCACCCAGCCGTCGACGAGCTTGCCTGAGAACCGCACTCGGACCCGGGTGCCCGGGGCCGCGGCGGACGACAACGGCTCGGGGACGAGGTAGTCGAAGGGACGATCGAGGTGGGGCAGCGCGACCTCGACGCAGACGCGCGCCACAGGGTCGACCTCAGCCGGTTCGGGCGCCGCGCGCACGCGAGCCTTGCGCACGGTGCTCGCCACGAGGGCGAGCTGCTCGGGCTCGGTCACGAGGACGTTCTACCGGACCCCTCCGTCGGTGCGCTCCACTCCTCCACCGTCAGGCGGTAGAGGGCGTGCGGCGCCCACCAGGCGCCGGCCTCGGCGAGGGGGTGCTCGAACACTCCCTGGTAGCGCATGCCGAGGCGCTGCATGACCGCCTGCGAGGCCAGGTTGGGCGGCACGGTGAACGACACGACCTCAGTGAGGCCGACGTCGTCGAACCCGTGCCGCAGCACCTCGCGCGCCGCCTCGGTCGCGAGGCCGAGACCCCACCACGGCCGAGCCAGCCGCCACCCGATCTCCACGCACGGGTCGGCGGAGGCGAACGGGAGGTCGAACCTCGGGACGGCGAGCCCGACGAAGCCCACGAAGCCGGCGGAGCCGCGCTCGGACTCGCGCACCTCCACGGCCCAGAGCCCGAAGCCGCGGGCCTCGTGGTGCGACTCGATCCGCTCGACCATGGCGTCGGACCCGGCGCGGTCCAACGTCGAGGGGAACCAGCGCATCACCTCGGGGTCCGCGTTCATCGCCGCGAACGGCGCGCGGTCGCTCTCGCGCCAGCGCCGCAACGACAACCGGGGTGTCCGCAGACCGTCGTCAGTCATGCGGGCACCCCGGTGGTGTCGTGCGCGGTCAGACGCCGGCCGCGGCCCTGAGCGCGTCGGCGCGATCGGTGCGCTCCCACGAGAAGTCCGGCAGCTCGCGGCCGAAGTGGCCGTACGCGGCGGTCTGCGCGTAGATCGGGCGCAGGAGGTCGAGGTCGCGAATGATCGCGGCCGGGCGGAGGTCGAACACCTCGAGCACGGCGGCCTGGATCTCGCTGTCGGCCTTGACGCCTGTGCCGAAGGTCTCGACGAACACGCCGACCGGGTGCGCCTTGCCGATGGCGTAGGCGACCTGGACCTCGCAGCGGCGGGCAAGGCCCGCGGCCACGACGTTCTTGGCGACCCAGCGCATCGCGTACGCCGCGGAGCGGTCGACCTTGCTCGGGTCCTTGCCCGAGAAGGCGCCGCCGCCGTGGCGGGCCATGCCGCCGTACGTGTCGACGATGATCTTGCGACCGGTGAGGCCGGCGTCGCCCATGGGTCCGCCGATCTCGAAGCGGCCGGTGGGGTTGACGAGGAGTCGGTAGCCGTCGGTGTCGATGCCGAGACCCTCGAGCTCGGGGGCGACGACGAACTCGGCGATGTCGGGTGCCAGCAGGGTCGCGAGGTCGATGTCGGCTGCGTGCTGGGAGGACACGACGACGGTGTCGAGTCGCACGGCCTTGTCCTGGTCGTCGTACTCGATGGTGACCTGGGTCTTGCCGTCCGGGCGGAGGTACGGGATCGCGCCGTCCTTGCGGACCTGCGACAGACGCTGCGCGAGCCGGTGCGCGAGGTGGATCGGCAGCGGCATGAGCTCGGGTGTGTCGTCGCAGGCGTAGCCGAACATGAGGCCCTGGTCGCCGGCGCCCTGCTTGTCGAGGTCGTCGACAGCCTCGCCCTCGCGGTCCTCGATGGCGTCGTCGACGCCTTGCGCGATGTCGGGGCTCTGCGCACCGATGGCGACGTTGACGCCGCACGAGGCGCCGTCGAAGCCCTTCTTGCTGGAGTCGTAGCCGATCTCGAGGATCCGCTCGCGGACGATCGTGGGGATGTCGACCCAGCCGGAGGTGGTGACCTCGCCGGCCACGTGCACCTGGCCCGTAGTGATGAGGGTCTCCACGGCGACGCGGCTGCGCGGGTCTTCCTTGAGCATCGCGTCGAGGATGGAGTCGCTGATCTGGTCAGCGATCTTGTCCGGGTGTCCTTCGGTGACGGACTCGGACGTGAACAGGCGACGGGCCACGGACGTGCTCCAGTGCAGTACGGACGTTCGGTCCTCGACACCCTACCCGGCGATCCGGTGGGCCTGGGGACGCGCGACCGGCGGCGGCATCAGGTGACCTGGAGGACGACCGGTCAGGGTGCGAGGAGCGGGACGGCGGCGTCCCAGATCGCCTCGGCCACAGCCCGCTTCGGGCCCTGCGGCACCTGGGTGAGCGAACCGTCGCGGCCCAGGACGACGACCTCGTTGTGATCGACCTCGAAGGCCTTGCCGTCGCCGACCTCGTTGACGACGAGGAGGTCGCAGCCCTTGCGGGCGAGCTTGGCGCGGGCGTGGTCGAGCACCGAGCCGGACTCGTCACCGGTCTCCGCGGCGAATCCGACCACCACCTGGTCGCGGCCTTCGGCGGCACGGGCAGCGACCACCTCGGCGAGGACGTCGGCCGTTCGCTCGAGGGCGATGGGCGCGGGCGGGCCTCCGGCGTCGTCCTTCTTGATCTTGGTCTGCGCCACCGACACGGGCCGGAAGTCGGCGACCGCCGCTGCCATCACGACGACGGAGGCGGACGACGCATGGCGGTGGACGGCTCGACGCAGGTCTTCCGCGCTCGTGACGCGGACGACCGTGGCCCCGGCCGGATCGGGCAGCGTGACGTTGGCGCTGACGAGGACGACCTGCGCCCCTCGCGCCGCGGCCACCTCGGCGAGGGCGTAGCCCTGCTTGCCGCTGCTGCGGTTGCCGAGGAAGCGCACCGGGTCGAGGTGCTCGCGGGTGCCGCCGGCCGAGATCAGCACGGTGCGGCCGAGGAGATCGGGCCCGGCGTCGCGGCGCCGCAAGACCTCGAGGCACGCCTGGAAGATCGCGGCGGGCTCCGGGAGCCGACCGGGGCCGGTGTCCGTGCCGGTGAGGCGGCCGACGGCGGGGTCGAGCACGATCACGCCGCGGGCGCGCAGCGCCGCGACGTTTGCCCTGGTGGCGGGGTGCTCCCACATCTCGGTGTGCATGGCAGGGGCCATCACGACCGGGCAGTGCGCGGTGAGCAGCACGTTGGCGAGCAGGTCGTCCGCGAGCCCGGAGGCCGCGCGGGCCAGGAGATCGGCGGTCGCGGGCGCCACCACGACAAGGTCGGCCTGCTGGCCGAGGCGCACGTGAGGCACGTCGGCGACGTCGTCCCACACCTCGGCCGACACCGGCTTGCCGGACAGCGCCTCCCAGGTGGGTGCGCCGACGAACTTCAGTGCCGCACGGGTCGGCACGACCGTGACGTCGTGGCCGCTCTCGGTGAACGCACGCAGCAGCTCGGCGGCCTTGTACGCAGCGATGCCGCCACCCACGCCCAGGACCACGCGGGGTCGGGCGGGGGCG
>JBBQAY010000093.1:0-10745 GCA_038316965.1 Candidatus Nanopelagicales bacterium
GGTGTGGGGGGGGTTTTTGGGGCCCTCTCCTCGGGGGGGCGGGCGCGGTTGGCCCCCCCCCACCCCCTGTCGGCGGTGCGAGGTCAGACGCGCTCGTGCGCCTCCTCGAGGGTGGTCTGGCCGATCTCGTTGTAGATCTCCGGCTTGGCCTTGCGCATCCAGAGCGCGTAGCCGAAGCCGATCAGGAGGATGCCGACGATGTACCACGGCATGAGCTGGAACACGAGGCTGTCCGAGCCGAGGCCGGCCGCGAACGCGCGGTTGGTCCAGAGCAGGTACAGCGCGTAGAGCATGCCCGCCGCGCCGACCAGCGGTGCGAGGAGCGTGGTGATCACATTGCCCTTGTGCACCTTCTTGACCCAGAAGTACCAGATCACCGCGAACGAGGTGATGGTCTGGACGAGCAGGATCATGGCGGTGCCGATCACGGCGATCAGGCCGTAGACGTTCACGTAGGGCACGAGCTCAGGGGTCGCCACCAGGTTGCCCTCGGCGTCCGGGACGTAGACGTTCGTGAACAGCAGGAACGCCAGGAGGATGACGAGGGTGATGCCCGTCTGGAGGAACACGGCGTTGGCGGGCGACTGGTGCTTGGCGTTGACCTTGCCGAGCGAGTTGCGCATCCAGCCCCACGCGCCCTCGCGGGCGAGGGCGTAGATGTAGCGCGACGCCGCGTTGCCGAAGGCCAGGGCGCAGGCGAACGACCCGATGACCAGGAGGATCTTGTAGACCGTGGTCATGAAGTCACCCATGTTTGCGGTGACCAGGCCGAGCCAGAGGTCGACAGGGTTGGCGCCGGCCGAGATCTCGACAGACTGGGCGGCGCCGTTGCCGACCACGACCACCCAGGACATGAGGGTGTAGAAGAGGCCGAGGCCGATGACGGCGATCATCGTGGCGCGGGGCACGTTGCGCTTCGGGTCCTTCGACTCCTCGCCGTACACGGCCGTCGTCTCGTAGCCGATCCACGACCAGAACGCGAAGAAGATGCCGATGGCCGCTGCGCCTTGGGCCACGCCGGTGCCGAAGGCGCCCTCCTCGAGGGAGCTGAACGCGTTCTGCACGGGCACGATGTCGCTGAACATGAGGCCGTCAGGCCCGCCCTTGGCGAAGACCGTGACCGCGAGGCCGAGCAGCAGGAGCACCTCGGCGACGAGCGTCACGCTGAGGACGCCCGCTGCGACGGTGATCGAGAAGTACGTGAGCAGGCCGATCGCGATGGTGCCGATGATGGCGATCACGATCCAGTTCACGTTGATGCCGGCCGGCACCAGGATGTAGCTGGTAGCGAAGTACGCGAACCCGCCGATCAGCGACGCCTCGAAGACGATGTAGGCGACGGCGGCGAGGAGGCCTGACGCCATGCCCCATACCTGGCCGAGGCCCTGGGAGATGAAGCCGTAGAAGGCGCCGGCGGTCGTCACGTACTTCGCCATGGCGACGAAGCCGATCGTGAAGATCGTGAGGACGATCGTGGCGAAGAGATATCCGGCCGAGGCGCCGATGCCGTTGCCGTAGCCGATCGCGATGGGCACGTTGAAGCTCATCGCGGTGATCGGCGCGGCGTTGGCCACGGCCATGAAGAGGACGCCGACGAGGCCGACGGCGCCCGCCTTGAGGCGGACCTCCTCCTTCGGGCTCACGTGGTGGTCGCCCGGGAGGGCGGTGGGACCGTCAGGACCGTGTTCGGTCGTCATGCGCGGGTGTTCCTTTCGCTGGTGGCGCTGGGGGGCGTGCCGCCGTCCGTCGTCCCGGTCGTGACCGGGCTCACACGTTGTCGCGGAGTATTCACTGGACCTTTGGACCGAATCAAGCATTTCGCCGAACCGTTTACGCGCCCGAAACGGTCCCCCGTTCGGTCTAGCCACCTGCGGGGCCCCGGAAATGTCCCCGTAACGGCCTGCTCGTCCCGCAGACCGCTGCGGAAAGCACTGGTGAAACGGTCTTGTTTTGGTCTGGTCAATCGGTATGATTCGGTCATCGGTGCACGCGCAGCCGGAGGTGGCTATGACGGACCAGGCCCGGGTCGACGACGGCGAGACGCCGCTCGACTACGGCTTCTTCTCGTTCGCGTCCAAGACAGAGATGCTCGAGAAGAGCAAGGAGTTCTGGAACCCGGACAAGACGAGCTTCTGGTCCGAGTCGGGCGTCCCGCTGGTCATCGACCGGCGCGAGGACTACTTCATCTACGACGTCACCGGCAAGCGCCTGATCGACGTCCACCTCAACGGCGGCACCTACAACCTCGGTCACCGCAACCCCGAGATGGTGCAGGCCATCACCGTGGCGATGCAGCACTTCGACATCGGCAACCACCACTTCCCCTCCCTCGCGCGCACGGCGCTGGCCGAGGCCCTCATCGCGACCGCACCGAGGAACCTGTCGAAGGTGGTCTACGCGTCGGGTGGCGGCGAGGCGATCGACATCGCGATCAAGACCGCGCGGCACGCGACCCAGAAGCGCAAGATCCTCTCGATCGTGAAGGCCTACCACGGCCACACCGGCCTCGCCGTGGGCACGGGTGACGACCGCTTCTCCAAGCTCTTCCTCTCGGACCAGCCCGAGGACTTCCCGCACGTGCCCTTCAACGACCTCCAGGCGATGGAGGACGTGCTCAAGGGACGCGACATCGCCGCGGTGATCATGGAGACGATCCCGGCGACGTACGGCTTCCCGCTGCCTGACCCGGGCTACCTCGAGGCGGTGAAGAGCCTCTGCGAGAAGTACGACGCGCTCTACATCGCCGACGAGGTGCAGACCGGCCTGATGCGCACCGGTGAGCTCTGGGGGATCACGAAGCACGGCATCGAGCCCGACATCCTGGTGACGGGCAAGGGCATCTCCGGCGGCATGTACCCCATCGCCGCGGTGCTCGTGAGCGAGCGCGCGGCCGGTTGGCTCGACGAGGACGGCTTCGGCCACATCTCGACCTTCGGCGGCGCCGAGCTCGGCTGCATCGCGGCGCTGAAGGCGCTCGAGATCTGCAACCGTGCCGAGACCCGCTCGATGGTCCACTACATCTCGGACTTCATCGGTCGCGGACTGCGCGACATCCAGGCGACGTACCCCGACTGGTTCGTCGGCATCCGCCAGAACGGCGTGGTCATGGGTCTGGAGTTCGCCCACCCGCAGGGTGCCAAGGCCGTGATGAAGCGCCTGTACGAGAACGGCGTGTGGGCGATCTTCTCCACGCTGGACCCGCGGGTGCTGCAGTACAAGCCAGGGATCCTCCTCAAGCCTGAGGTCGCCGAGGAGCTGCTCGACCGCACCGAGGTGGGCATCGCGCGGGCCCGCGAGGACGTGCTCGGCGCGGGCAAGAAGGAGTGGCGCTGATGGTCGAGACCATGTTCGAGATGCCGCTCGACCCTGCCGGCGTGCCGCGCGGACGGGCCATGATCGAGCGCGCCGAGTGGGCCGCTCGCGCCTTCGCGTCGTACGACGCCGCCACCGTGCAGCGCATCGTCGACGCCGCCGCGGCCGCCGGCGCCGCGCACGCCCAGGAGCTCGCGAACGACGCCGTGCGCGAGACCGGGTTCGGCGTGGCCGAGCACAAGGTGCTCAAGAACCTCGCGTGCTCGCGCGGGATCGCCGAGCTCTACAAGGCCGCCGACTACGTCGACGTCGTGGTCGACACCGACGCGAAGATCGTGTCGGTGCCTCGCCCTGCCGGCGTCGTGCTCGCGCTCACGCCGTCGACGAACCCCGTGGCGACCGTCTTCTTCAAGACGCTGCTCGCACTTCTGACGCGCAACGCCATCGTGATCTGCCCGCACCCGTACGCCAAGGAGGTGTGCGCCCGCGCAGCGCGCATCATGGCCGAGGCGGCGGTGGCGGCGGGTGCTCCCGACGGCTGCATCCAGGTGGTCGACGAGCCTTCGATCCCGCTGGTGAATGCGCTCATGACCGATCCGCGCACCGACGTCATCGTCGCGACGGGTGGGTCGGCGATGGTGAGGTCGGCGTACCGCAGCGGCAACCCAGCGATCGGCGTCGGCCCAGGCAATGTGCCGGTGCTGGTCGATGCTTCGGCGGATCTCGCCGCAGCGGCCAAGCGCATCGTCGACAGCAAGTCCTTCGACAACTCGATCCTGTGCACCAACGAGAGCGTGCTCGTCGTCGAGAAGTCGGTCGTCAAGCAGCTGGTGTCTCAGCTCGAGCGTGCGGGTGCACACCTGCTCGCGCCGGACGAGCGAGACCGGGTGCGCGACCTCATCTTCCCCGGCGGGCACTTCGACACCGCCTGGGTCGGCAAGAACGCCGCCGACATCGCCAAGGCTGCCGGGGTGCGCGTCAGCCCGCGTACGAGGATCCTGCTTGCGCCGTTCGACCTCGTCGTGCCCGAGGAGCCGCTCGCGCACGAGAAGCTCTGCCCCGTGCTCGGCATGGTCGTGGTGGAGACCGCTGCGCGCGGGATCGACGCGGCACGTGCCGTGCTGCGCATCACGGGGGAGGGGCACTCGGCCGCCATCCACTCGACCGATGCCCGCACGATCATGCAGTACTCCGCCGCGGTCCGCGTGCTGCGCGTGTCGGTCAACGTCGGCAACAGCCTGGGAAGCTCCGGCCTCGAGACGAACCTCGCCCCGTCGATGACCATCGGTACCGGCTTCTTCGGTCGGTCGTCGGTGGGGGAGAACCTCGAGCCCAAGCACCTGGTGAACTGGACCCGCATGGCCTGGAACGCCGACTCCTCCGTGCGGATGCCGGACTTCGCTGCACAGTCGCCGTGGCACGCACCGGACGGCGCTGTGCCCGCGTACCCGAGAGCGTCGAACGACGGTGGGGCCCCCCTCACGCCGTCACCCACGGTGGAGGCTGCGGTCGAGGGTGCGCCCGACGGCCTGCGCGACGAGATCCGCCGGCTCATCATCGAAGAGCTCAACGCGATCGTGCGGGGCTGACCTGTGGCCGAGCTCCGTTCCTTCATCTTCCTGGACCGTCTGCAGCCGCAGACCATGAGCTACATGGGCTCGACGGTCAAGGGAGCCCTCCCGCGCGCGGACATGGCCTCGCTGATCATCGAGGTCGCGCCGGGTCTCGACATCGAGCCGTTGACCGACGTCGCCCTCAAGTACGCCGAGGTGCAGGCGGGGATCCTGGTCGTCGAGCGGCAGTACGGATACCTCGAGGTGCACGGCCCTACAGGTCAGGTGAAGGCTGCCGGCGACGCGGTCCTGCAGGCGCTCGGAGCCGACCCCGACCAGGCGACGAAGCCGCAGGTGCTGGCCTCGCGCATCGTGACGAGCCTCGATCGTCAGCACGCCTTCCTCATCAACCGCAACAAGGCCGGCTCGATGGCTCTGCCGGGGGAGTCGCTGTTCGTCCTCGAGATGGCACCCGCGTCGTACGCCATCCTCGCCACCAACGAGGCCGAGAAGGCCGCGGCCATCAAGGTCGTCGATTTCCGCATGATCGGTGCCACGGGCCGCGTCTACCTCTCCGGCAAGGAGAGCGACGTCCGCCAGGCCTCCGAGGCCGCCGAGGCAGCGCTCGGGAGCGCCCGATGAGCACCGGTCTCGGCGACTCCGAGCGCGACCTGCTGCGTCAGATGGTGCAGCAGGTGCTGCACGAGGTCGTGCCCCAGTCGATGGCGGCCGCGGCCCCTTCGGCCGACGAGGTCGTCGTGCTGACCAACGACGCCGAGCTCGCGGCCTTCGTACGCAGGATCGCAGTGCTCTGCGACGACCCGGCCGACCGCGAGGCGCTGCGCAGTGGTTCGCGACGCTTCCGCATCGCCGGCCACGCGCCCGCGACAGCCGACGTTCCTGCTGCCGTCCCTGTGGTGCGGGTCGACAAGGGAGCAGTCACCGAACGGCACGTGCGCGAGGCGGCGGCAGCAAGCGCCGACCTCGTCCTGGGTCGCGGTGCCGTCTTGACTCCGCTCGCGCGCGACCGCGCGCGCGCTTCGGGCGTCCGGATCACGAAGGAGAAGTGATGCTGCGCGGACGAGTTGTCGGAAACGTATGGTCCAGCCGAAGGCTGGAGGAGATCCCTTCGGGCGCGTTCCTGGAGGTCAAGGTCGAGGGCGGGGCGACGCTCATCGCGTTCGACGTCCTCGGCAGCGGAATCGGGGAGCAGGTGCTCGTGTCCACCGGCTCGGTGGCGGCGTCCTGGTTCCCCGGTGACGCGCCCCCGATCGACGCGCTCATCATCGGCTCGATCGACGAGACCCCGGGCACCTAGCCCGGACCACAGCCCCGCGCCTCACGCTGGCGCGGTCAACGAGGAGGAACACGCATGTCGAACAACGCGATCGGTCTCATCGAGACCAAGGGCTACGTCGCCGCTCTTGCCGCTGCGGACGCGATGGTGAAGGCCGCCAACGTGGTCATCGTCAGCAAGGACACCGTCGGAGACGGCCTCGTGGCTGTCACCATCGTCGGTGACGTCGGTGCGGTCAAGGCTGCCACCGAGGCCGGTGCCGAGACGGCGGCGTCCGTCGGCGAGCTCGTCTCCGTGCACGTCATCCCGCGTCCTCACGGCGAGCTCAGCAAGCACTTCACGGTCAGCGGCGACGCGTGAGCTCGGCCCCGATCGCGGGGCCGGAGCTGCGTGTCTACCTGCTGATCGAGGATCTCCAGCAGCAGTTCGCGGCGTACCTCGGTACGCCCACACGAGCACGCGGCTACCCGCCGTACGCCGGGCAGCACGCGCTCATCATCGAGGTCGCACCCGGCCTCGCCATCGAGCGCGTCACGCACCAGGCGCTGACGTCGGTGCCCGACATCGAGCCGGGCATCCTCTTCGTCGAGCGTCAGTTCGGCGTTCTCGAGGTGCACGCGTCGTCGCTCCACGACGTCCTGCGCGCGGGTGAGGCGATCCTCGACGGTCTCGGGGCGGAGCCTGCCCACCAGCTGGCACCACGTGTGCTGTACCACGACGTCATCGAGCAGGTCACCGACATGCACGCGGTCATCATCAACCGCAACCGGCAGGCTTCCATGCTGCTGCCGGGGCAGTCGTTGCTCGTGTACGAGATGACACCCGCACTGTTCGCAGCCGTCGCGGCGAACGAGGCCGAGAAGGTGGCGCCCGAGAACACGCTCGTCGACGTGCAGATGATCGGCGCTGCGGGCCGCGTCTACATCGGTGGCACGACCGAGGGCGTCATGCGGGCGCGCGAGGCCATCACGAAGGTCCTCGAGTCGATCGAGGGTCGCGGGCACTAACCTCCAGCAGCACGACCTGTCGATGGGAGAGCGAGTGAGCACGGAGCTCGACACCGAGCACCTCGAGGTTTTCGCGCGCGGCGCGGTCGCCGAGCACGGCATGCCCGACGCCGACCTCACGCTGCTGAACGTCTCGGAGAACGCCACCTTCCGCGCAGACTCCGCGGACGGGCGGCGTCTCGTCCTGCGGGTGCACCGCACGGGCTACCACTCGCGCGAGGCGATCGAGAGCGAGCTCGCCTGGATCAGCGCGCTGCGCGCCGACGGCATCGTGCACACCGCTCCGGTGATCCCCGCGCCGGACGGCCGCGACATCGTCGTCGTCCGTCACCCTGGCGGCGAGGAGCGCAACGTCGTGGCGTTCGAGTGGATGAACGGCCACGAGCCGCCCGAGGACCGTCTGGTCGACGACTTCCGCGAGCTCGGTGCGATCGCCGCCCGACTGCACCGGCATGCGCGGCAGTGGGAGCGCCCCGCCGGATTCACACGGTTCCGCTGGGACTTCGACACCTCGCTCGGTGCGAACGGGCACTGGGGCCGCTGGCAGGACGGCATGGGCATGGGCCCGTCCGAGCTCGACGTGCTCGGACGTGCGGCCGACCTGGTGCAGCGTCGGCTCGACGCCTTCGGCGCCGGGCCGGACCGCTTCGGCCTCGTGCACGCCGACATGCGCCTGGCCAACCTGCTCGTCGACGGCGACAGCGTCTGCGTGATCGACTTCGACGACTGCGGCCTGTCCTGGTACCTCTACGACCTCGGTTCGTCGCTGTCGTTCATCGAGCACCTGCCCGTCGTGCCCGAGCTCATCGACTCGTGGGTCACCGGCTATCGCACCGAGGGCACGCTGAGCCAGGAGGAGATCGACGAGCTGCCGACCTTCGTCATGCTGCGGCGGCTGCTGCTCGTAGCCTGGATCGGTTCGCACTCAGCAGTTCCCGAGGCCCAGCGCATGGGCCCGGAGTTCACGACCGTCTCCTGCGACCTCGCCGAGAAGTACCTCGTCCAGTTCGGCTGACCTGCCCGGAGGATCCATGTTCAGCTCCATCGCCGGCCGCTCCGTCATCGTGACGGGTGGCACCAAGGGCATCGGCAAGGGCATCGCGCGTGTGTTCGCACGGGCTGGCGCCAACGTCCTCATCACCGGGCGCAACGAGGCGGACGCCGCCGCGTGCGCCGAGGAGCTCACCGCCCTCGGCGGCGGCACCGTCACGTACGTGCTCGGCGACGTCTCCTCGGCCGAGTCGTGCGCGCACATGGCTGCGACGGCGATCGAGCGCAACGGTGGAATCGACGTCCTGTGCGCGAACGCCGGGATCTTCCCCGACTCCAAGCTCGCGACGATGACCGAGGCCGACATGGACCTCGTCTTCGGCACCAACATCAAGGGCACGCTGCTGTCGGTGCAGGCGTGCATCCCGGCGCTCACGGCGTCCGGCCACGGCCGCGTCATCCTGACCTCGTCGATCACGGGCCCCATCACCGGCTTCCCGGGGTGGTCGCACTACGGCGCCAGCAAGGCTGCCCAGCTCGGCTTCATGCGCACCGCGGCCATCGAGCTCGCACCCCGCAGGATCACGGTGAACGCCGTCCTGCCCGGCAACGTCGCCACCGAGGGTCTCGCGGAGCTCGGGCCGGAGTACCGCGCGTCCATGGAGGCGAGCATCCCGCTCAAGGCTCTCGGCGAGGTCGACGACATCGGCAACGCGGCGCTCTTCTTCGCCACCGACGAGGCGGCGTACATCACCGGCCAGGCGCTCGCGGTCGACGGCGGCCAGGTGCTGCCCGAGTCGCTCGCGGCGCTCGAGGCCGCAGCCGACTAGACGCCGTACCGTGGTCGCACCGACACCGCACCGGGGGGTGAGATGACCGAGACCGAAGCCCTGCTGGGGCCCACGGCAGATGAGGCGCGGCGCAACATCGTCGGACTCATCGCCTCCGGCGCGCTGCGGCCGGGCCAGCGGCTGGGCGCCGAGCGCGACCTCGCCGTCCAGCTCCGGGTCAGCCGGTCGACGTTGCGGGCCGCCCTTGCCTCCCTCGAGAGGGACGGCCTCGTCCGTCGGGTCCCCGGCCGCGGCGGCGGCACGTTCGTCGCGCGGGAGAAGATCGACCGCGACCTCTCGCGCATCGTCGGCGTCCCCGCCCTGCTCCGCGACCAGGGCTACACGGCCGGCACCCGCGTCGTGAGCGGTGCCGTCGTACCGCCCGACCCGGATGCGCGCGCGGCACTGGAGATCGACGGCGACTCGTTCGTCGTCGACCTCGTGCGCATCCGCCTCGCCGACGGCAGCCCCATCTCGCTCGAGCACGCGCGCCTTCCGGCGGAGCGGTTCCCAGGCCTGCTGGAGCGCCCGCTCGGCGGCTCGCTGTACCAGCTCCTCGAGAAGGAGTACGGCGTCGGCCCGCACCAGGCCGTCGAGCGGCTCGAGGTCGTGTCGGCGTCCGACGACGAGGCGCGCGTCCTCGGCGTCGCCTCGGGCTCTCCCCTGATCTCGATCACGCGCACCACGACCGACTCCGACGGTCGGCCGTTCGAGTACTCGCACGACCTGTTCCGCGCCGACCGCACACGCATCACGGTGCGCACCTATGGCGCTCCGGCGGGCGCCGGCATGGACGCCACCCGCGGCCGCCTGGTCGAGGTCCGCGACAGCACAGCCTGAGTCGAGACTCACCGGTCCGGTGATGCGAACGGCGGTGCGGAGCGCGGTTGTGCACCACCGAATCGCGGTGGAGTCTGGCTGTGGCGGTCAGCTCTTCGCTGCGGGGATGCCCTTGATGACGGCGGGGGAGATGTCGACGAGGGCGTCGGCCTCGGGCGCGTAGGCGTCCGGCACGCTCACCTCGATGTTGAGCTCGCGCCCCACCGTGGTGAAGAGGTAGCCGTTCTCGAGCTGCTCGGGCAGCCAGTCGACGCCGTCGATGGTGATGAGCTGAGACGTCGGCTCGAGCGCGGACGGGGTCGGGACGCCGCAGCGTACGACGATCGCCGGGTCACCCCAGGCCGACACGAACGAGCTGCGCGGGTCGGTGGCGGTGACGGTCTGGCTCACGACCTCGTCGGGCAGCTTGCCCTTGAAGCTGGCGCAGGCGTACGCCGCAGCGCCCTCAGGCAGGGGGTCGGGCTGCGGAACGGCGAGGCCGCGCGAGCAACCGGTGAGTGCGACGAGCACCGCGACCGCCGCGAGGGCGCTGCCGAGGTGCCGTCTGCCCACCGGAGGTCGGGAGGTCAGAGGTGGACGACGGGGCAGGTCAAGGTGCGCGTGATGCCCTCGACCGCCTGGATGCGTGCCACGACGAGCTTGCCGAGCTCGTCGACGCTGCGCGCCTCGGCGCGCACGATGACGTCGTACGGGCCGGTGACGTCCTCGGCCAGCGTGACTCCTTTGACCCCGGCGATCTCCACCGCCACTTCAGCGGCCTTGCCGACGTCGGTCTGAATCAAGATGTATGCCTGAACCACCATGCTGAGCTCCTGTGGTCTCGAAGAGACATCGGTCGTTGGTGCGTGGAAACCTGGCTCAACCTACCGTGCGGTGTGCCCACGTCGGAACACGGTCCGGGGATCGGTTTGAATAG
>JBBQAY010000094.1:0-10302 GCA_038316965.1 Candidatus Nanopelagicales bacterium
CATGGTGGCCTCGGTGGAGCTGCGGATGAAGGACCGCGACATGTCCCTGGAGCTGACCCAGCCCGCCAAGGACCTGCTCGCCACCCGCGGGTTCGACCCCGTGCTCGGTGCGCGTCCGCTGCGTCGCACCATCCAGCGCGAGATCGAGGACGCCCTCTCGGAGAAGATCCTGTTCGGCGAGCTGCGACCGGGCTCGATCGTCGTGGTCGACGTCGAGGGCGAGGGCACCGAGCGGCAGTTCAGCTTCCGCGGCGAGCTCAAGACCGAGGTGCCGACCATCGACGACATCGTCGAGGCGGTCGGCGCCGGCCCCGACGAGCCCCCGGCCTCGTCCGGCGACGTCTCCGCGTAGCCACCTCGCACCCGCATCGCCCGAGGGCGGCACCCCTGAAAGGGGTGCCGCCCTCGGCCGTCGTCGCCGGTGCCCCACCGTGGCCGCCCGCCCTCCGCGTCGGAGAGACTGGCGACCGGCAGGGTGCCGAGGACGTGCGCGCGAGGGGGTCGGCGGTGGCGGCGTACGTCGACGGCCTGCTCTCTCCGGCGCGGGTCCGGGTCGTGGCCTGGGCCGTCCTCGTCCTCTGCGTCGTGGCCGCCACGCTGAACGTCGCGCTGGGCCATCTGCCCGAGACCGCGATCGGCACGGTGTTCCAGCCCGACTGGTTCGCGCACTGGACGGGCGGTCGGCTTCTGCTCGAGGGCCGCGCGGCCGACCTGTACGACCCGGCAGTGCAGCAGGCGCTCCAGGACTCCGTCACCGGTGGCCGCGACGACCTCGCCTGGTTCGTCTCGCCGCCCGCGGCGGCCCTGATCTATCTCCCGTTCTCCGCACTCCCGTACGTCGCGAGCGGCGTGGTCTGGACGGTCGTCACGATCGTGCTGCTCGTCGCGTCCATGCTGCTGCTACGTCCGCTTCTGCCGGCGTACACCGACCGGCAGTGGCGGCTCGCGGTGCTCGGTGTCGCGGCGAGCCAGCCCCTGCTCGAGCTCGTCGGCGGCGGGCAGGACTCGGCCCTGCTGCTGCTGATCTGGGTCGTGGGCCTGCGCCTGCTCGACGCCGGCCGCGACCCCGCCGCCGGCGCGGTGCTCGCGCTGGGGCTCGTGAAGCCGCAGCTCTTCGTGCTCGTGCCGCTGGTCCTGCTCGTACAGCGCCGATGGTCTGCCCTTGCCGCGTGGACGGTGGCCGCGATCGGAGTGGTGGGGCTCTCGCTCGCCGCCGCCGGCACCGACGGCGTCGCGGACTGGGTCGCCGCCCTGACCTCCGACCGCTACCACGAGGTCGTCCAGGTGGGGCAGGCCTGGATGATGCACGGCATCCCGTCGGCGCTGGTGTCCCTCGTGCCGGCATCGTGGGCCTCGGCCGCGCAGCTCGTGGGCCTCGCCCTCGGCGCCGTGCTCGTGGTGGCGATGATCCTGGTCGTACGCAGTGCGCGCGATGCACCGGTCGGCGCGGTCTGGACGCTCGTGGCACTCACCACCGTCCTCGTCACCCCGCACGTGCTCAGCTACGACCTCATGCTCGTGATCCCGGCGGTCCTGCACCTGCTGACGCCGCCGAGCACGCGGACGACCCGGCTGTCGGTGCTGGCGGCCTACGTGCTCACCTGGACCGCGTGGCCGCGGCACGAGCTCGGCAACGCCGTTCCCTGGCTCGCGTTCGTGGGCGTGGCCTGGACTGCAGTGCCGCTCCTGCTGCTCTGGCGCGAGTCGCGCCTCGAGCTGCGCGGCCTGACCGCCTGAGCCTCAGGCGGGTTGCTCGACACCCCGCTCTGCGATCAGGCGTCGGTCGCCGTGCCGACGCCGGGCAGGCGGTAGCGCGCGCCGGCGAGCACCTCCACCAGGCCGTCCGCCACCAGGCCGTCGAGTGCACGCTCTCGTTGGACGACGCCGTCCCACACCGCGTCGAGCGCCACCTTGTCGACTGCGCCGGGGGCCGCGCGCAGCACCGCCATCAGCCGGCCGCGCACCTGCCGGTCGGTGCCCGCGAACTTCTGCACCGGCCGCTCCGGCCCGTCGTACGCCGGCCTTCCGAGGGCGACCCACGTGCACGACGACGCGACCGGGCACGAGCCGCAGCGCGGCGATGACGACGTGCACACGAGCGCGCCGAGCTCCATCACCGCGACCGACCAGAGCGCGGCCTCGTCGTCGGGGCCAGGCAGGACCGACGCCGCGAGAGCGCGCTCCGCGGCGGTGATCGAGGGTCTCGGGTGCTCGGAGCCGCTCAGCACCCGCGCGAGCACCCGGCGCACGTTGGTGTCCAGGACGATCGCCCGCTGCCCGAAGGCGAACGACGACAGCGCCGCAGCGGTGTAGTCGCCGACGCCGGGCAGTGAGCGCAGCTGGTCGGGGACCATCGGCACCTCGCCCCCGAAGCGCAGGACGATGTCGACGGCAGCGGCGTGCAGCCGTAGCGCGCGACGCGGATAGCCGAGCCGCCCCCAGGCACGAACCACCTCACCGGGGGTCTCGGCCGCCAACGCTGTGGGCGTCGGCCACCGCTGCATCCACGCGGTCCAGACGGGCAGCACGCGGTCGACCGGTGTCTGCTGGAGCATCACCTCGCTGAGCAGGACACCCCACGGGGTACGTTCCGCGGCCCGCCACGGCAGATCGCGGGCTGACTCGGAGTACCAGGCCAGCAACGGAGCGTGCAGATGCGACGGCGGCATGACCACGGCATCCTCGCACCGTCCCGCGCGCACGGCATCCCTCCCGGTAGCGTCGCCCTGTGAGCACGTTGCTGGCGCCCGTGGGTCCGAAGGGACCCGGCGTCTACTGGGTACGCCGCCTCCTCGTCGTCGTCGTCGTCCTCGCGCTCGTGCTCGGGGTGCGCGCGGTCTTCTTCGGTGGCGGTGGCACCCCGACGGCCACCCCCACGCCCGACCAGAGCACCTCGCCGGAGCCGACCTCGAGCAGCAGCGAGAAGCCGACGTCGTCGGGCTCTGCCACGCCCAAGCCCTCGCCGAGCACGTCCTCCGGCACCGGGCCGTGCAAGGACTCCCAGATCCAGGTGACCACCTCGACCGACGCTGCGTCGTACCAGGTCGGGGCGACGCCGCGGCTGCGGATGCGGATCCAGAACACCTCGAAGTCGGCGTGCAAGCGCGACATCGGCAGCAAGGCCAACGAGCTCGTCATCTCCTCCGGCACCACCCGCGTGTGGTCCTCGGATGACTGCAACTCCGGCGGTGCCTCGCAGGTCGTGGTTCTCGGGCCGGGCGAGAGCTACTCCGTCGGCGTCACCTGGCTGGGGCGCCTGTCCCAGAAGGGCTGCCCGGCTGACCAGCCGATCGCCGCTGCGGGCACGTACAAGCTCGAGGGCCGCAACGGCGGCCTCACCTCCGACCCCGCCGTGTTCGCGCTCACGGCCGCAGCCTGACGGCCATGGCGCACAGCAGCAGGTCGTGGCGGTCTGAGCGCTCGTTCCTCTCGATCGCCTCGACCGGGTCCGTCCTGTCGATCGCCTCGACGGGGTCGGTGCTGTCCGTCGGCTCGATCGGCTCCGCACTGTCGGTCGGATCGATCGGGTCCGTGCTCAGCCTGTGCTCGATCCTCTCGGCCGGCTCGAGCTTCTCGGCGCTGTCCTACCGGGCGCACAAGGCGGCCCTCGCCGCCCGCTCCGGCCGCGGTGCCCCCTGACTTGGATCCCCCGAACGGGTCAAGGACCCGCCGGTTCCTGACGATGCCTCCCGGGAAGGAAGGCGTACGGCCTGGGGCCTGCGCTGCCACGACGTAGCCGGGAGGGGGTCGCGTGTCAATGACCGCGTCCGACACCGGCGTACCCGCGACACCCGGGCGCCGAGTCTCGACCGTCGTCGTGGCCGGGACCCATGTACGGCTCGCACGCCTCAGCCACCTCCTGCAGCTCACGGGCGTGGAGGTCGTCGGCACCGCCAAGACCGCCGAGGACGCCGTCCTTCTCGTGGGCACCCTCTCTCCTGACACCGTCCTGCTCGACCTCGCCCTCGGCGTCGGCGGCCTCGAGGTCGTCGAGCGCGTGATGGCCCGCTGCCCCACCCCGATCGTGCTCACCGGCGCCGCGTCCTCGCAGGCCGACGTCGCTCTCGCGGCCGGCGCCGTCGACGTGGTGGCCCCCACGGCCGAGCACCTCGGGCCCGGACCCTTCTCGCGGGCCCTCGGTCGACACCTCAGCGTGGCGAGCCGCGTCCGCGTCATCACCCACCCGCGAGGCAGGCTGCGCGATCGCGGCCTCGCCGCCGACGGTGTGGCACCCCGTCCGGTCGAGCACTCGTCGTCGCGTCGTGCGCCGGTGGTGGTGATCGGCGCCTCCACGGGTGGCCCGCCGGCACTCGCGGCCCTGCTCGGTGCTCTGCCCGTCGACCTGCCTGCTCCTGTGGTCGTCATCCAGCACATGGCCGAGGGCTTCGTCGAGGGTCTCGCCGGCTGGCTCGACGGCGTCGTCGCCATGCCGGTGTCAGTCGCGCTCTCCGGCGACAGGCTGCGGCCCGGCCACGTCGTCGTCGCGCCGAGCGACGGCAACCTCGTGGTCGAGAACGCCTTGCGACTGCGGATCGAGCCGTCGCGGCCGTCGCAGCTGCACGTGCCCGAGGTCGACCGCACGTTCCGCTCGGTCGCCGAGGTCTGCCGCGACAGAGCCGTAGGAGTGCTGCTCACGGGGATGGGCCGCGACGGTGCTGCGGGCCTGCTCGCGCTGCGCCGCGCCGGCGCCTTCACGATCGCGCAGGACGAGGAGAGCAGCGCCGTGTGGGGGATGCCCGCCGCTGCGGTCGCCCTCGACGCGGCCGCCGTCGAGCTGCCTCTGCGCGAGATCGCCGCCTCGGTGATCGACGCCGTCGCGCGGCTCGCCGTGCCCGAGGCGGTGTGAGATGACCTCGGTCGCGCTGAGCCGCGATCTCACCGACTCCGAGCACCTGGCGCTCGCGGAGTTCCTCGCGCGCACCGCCGGGCTCGTGTTCGACCGCAGCCGTCGGCCTGCTCTCGCCGGCATCGTGTCCGACCGCATCGCTGCCACCGGCGCGGCCGACCTCGGCGCCTACCTCGCGCGGATCAGTGCGCCGTCCGGCGCCGACGAGCGCCAGCGGCTGCTCGACGAGGTGACGATCCCGGAGACGCACTTCTTCCGGAACCCGCCGCAGATGCACGCGCTGCGCCACCGACTGCTGCCCGAGCTCATGCGTCGCGCCGTCGCGCGCGGACGTGCCCTCACGATCTGGAGCGCAGGATGCTCGAGCGGCGAGGAGCCGTACTCCCTCGCCATGCTCGCGCTCGAGGTTGCCGCCGCACTGCCCGAGGCTCCCGAGATCCGGATCATCGCCACCGACCTGTCGTCCTCGGCGGTGAGCCTCACGCTGCGGGGTCGCTACTCGGGCCGTTCACTGTCGCTGACCGAGCCCGAGCGGCTCGGACGCTTCTTCATCCCCGGTGTCGGTGGCACGTACGAGGTCACGCCGGAGGTTCGTCGCCTCGTCGACGTGCGCCTGCACAACCTCGTGACCGATCAGCCCCCCTTCGAGCACGGCGACGTCGACCTGATCGTCTGCCGCAACGTCACCATCTACTTCGCGCGCGAGACCACGCGCGACCTCGTCGGCCGGTTCCACGGCGTCCTGGGGGCCGGTGGCTACCTCGTGCTCGGCCATGCGGAGACGCTGTGGCAGATCACCGACTCGTACACGCTCGTGACGCTGGGCGATGCCTTCGCCTACCGCAAGGACGTGCCCGTCGTCCGGGTGCCCGAGCCGGAGGCGGAGCCTCAGCCGCGCGTGCGCCGCCCGCTCCCCGTCCCGCGCGTCGCGCCGCCGCGGCCGCACAGCCGCGACGACACCGACCACGTTCCCGACCCCGACCTCGCCACCGACCTGCTGCGGCTCGCCCGCGAGGCGATGGAGCAGGCACGGTACGGCGAGGCGGCGCGGCTCGCCGCGTCGGCCGCCACGGCGAGCCCGTTCGAGGTCGACGCCTACCTCGTCGAAGGGCGGGCACGGGCGACCGTCGGCGACGACGCCGGCTCGCTCGTGGCCCTGCGCAAGGCCGTCTACCTCTCACCCGAGCTCGGGCACGCAAGGTTCGCGCTCGCGGGCGCCCTGTCCCGCTGCGGGGAGCACGCCGCGGCCGCGCGCGAGTACCGCGCTGCAGCCGTCGCCCTGCCCGGGACGCCCGAGCCCGACCTCGCCGACCTGCTCGACGGGTGCGACGTCGCCCAGCTCGTCACGCTCTGCCGCCGCCTCGCCGACGAGTGCGACCGGCGGGCTGTCGAGGAGGGCTGACGATGTCGCTGTTCACCGCAGCACCCGCTGCCGCTCGCGCCGCGCCGCCGCGCCGTGTCCGGGCTGCTGCCGTCCCCCCTGCCTCGCCCCCGTCGGTCCCGCTGGCGGAGGACGGCGGGCACGTGCTGTTCACCGTCGGGGCCACGACCTTCGCCGTGGCGATCGGCGACGTCCGCGAGATCACGCGGGCGCCCTCGCTCACCCTGCTGCCCGAGCACGAGCGCTCGGGCTACGGCCTTGTCGTGGCGTTGGTCGACGTACGCGGTCGTTCGGTGCCCGTGGTCGACCTGCGCACCGACCGCACGCGCCCGGGGGACGTGCTGCTCCCGGTCTACCGTCGCAACGCCGGCCTGGTGGTCGACCGGGTGGTCACGGTCACGGCCGCCGGCGAGCTCGTGGCCGAGACCGACGACGTGCCCGCGACCCTTCCGTCGTGGACCCGCGGGGTCGTGCGACCCGTGGGCGGGGGAGATCCCGTCGTCGTCGTCGCGCTGCCTGACGCCGCCTCGATCCACGCCGACGCGCCGCCCAGCGACGAGCCACGGCTCGGGCAGCCCGTGCTCGACCTCGAGTCGTAGCCGGAACCAGCCGCCGTCCGGCCCTGTGATCGGGCATCCTCGTACCGAGAGCCGACAGGCTCGGACCGGGGGAACGACCATGGCCGCCTCGACCACGCGCACCGTCACAGGACCTGTCGTGCCGACGCGGGGCGCGGTCGCGTTCGCCTGGGGCATCTCGGCCGCGGTGTTCTCGCTCGTGTTCTTCGGCACGCTCGTGGTCTCGATGCTGCTCATCGCGCCGGTCAGCATGCGGCCGGACCCGTCCAACCCGTTGGGCGTCCAGTGGGACTCGTGGGCGTCGTGGGGGTGCGTCGGCCTCGCCCTCCTCGTGGGGACCGTCATGGTCACCGTGGGCGGCGGCAGCGGGCTCGTCTGGTCCTGGGCGGAGCTTCGCGCGCTCGACGCCAGCGATCAGGTCGCCTCCTGGGCGCGCCGCGCGGCACGCCCCTTCCTGCTCGGAGCAGTCATCCTCGCCTGCCTCGCCATCCGTCACGACCTCGCGGGCCTCATCCTCGGAGTCGGGCTCGTCCTGCTCGCGCTCGTGTCGGCGCTCGCGGCTCCGGACCGCCGTGGCGTGATGGAGCGGCTGCTCGGACTGCGCGACGTCACCTGGGGTCAGGTGCCGGCGCCGACAGACGCTCCGGTCACGACCTGAGGTTCACGGCGTACCTCGCGCTGCCTCAGACGTAGCGCTCGAGGATGCTCGACTCCGCGAGACGGCTGAGGCCCTCGCGGATCGAACGGGCACGGGTCTCGCCCACGCCCTCGACTGCCTGCAGGTCGTCGATGCTCGCCGCGAGCAGACGCTGCAGCCCGCCGAAGTGATCGACCAGGCGGTCGAGAACGACCTCGGGCAGGCGCGGCACGCGTGCGAGGAGGCGGAAGCCACGCGGGCTCACGGCGAGGTCGAGCAGCTCGGGAGCGGCGGCGAATCCGATCGCGCGCGCGACCGTGGTGAGGTCGAGCATCTCCGTCGCCGTGAGCGAATCGAGGTCGTCGAGCGCCATCTCGAGGGTGCGCGCGGCCTTCTTGCCCGTCGGCGCCGGAAGGTAGTCGCGGATGACGAGCTCGCGGTCGACGTCGACGCCGGCGATGAGCTCGATCAGCTGCAGCGAGAGGAGTCGGCCGTCGGTGCCGAGCTCGACGAGGTAGTCGGAGATCTCGGCCGAGATGCGGCGCACCATCTCGAGCCGCTGGGCGACCGCGCAGACGTCGCGGACCGTGACCAGGTCCTCGATCTCGAGCGCCGACAGGGTGCCGCTGACCTCGTCGAGGCGCATCTTGTAGCGCTCGAGCGTGGCGAGCGCCTGGTTGGCGCGCGACAGGATCTGCCCCGAGTCCTCCAGGACGTGCCTGCGTCCGGCGACGTACAGGGCGATGGTGTTCATCGACTTGCTGACGCTCACGACAGGGAAGCCGGCCTGCTTGGAGACGCGGTCGGCGGTGCGGTGGCGCGTGCCCTGCTCGTCGGTGGGGATGCTCGGGTCGGGCAGGAGCTGGACGGCGGCGGCCAGCAGACGTGTGGCGTCCGGGTCGCAGATCACCGCGCCGTCCATCTTGGCGAGCTCGCGCAGGCGCTGGGCCGAGAACTCGATGTCGAGGGAGAACCCGCCCGAGGCCATCGTCTCGATGATGCGGTCGTGGCCGAGGACGACGAGGCCGCCGGTGCGGCCACGGAGGATGCGCTCGAGTCCGTCGCGCAGCACGGTGCCCGGTGCGACCGCTGCGATCGCTGCCCGGAGTGCGAGATCGACGTCGTCGCGCTTGTCGATGGCCACGGGTGCCCCCTGCTTCTCGCCCGGGTTCACGATGACGATGCGCTGGCTGCGGCTCCCGGGCGCCGCCACTCTAGCGACGCTGCCGGACCCGAGGCCGTTCCGGGTTGCGCTGATACGTCTTCGAGACGTCCTCTCACGGCCGGCCGGCCGGCGGTGTGCGGGGTGAGACCGGGTCGGGCGCCGGACAGCCCGCGGAGCGGCGCTCGGCCGCTCAGGAGGTCGTGCACGCCGTGGGGTCGGCGCCTGGTCGGTGCCCAGCCGGTGCCTGGTCAGGGTCAGACGACGGACAGGTGGCGCAGCATCCCGAAGGCGTCCTCGAGATGGTTGACCTCGGTGATGCGCGGACCGTCGAGGCCGCCCCGGGCCTCGGCCGGGAGCTTGGCCTTCGTGCCTCGCGGCACGAGGATCCGCTCGAAGCCCAGGCGGCGGGCCTCGGCGACCCGCTGGGCGAGGAACGGCACGGGGCGGACGTCGCCCGAGAGCGCGACCTCGCCGATCGCGAGTACGTCGCCGTGCAGGGCCCGACCGAGGCTGGCCGAGGCGATGGCAAGGCAGACGGCGAGGTCGCAGGCCGGATCGGAGAGCTTCGCGCCTCCCACCGTGGCGACGTACACCTCCTTGTCGGAGATGTGCCGGCGTACCGAGCGCTCGGTGACGGCGACGAGCATCGCGACGCGCGCGGCGTCGAGACCGCTGACGCCGCGGCGGGGGTTGGGGGTCGAGGCCGTGGTGACCAGCGACTGCACCTCGGCGAGCATCGGTCGGCGGCCCTCCATCGTGACGGTGACGCAGACGCCGGGCACGGGCTTGTCGCGGTGCTCGCGAAAGAGGTCGCTGGGGTCGGTGACCTCGCGCAGGCCGTCCTCGGCCTGCTCGAAGCAGACGATCTCGTCGGCGGGGCCGTAGCGGTTCTTCACCGCGCGCAGGAGGCGCAGGGCGGTGTGCCGGTCGCCCTCGAAGGTGAGGACGGTGTCGACGAGGTGCTCGAGGGCCCGCGGGCCCGCGATGCTGCTGTCCTTGGTCGACTGGCCGACGATGAGCATCGGCGTGCGACGCGACTTGGCCACGCGGCTGAGCACCTGGGTGACCTCGACGACCTGCGAGACGCCGCCGGCGCGCCCCTCGACGTCGGAGCTCGCGATGGTCTGCACCGAGTCGACGACGATGAGCGCCGGGTCGTGCTCCTCGATGTGGCCGAGCAGGGTGGCGAGGTCGTTCTCGTCGGCGAGCAGCAGCCGCTCGGAGTCGGCGCCGATGCGACGGGCGCGGACACCGATCTGCTCGACCGACTCCTCGCCCGACACGTACAGCACCGTGCCGCGACCTCCGGGTGCCCGGCCGAGGCTCTCGGCGACGTGGTGGGCGACGGCGAGCAGCAGCGTGGACTTGCCGACGCCCGGCTCGCCGGCGACGAGAACCACCTGGCCGGGCACGAGCCCGCCGCCGAGGACGCGGTCGAACTCGCCGATGCCGCTCGAGGAGCGGACGACCTCCTGCTCGGCGATCTGGCTGACCGGCCGTGCTGCCCGGGTGGGTGCGACTCCGTCGGTGCGGGCCTTGAGCCCCGACGACGACGTCGGCGCCGAGACCTCGCCCACGGTGCCCCACGCCTGGCACTCGCCGCACCGTCCGACCCACTTGGGCGACGTCCACCCGCACTCCGTACACCGGAACCCCGGAACGCGAGCCTTAGCCATGCCCGAACCCTACGGACCC
>JBBQAY010000095.1:0-10262 GCA_038316965.1 Candidatus Nanopelagicales bacterium
CGAATGGCCGGCACGCCGCGAGGCCGTCGGAGGCGCCGACCGTCCCGTGCGCGAATCACTTTCCGGCACGAAGATCCCGAAGCTCTCGCCGCCGCGCTACGACGACAACAAGGCGCTCGTCACCTGGCTGCGCAGCGAGAACCTGCCCGGTTCGTTCCCGTTCACCGCCGGGGTGTTCCCGTTGAAGCGGGAGAACGAGGACCCGGCACGGATGTTCGCCGGAGAGGGCGGCCCGGCGCGTACCAACAAGCGCTTCAGGCTGCTCTCCGAGGGGCAGCCGGCAACCCGCCTGTCCACCGCGTTCGACTCGGTCACGCTGTATGGCTTCGACCCTGAGGAACGCCCGGACATCTACGGCAAGGTCGGCAACTCGGGCGTGTCGATCGCCACGCTGGAGGACATGAAGGTGCTCTACGGCGGGTTCGATCTGTGTGACCCGACCACGTCGGTGTCGATGACGATCAACGGACCGGCGCCGACCATCCTGGCGATGTACTTCGCCACGGCCGTCGACCAGCAGGTCGATCGCTTCCGCGAGGAGGAAGGCCGGGAGCCCGACGCCGACGAGCGCGAGCAGATCAGCGCGCGCACCGTGTCGACGGTGCGGGGCACCGTCCAGGCCGACATCCTGAAGGAGGACCAGGGCCAGAACACCTGCATCTTCTCGACCGAGTTCTCCCTGCGCGCGATGGCCGACATCCAGCAGTGGTTCGTCGACCATGACGTCCGCAACTTCTACTCCGTGTCGATCAGCGGCTACCACATCGCCGAGGCCGGGGCGAACCCCATCAGCCAGCTCGCGTTCACGCTCGCGAACGGCTTCACCTACGTCGAGTCGTACCTTGCGCGCGGCATGTCCATCGATGACTTCGCTCCGAACCTGTCGTTCTTCTTCAGCAACGGCATGGACGCCGAGTACACCGTGATCGGGCGCGTCGCCCGGCGCATCTGGGCCGTCGCGATGAAGGAGAGGTACGGCGCCGACGAGCGGTCGCAGAGGCTGAAGTACCACGTGCAGACCAGTGGCCGCTCCCTCCACGCGCAGGAGATGGACTTCAACGACATCCGCACCTCGCTGCAGGCGCTGTGCGCGCTGTACGACAACGCAAACTCCTTGCACACCAATGCATACGACGAGGCCGTGACCACGCCGTCCGAGTCGTCGGTGCGCCGCGCCCTGGCGATCCAGATGATCATCGACAAGGAGTGGGGCCTGTCGATGAACGAGAACCCGCTGCAGGGCTCGTTCATCGTCGACCGGCTCACCGACCTGGTCGAGGAGGCGGTGCTGCTCGAGTTCGAGCGCCTCGCCGATCGCGGCGGGGTGCTCGGCGCGATGGAGACCGGCTACCAGCGCGGCCGCATCCAGGACGAGTCGATGCTGTACGAGCACCGCAAGCACGACGGGTCTCTGCCGATCGTCGGCGTCAACACCTTCCTGCCTCGGGAGTCGGCCGACACCGTCGCGACCGTCGAGCTCGCACGCGGCACCGAGCAGGAGAAGCGTGGCCAGATCGATCGGCTGCGCGCCTTCCAGGACGAGCACCGTGCGGCGGCGCCCGCGGCGCTCGAGCACCTGCGCGAGACGGCGGTGTCCGGCGGCAACCTGTTCGACGCGCTGCTCTCCGCCGTCCGCGTCTGCTCGCTGGGGCAGATCACCGAGGCCTTCTTCGAGGTCGGCGGTCAGTACCGCCGCAACGTCTGAGGATCACGACGCAAGCCGGCGAGCGCCCGTCAGGCTGCGAGGAGCTCGTCGAGGCGCTCGTAGCCCTCGACGACGCCGGTCTCCATGCCGCCCGCTACGAACGCGTCGCGGTCGGCGAAGGAGTCGACCAGGGACGTCGTCGAGAGGCGCGTGCGCGTGCCGCCGTCGAGCGCCTCGAAGACCAGCTTCTCCAGCGCGACGCCGTCGGGCATGCCGTCGAAGGTGAAGGTCTGCACGATGAGCTCGCCGGGGCGCACGTCGTGGAACGAGCCGTGGAACGAGTACTCCTCGTCGCCGCGGCGCTGCACGTAGACGTAGCCGCCGCCGGTCTCGCAGTCCCAGCGCACCATCTCGTTGGTGAGGCTGCGCGGGCCCATCCACTGTGCGACGAGCGCGGGATCGGTGTGGGCGCGGAACACCTTGTCGACGGGGTGGTCGAACTCCCGCGTGATCCGCACCAGGGGAACCTCGGAGTCGACGTGGATCTCGGTCTTGTTGCTCATGGCTGCTTTCCCTTCGTACGACGGGGATTCGGGGACACCGCCGCAGGGGGCGGCACGGGTGAGACGTCGTCCGGCGTCGCAGCCAGGACGTCGTCCAGACGGGCGTAGCGCTCCTCGGCCTGACGCCGGTAGCGCTCGATCCACGCGGTCATCAGCGAGAGCACCTCCGCCTCGAGGTGCACGGGTCGCTTCTGCGCATCGCGTCCGCGCGAGACCAGGCCGGCGTCCTCGAGCACCCGGAGGTGCTTGGAGACCGCCTGCAGGCTCACGTCGTACGGCTCGGCGAGCTCGGTGAGCGTGGCGTCGGCGACCGTCAGCCGTACGACCAGGTCGCGACGGGTCGGGTCGGCGAGCGCCGCGAACGCCCGCGACAGCGGATCTGCGGACACGTGCACCTCCTCAACCCTGTGGTTGACCAGGACCCTGCACCTGTGCCGCCGTGTTGTCAACCATCTGGTTGACTACGGTCAGCGGCCTCGGAAGTCCAGGGGTGAGTAGCGCGGTCCGTGGGCCGGCCGCGAGATGCCCGTCATCTCCACGAGCCGCTGCACCCGGCCGCGATGACCTGGCCAGGGAGCGAGCAGCTCCGCGAGCCGGGCATCGGTGCCGTCCTCCTCGCCGGTGAGCGCGTAGACGACGTTCTTCGCCACGTGGAAGTCGCCGAAGCTCACGGCATCGGCATCCCCGAGGGCACGGGCGGCGACCTCGGCCGAGGTCCACTCCCCCACGCCGGGCAGCGCCTCCATCCGCGCGCGGGCCTCCGCGTGCGGGAGGTCGGCGCACTGCTGCAAGCGGCCGGCGTACGACGCCGCGCGCAGGATCGTCGCCGACCGCGAGCCGTCGACACCGGCCCGGTGCCACGCCCACGACGGCACGGCGGCCACGGCATCCGCCGTGGGGAACACGGACATCCGATCGGGCGCGGGCCCGGGGGCGGGCTCGCCGTACGTCGCGAGCAGCCACCCCCACGAGCGTCGCGCCTCGAGCCCGGTGACGCGCTGCTCGAGGGTCGCCTGCACCAGCGTCTCGAGCACGACACCGGTCGACGGAGTACGCATGCCCGAGCCGTACCGCGACCACTGCTGGGCGACGAGCGGGTGCGACGACGCGTCGAAGCCGCTCACGTCGTCGTCGACGCCGAGGATGCGCGGCAGGCGGTCGGCCGCCCACTCCGCACCAGGCCCCCACGAGGTGGAGACGACGACGCCCTCGCGCAGCTCCAGCCGTTGCGTGGCAGGCCCCTCGGGGCTGCGCATCGTGCGCCAGAGCGCGCGGTCAGGAGTACGCCGGTACGTCGGGTCGAACCGCCCACGGCCCAGGGCGCCGAGCGTGCCGCCGAGGCTCACCGGCCACGACGGCGTCCACTCGCGGACGACGGGCTCCACGGGCAGTGCGTCAGCGGTCGGAGGAGAAGCGGACCGAGGTCTCTGACAGCGCGACGCCGGGCCACACGCGGGCACCGCGCACGAGCTCGTTTCCTGGCCCGATCACCGCGCGGTCGCCGACGACGACGCCGTCGAGCCGTGCGCCGCTGCCGATGATCGCGCCGGAGCCGATGACGGAGTCCTTCACGTAGGCGCCCGCGGCGATCATCGCGTTGTCGAAGAGCGACGAGCCGTCGACGACGGCACCCGATCCGACCGTGGCGCCGGCGCCTACGAACGTGCCGTTGATGAGCACGGCGTCAGGCTCGACCTCAGCCCCCGGCCGTATGAGGAACTGACCTGTCGGACCGGGGAGGGCCGGGCTCGGCGCGAGACCGAGGACGAGGTCGCAGGAGCCCCGGACGAAGGCGAGCGGTGTGCCGAGGTCGAGCCAGTAGCCGTCGTCGACGAAACCGGTCACGACGGCACCGCGCGCCAGCAGGCCGGGGAAGGTCTCGCGCTCGACCGACACCGGACGCCCCGACGGGATCATGTCGATGACCGAGCGGCGGAAGACGTAGCAGCCCGCGTTGATCTGGTCGGTGACGATCTCCTCGGGCGTCGTCGGCTTCTCGAGGAACTGCGTCACCCGACCGTCGGAGTCGGTCGCCACGAGTCCGTAGGCCCTCGGGTCGTCGACGCGGGTGAGGTAGAGCGAGACGTCCGACGACGTGTCGCGCCAGGCCTGCACCTGCCCCGCGATGTCGTGGCCCGACAGGATGTCGCCGTTGAGGACGAGGACAGGGTCGTCGGGCCCGCTCTCGAGGTGGGCGGCCACGTGGCGGATCGCCCCACCGGTGCCGAGCGGCACGTCCTCGGTCGCGTAGACGAGCTCGACGCCGAAGCGCGAGCCGTCGCCGAAGTAGTCGGAGAACACCTCGGGGCGGTACGACGTGCCGAGAACGACACGCGTGACGCCGGCCTCGCGGGCACGCGCGATCTGGTGCTCGGTGCACGGCACGCCCGCGACGGGCAGCATCGGCTTGGGCGTGGTGACGGTCAGCGGGCGCAGGCGGGTTCCCTGGCCCCCGACGAGAAGGACGGCTTCGAGCACGGCGCCACTGTCCCATACCGTCGACCGACGGTGCCCGCCGTAGGGTCGACGACGTGACCGTCGTGCCCGCACCCCGCAGCGTCTCCGACCTCCTCCACGCGGTGCTCGACCGCGAGCCGGCGCGTCCGCTCGTCACCCACGTGGGTGCGGACGGCGCCCGCACCGAGCTCTCGGTGCGCACGTTCGAGAACAACGTGGCCAAGGCCGCCAACCTGCTGCGCGACGACGCTGACCTGCAGCACGGAGCCGTCGTCACGCTGCGCCTGCCCCTGCACTGGCAGACCAGCGTGTGGCTCGGTGCCACGGCGCTCGTCGGTGGTGTCGCCTGGGTCGACGGGCCTGCGGACGATGCTGGCGTCGAGGTGGCCGTGCTCGGCCCGGACGAGCTCGACGCAGGACGTGCGCCGCTCACCCTGGCCACCGCGCTCCACCCGCTCGGCATGCCGTTCCGCGAGCCGCTGCCCGCGGGAGTGCTCGACGTCGCGACCGAGGTGCGCGCGCACCCCGACTTCTTCGCGCGGTACGACGTCATCGACCCGGCGTCGCCGTGGCTGCGCATCGGCCCCACCCGGCTCACCCAGGCCGAGGCGCTCGACGAGGCGGCGGAGCTCGCTGCCTCCCTGGACGTCCAGCCGCGGTCGCGCGTTCTCGTCACGACGCCGCTGTCGGGCGGTTCCGCTGTGCGCGCTGCGCTCGCGATGCTCGCGCTGCCGCTGGTGCACGACGTCGCCGTCGTCCTGCTCACCGATCCGGAAGCCGACCCCGCGGCGGTCGCGGCGCGCGAGGGCTGCGACGTCGTCCTGGAGTGACGACGACGAGCGGAGCGGCTACAGGCGGCGAGCGCCCGTGACCAGCGCGGTGTCGACGTTCGGCCCGGCCACGAGCGTGGTCACGCCGCGCTGGAGCACCACCTTGGTGGAGCTCGCGACGGTCGTGTCGACCAGCAGCACCGCAGCGCCCGGCACGAGCGCGATCGCGCTCACCGGGGCGGCAGCCTTGCCGAGCACGACCTGGCGAGAGCCGACGGTGCCGATCCACGTGGCGGCACGGCTCGCGGTCTCGACCGCGTCGACACCGGTGAGCCTGCTGACCTTGGGCAGGGTCGCCGCCACGACGTCGCCGACGGCAGCGGTCGAGCCGATCACGACCGTGGCCGACGTCCCGATGGTGTCGAGGTACGCCGGCACCGCGGTCGAGCCGGCGTCGCCACCGGGCACGACGAGCAGCGGGCCCTTCTTGGCGCGGGCTGCGCCCGAGGCGACGGCGAGCGAACCGAGGTCGGTCTTGCCGACGACCACCGCGACGGCGCCGTTCGCGGGAGCGAGCAGCCGCGCGGCGTTCACCGAGACCCCGGTGGAGTTCGTGCCGGTGACCCGCGTGACCGTGCCCGCGCCGATGGCGGCGCCGACCTCCGCGATCAGGGCGGCGGGGAGGTCGGCCGTGGTGCCGAGGGCGTAGACGGTGGCCGGGTTGCGACGGGCGAGCTCGGACTTCGTCACCGTGGTGAGCGCCTCGGATCCGGTGAGAAGCAGGACCCAGCCCTTCTGCGCCGCGAGGTTGCCCGCGACGGCCACAGCCGCCGGGTCGGCGATGGGGGCGAGGACGACGGTGCTCGACGACGACTTCTGCGCGGTGCGCGCCGCGATCGTCGCGGCGTCGCCGGAGCGGATGTCGGCGATGCGCGTCACCCACGTGCCGGGCAGCGCCAGGCGCGAGCGCAGGGCCTCACCACTGATGGAGGCGGACGTGCCGGTCGACGACCACGCGATCGCGGTCTTCACGCCGGTGCCGGTCGTGCGCGACGACAGGTCGACGCGGATGACGTTCGTCAGACCGAACGCCGCCGCCACCTGGGCCTGGGTGCGCTCGCGCGGGATCCACTGCGACCACGGCACCGACGCGTCGAGGCTCCAGTGGTCGTCGACGCTCTGCGCCCACGACAGAGTGCCGCCCCAGACCTCGGCCGAGCTCTGGGTGCGACCGCCGGATGCTGCGTAGTAGAACGCTGCGATCGGCTGGCCGCCCGACAGGATCGCCTTGCCGCGCAGGACGGTCACGCCGCTCACGGTGGTGTTGGCGTACGTGGCGGCGACGGCGTCGCGCCAGTTCTGGCCGAGCGCGCCCGACTCCTTGATCCAGCCCGCGAAGGTCTGGTCGTAGTACGGACCGCCGCCGTCGTCGACGTGGCAGAGGCACGCGCTGCGCAGGGTGCCCGCCTTGCTGAGGGCGTAGCTGCGGGCAGCGAGCACCTGGGCCTGCAGCGACGCCGCCGGCCAGGAGTTCGACACCTCGGCGATGCCGAGGAGGTACTCGTCGTGGATGCGGACGCGGTTGTTGACCTGGAACGACCCGGCCGAGGCGGACGCGATGTTCACCGAGCCGTAGCGGTAGCGGTGGCCGTCGGAGGCGAAGCCCGCGGTGGTGCCCGCGACGTTCAGCACCGTCGCGACCTTGCCGGCGGTGCCGGGGTCGCGCGTGCCGGCCCAGCGGATGTCGACCGAGGTCGCGGTGCCGAGCGTGCGCGTCGACGTGCCGCGGGTCTTGAGGACGGTGACCGAGCTCCCCGCCTGCAGCACGCTGAAGATGTCGGCCGAGGTGCCGAGCACCGGCGCCTTGCCCGCGAGAGTCACCTCGATGCCGCCGCCACCGGTCGCGAGCGCCTGGGCGCGGAACACCGCCTTGGTGGCGCGGTGCAGCAGGTTCACGCGGATCGCGGCGTCGTCGCGCACCGGCGTGACGGTGGTGCCGGTGTAGTAGTGCGTCACGATCTCCGTCGCCGTGCTGCCCTCGAGCGCCATGCCGCGAGCGCCGTACTGCGACATGCCGACGCCGTGGCCGAAGCCCGAGCCGTTGAACACGAAGGCGGTCGGCACGTCCGGCGTCACGGTCGTCGCAGCGGCGGTGGACGGCGTCGGAGCAGGTGTGGGGGTCGGGGTGGGAGTCGGTGTCGGGGTGGGAGTCGAGGTGCGCCCGACGATCGAGGCCACCATCGGCGTGATGGCGGAGTCGGCCCAGACACTGACAGGGGCAACGGCGAGGACGTTGGCGGCGACCGCGGTGCCGAGCCAGGTGACGATGCCTGCGGTTCCGCCGGACCCCAGCACGAGGGGACGTCGAGCGCCGGCAGCCACTGCACGACCGTAGACCGAGCCGGTGGGAAGTGCCGACACCTTCGCCGCCGACGGGGCCAGCGCGCCGAGCAGCGCGATCGAGGTCGACGCCGGGTCGGAGCCGGACACGCGCGTGCCCTTCACGGCGGCGACGACAGCGTTCGACGCCGAGGAGACGGGGCCGACGAACGTCGTGGCCGTGATGCCGAGCGTCTTCATGCCTGCGGTGGTGACCGTCGGGACGAGGGTCGGCGCCACGACGAGCAGCGGGCGCCGGAGCGAGGCTGCCATCGCAGCCGCGGCGGTAGCGACGTCGAGGGACGACCCCGCGTCGAACGAGACCACGATCGCCCGGGTGCTCCCACCCATCTCTGCGGCGACAGCCGTCGCCGTGCCCGAGCGGGTGCTGCCGGCGAGCCGGACGATCTTCGTGACTCCGAGCGCCTTCAGCTTCGTGATGACGGTGCTGGTGACCTGCGTGGTCGATCCGACGACGAACGCGGTCGTCGCCCTGCGCCGGGTGATCTCGCTGGCGACAGCGGCGGGCACGGTCGAGGTGCCGGTCAGCAGGAGCGGCGCGCTCTTCGCGGCCGCGAGCGGCGCGGCGATGAGCGCCTCGGGGAGCAGCGCGTCGGCACCCGGCGCGAGCACCACCGTCTTCGCGGTGGGGGCGGCGATGCGGCCGACGCGCACGGAGGCGGCGTACCGCTCGGTCTCGGCGATGCGCCCGACCTGCGTGCACGGCCCGAGCGGCGAGGTCGCGGTCTCGGTCACGACCAGGAGCGTGGTGACGGGGTACGGCACTCCGCTTCCCGCGGTTGCGGACAGCACGAGCCTGTACGTGCCCGGGGGCACGGCGCTGCCGTCGGCCTGGCGCTGGTTCCACGCGGCGGTGACGGTGCCGGCTGCGGCGAGGGTGCCGGTCAGCGTGCGGACGGGCGTGGCGAGGCAGGGCGAGAAGACGTCGAGCGTCCAGCCCACGGCGCCGGTGGCCTTGGCCGTCACCGTGGTGCCGGCGCCGGCGTACGGCGACACCGACGGCGTCACGGCTGCGCTGAGGAGCTGGGTCCCCATGAACGCCTTGGTCTGCGTGCGGATGCTGGGGAGGTACGACTCGAGGTACTGGCCCGGGCAGGCGGTGAGGCCGATGTCGCGGTGACCGCTGATGACGGGCACGACCGCCTTCTCGCCGACCGAGTACTTCGACGTGCCCGCGCTGCTGTTGGACACCAGCGTGCCCGTCGCGCTCGGGTCGGCGTGGTTGAGCGCGAGCTTCCACGCCATCAGGCGCGCGACCGCAGTCGCCATCGCCGAGCCCTCCGACGACGTCGGCTTGTAGACGTCGAAGTTGCCGAGGGCGGAGACGGCGAACGTGTTCTGGTTGAAGCCGGCCGTGTGGCCGCCCAGCACGTTCTGATCCATGCCGCCGGCGCGGCCCTCGTAGACGCGGCCGAACCGGTCGATGAAGAAGTTGTAGGCGATGTCGCTGTAGCCGAGGCTCAGGGTGAAGTAGGCGTACAGGGCGCGCACCTGGGCCGCTGCGGTGTCGGCCGTGTAGTTGTTCGTCGATGCCGTGTGGTGCACGAACCCGACCTTGATCGGACCGGTGTAGACCGGGCCGCTGTTGCGCAGCGACTCGTCGGCGCCCCACTGCGCGCGGGTGATGATCGTCGGCTTGAGCGGGTCGCCCGCCGCCACAGCCGTGGCCGCCGGCGTCTCGGCCGCAAGGGTGTCGGCCTCGGAGGTCTTCGGGTCTACCAGCGACACCGAGGCATCGGTGGGCAGGACGCCGCCCGGGGTGTCGACGCGCACCTGGACGCCGTCGCTCGCGCCGGCGGTGAGCAGCGGGTCGGTGCCGTGCCGGCCACCGGAGGCGACATCCTCGGCGCTGCCCGGGTCGGGGCCGTGCTCGGCACTGATCTCGAGGTCCTGCCAGGCGGTCCAGGCGCCGTCCTTCTCGCGGACGCGGACCTGGACGCTCGTGCCGGCCGGGGTGGCGCCGGTCCAGCTCACGGCGACGAGGCTGAACGGCTCGGTCGCCGTGGGCGGCGTGACCGCGGCCGGCTTGAGAGGAGCCGTCGGGCCCGACGGGGTGCTGGCCTGCGCCTGGGCTCGGGCGGCGGTCGTGGGCCGGGGTGCCGGTACGGAGATGGTGGGAACCGTGCCCGCGGCGGTGGTGCTGGTCGCAGCGTGGTCGTGGTGGGGTGCCGGGGAGGTGGCGAGCCCCACGGGGTCGACGCTGAGGAGGGCGAGGTGCGCGACCGTCGGCGTCACGGGCCTGACCTGCGGCTGCGGGCCCGTGATCACCGGCAGGGCGATCAGCGCGGGCACCGCAAGGACCGCGGTGACACTGGCGATGGCGCGACGCATGAGACAGGGCCTCCGTGGGTGACGGGCACGCGGTCGGTCGTTCCTCGCGCCTCCTGTTCAGCCATCGGGGTGATTCGTGTGACTCTTGAGCGCTCC
>JBBQAY010000096.1:0-10094 GCA_038316965.1 Candidatus Nanopelagicales bacterium
CGACGAGTCCTGATCCGATTTCACCTCGGGCCGGGCTCTCCCTTATGCTTTCCCGGCACGACTGCACGGGGCTGTGGCGCAGCTGGTAGCGCACCTGCATGGCATGCAGGGGGTCAGGGGTTCGAGTCCCCTCAGCTCCACGCAGGGGAAAGGCTCGGGCCCATCAGCTCGAGCCTTTCTTCGTGTTCGAACGGGTGGGCCCGAGCCGTTCCCCTGCTGGCTGAGGGGACTGTGGGCCCCCGCTGCGGGCCGACAGGACCGAGCGTCAGGCGCGGCTGGAACTGCCCGCAGTAGGGGACCCCGAAGCGCCCAGGAGGCGCGTTCGACCATCACGTGAAGCGGGACCCACATGTAGGCAACGACCTCATCCCGATGGCTCACGCGGCCCGCAGAACGGCGCCTCCCCGCCCGTGCGCGCGTTGGCTTCGGCGATCCAAGATCCGTCACCCGTACGGCGCAGTTCCGTCGCAGAACGCGGTTTCGGCGTAACAGGGCGCTGCAACCGGCCGTTCTCCGCGCAGACGGGCACACCACCGTCGATGACGTAGGGAATCACCATGCTGCTCAGCGCACTGCTCACGTCCAAGGCGGCCGCCGCTGTCGTCGGCGCCGTCGTGATCGCGGGCGGTGCCACTGCCGCGGTCGCCGTACCGGTGGCGCTCGCCAGCTCTGACGAGCCGTCGGCCCTCTCGACGGCGACCGGCGACGAGTCCGAGAACGACGGGCAGTCGAAGTCGACTTCGGACGACGTCACCGGTGCTGATGATGCGACCGACGACGCGACAGACGACGCCACCGACGAGGCGAAGCCCTCGGCCGATCCCTCTCGCACGCGTGGTCCGGACGCCACCGGCCCGGCCGCCTTCGGCCTGTGCACCGCGTGGGCGCACGGCGGGCTGTCGTACGCGAAGGCGGAGAAGGGCAACCCCGCCGCCCAGTCCCTCGTGACGGCTGCGGGCGACGGCACGGTCGAGGACTACTGCACCACCGTCCTGCTGGCGAAGAAGGCGAGCCCGTCGCCGACCGGCACGGTCGACTCGCGCATGACCCCGGCGCAGCCGGGCGAGCACGGCCGCGCAGTCGCCGCCTCGAAGAAGGCCGAGCACGGCAAGCCGTCTCACCCCGGCAAGCCCTCGGGCAACGGCCAGCACCGCTGACGCACCCGCCCGCCGCACGACCCCTCGACCAACCCACCCCCCACGCGGCCGGCCCCGGTGACCCCGGGGCCGGCCGTGGGCGTCTGCAGGCGCAACCTCGCGAAACCTGCGCGTGACGGTCGCTCAGTAGGGTGAGTCGCACGCCGCGGCGGACGGAGGGCGCGTGACCTGCAGAGCGGTCCGGATCAGGGCCTGCTCCGCCGTGCCACGAACTCACGGGACGTACGCCGGTCGGCCACGATGACCACGCACGACCTCTACACCGCGCTGCTCGTCGGCACGGGCGTGCTGCTGCTCGCGGTCGTCTCGGTGCGCTTCTCGCGGTGGGCCGGCCTGCCGACGCTGCTCATCTACCTCGCCTTCGGACTGGTCCTCGGCGAGGCCGGATTCGGCATCGAGTACGAGGACGCAGCACTCACGCGCGTGCTCGGCTTCGTGGCGTTGGCGATCATCCTGGCCGAGGGCGGCTTCACGACGCGGTGGGACTCGATCAGGCCGGTCCTGGGTCGTTCCCTCGCGCTCGCGACCGTCGGGGTGGCCATCAGCGTCGCCGTGACCGCGGGCTTCCTGCACTTCCTCCTCGACCTCGACCTGCGTACGTCGCTGCTCTTCGGTGCGGTCGTCTCGTCCACGGATGCGGCCGCCGTCTTCTCGGTGCTGCGGCGCATGCCCGTGAAGCGTCGGGTGTCCTCCACGCTCGAAGCGGAGTCCGGCCTCAACGACCCTCTTGCGATCCTGCTCGTCACGCTTCTTGCCTCGGACGGCTGGGACTCGCTCAACCCGTGGTCGACGCTCGGCCTTGTGGCGTACGAGCTCGTCGGTGGCGTGCTCATCGGACTCGTCGTCGCACGGTTGGGCCAGGAGATGCTGCGTCGGGTGGCGCTGCCGTCGTCCGGCCTCTACCCGGTGGCCACCGTGGCGATCGCGATGCTCGCATTCGCGGCTGCGGGCGTGGTGGAGGCGTCGGGATTCGCCGCGATCTACGTCGCCGCGCTCTGGCTCGGCAACGCCGATCTGCCGCACCGGTCGACCACCGTCGGGTTCGTCGAGGCGCTGGGCTGGATCGCGCAGATCGGCCTGTTCGTCCTGCTCGGCCTCCTCGCGAGCCCGGATCGGCTGCTGTCCGCGCTGCCGACGGCGCTGGTGCTCGGCACCGTGCTGCTGGTCGTCGCGCGGCCGGCGTCGGTCGTGCTGTCGACGTTCTTCTTCCGCGTCGGCGTGCGCGAGCAGGCGTTCCTGTCGTGGGCCGGGCTGCGTGGTGCCGTGCCCGTCGTGCTCGCCACGATCCCGCTCAGCCAGGGACTTCCCGTCGCGCAGAAGATCTTCGACGTGGTGTTCCTGCTCGTCGTCGTCTTCACGCTGGTGCAGGCGCCGCCGCTCCCGTTCCTCGCGCGCCGGCTCCGCGTGGTCGACCCCGAGCGCACGGTCGAGATCTCGATCGAGGCAGCGCCGCTCGAGGACATCCACGCCGACGTGCTGCAGTTCGACGTGCCCGGCGGGTCACTGCTCCAAGGAGTCACGCTCGGCGAGCTCCGGCTCCCCAAGGGCGCGGTGGTCAGCCTCATCGCGCGCGACCACGAGCCGCTGGTTCCCGCCCGCGAGATGCGCCTGCGCGAAGGCGACCAGCTGCTCATCGTCGTTCCGCGGCACCTGCGCGCTGACGTCGAACGCCGGCTGCGCGCGGTCAGCCGTGCGGGCCGCCTCGCGGGCTGGTACGGCGAGAAGGGCGACCCGGATCCCGAGGTCGTGGAGACCGACCTCGAGATCCTGCGCGCCCGGTTCCGCCGCACCCGCACCGAGCCCGCCGACTGAGCGAGCCCGTCGGATAGCGTGCGGCGCGTGGACGAGCTGCGCACCGACGACGCGATCGCGGCACCGTTCACCCCGCTCGGCCTCGAGCGGGCGGTCGAGCTCGCCGTCGAGCGGTACGGGCTGGCCGTCACCGGGGTGCGCCGGTTCGACACCGAGCGCGACGACACCTTCGGCCTGACCGTCGGCGTCGACCGCTACGTGCTGAAGATCGCGAACCCGGCCGACGACGTCGAGGTGATCGCGATGCAGCTCGCCGCCCTGCAGCACGTGGCGGGCGTCGACCCAGGGTTCCCCGTCCCGCGGGTGGTGCTCGACGCCGTCGGCGCCTCCTCGTGCACGGTCGCCGGCGCGGACGGCGAGCCGCGGCTCATGCGTGTGCTGTCGTTCCTGCCCGGTCGCACGCTCGACTACGACCGGACGACGCCGGACCAGCGCCGCGCCGTAGGGGCCGCGATCGGCCGGCTCTCGCTCGCCCTCGAAGGGTTCGCGCACCCCGGGGCAGACCGCGTTCTGGCGTGGGACCTGCAGCGCCTCGCCACCCTGCGTCCGCGCCTCGTCCACATCGACGACCCGGAGGCGCGCGCCGACGTCGAGGCCGAGCTCGACCGGTACGACGCCGTGACGGCGCCAGGCCTCGCACGTGTGCGGCACCAAGTCGTGCACAACGACGCCAACATGGACAACGTCGTCGTCGACGACGACGGCTGGGTCAGCGGCATCCTCGACTTCGGCGACATGGTGAGCACGGCCGTCGTCGCAGATCTCGCCGTCGCGATGGCGTACGCAGTGCCCTCGGTCGAGGCGCTCGCCGACCCGGCCGTCGACCCGTGGCGACCGGCGTACGACCTCGCGGAGGGCTACCTGCGCACCCGTCCTCTGACCGTCGAGGAGGTCGAGCTTCTGCCGCACCTCGTGCGCGCGCGGATGGCGCAGCGGATGCTCGTCAACACCTGGCTCGCGGCGTCGAACCCGGGCAACGCCCACCACACGCTGCGCGCCAACGGCCACGCCATCGCCGCGCTCCGGCGCCTCGTCGCGTCGGAGCCGCCCACGCCCCAGCAGGGAGTGTCATGAGCGAGCCCAGGACAATCGGGCCGTCGTCGTACTTCGACCCGGCGAACCTCGACCGGCTCGACCCAGCCACGGGCGACCTCGTGCGCCGTCGCATCGACGCGCTCGGGCCGGCGTACCGGCTGTTCTACCGCCAGCCGCTGCAAATCGTGCGCGGCGCGGGGACGAAGCTGTACGACGTCGACGGCGTCGAGTACCTCGACACGTACAACAACGTGCCGTCGGTCGGGCACGCGCATCCCCGTGTGACCGCTGCGATCGCGGAGCAGGCGGCGGTGCTGAGCACGCACACGCGCTACCTGCACGAGTCGATCGTCCACTACGCCGAGGACCTGCTCTCGACCTTGCCGGGCGAGCTCCGGCACGTGATGTTCACGTGCACCGGGTCCGAGGCCGGCGACCTCGCGCTGCGGATCGCCAAGAAGCACACGGGCGGCACGGGCGTGATCGTGACGAGGAACGCCTATCACGGCGTCTCGACCGAGATCGCGTCGATCTCGCCGTCGCTGGTGGGCGTCGACGCGCTGCCGGACTGGGTGAGGTGGGTGCCGGCGCCGGATCCGCGCCGCGTCGACTGGTCGGGGTACGGCTCGCTGGGGGAGTGGTTCGCCGCGCAGGTGCAGGAGGCGATCGACGACCTGGCCGCGCACGGCGTTCGGTTCGCGGCGTTCGTCGCCGACTCGATCTTCGCCTCCGACGGGGTGCTCGCCGACCCGGCCGGCTTCCTCGCCCCGGTGCGTGCGGTCGTCGCCACGGCCGGCGGCGTCTACCTCGCCGACGAGGTGCAGCCAGGGTTCGGCCGCACCGGCGACGCGATGTGGGGCTTCGAACGTCACGGCACGGCCGAGTCGCCGTTCGTCCCCGACCTCATGACGATCGGCAAGCCGATGGGGAACGGCTTCCCGGTCGCCGCCACCGTGATGACCCCCGAGGTCATGGCCGAGTTCGGCCGCGACATGCGCTACTTCAACACCTTCGGCGGCAACGCCGTCGCGATCGCGGCGGCCCAGGCGGTGCTCGACGTCGTCCGCGACGAGGGGCTGCAGGAGAACGCGCGCGTGGTCGGCGCCCACCTGCGGGACTCGTTGCGGTCGCTCCAGTCGAGACACGCGTCCATCAGCGACGTGCGCGGTGCTGGGCTGTTCGTCGCACTCGAGTTCGGCCTTGATACGTACGCGGCCGCCGAGGACCTCACGCTCGCCGTCGTCAACGGTCTCAAGGACCATCACGTCCTCGTCGGCACCGCCGGCATCTACAACGACGCGCTGAAGATCCGACCGCCGCTGTGCTTCTCGCACGAGGACTCCGACCGCTTCGTCACCGAGCTCGACGCCGTCCTCACCGAGCTGGGGCAGTGAGCCGGTGACACGGCACGTCCTGGTGTTCGGCGACTCGCTGTCGTTCCACGGGCCCGACCAGGCGCACCGGCCGAGCGACCCCCGGCTCCACCCGCAGGTGATGGCCGCGGCACTGACCGAGTCCCTCGGCGAGGAGGTGAGGGCAGACCTCGTGGCACGTCTCGGGTGGACCGCACGCGACGCCTGGTGGTCGCTGACCAAGGACCCGAACACCTGGGGCGAGCTGATGCCGCGCGCCGACGCGCTCGTGCTCGCGGTGGGGCAGATGGACCACCTGCCCGCGGCGCTGCCGACGTACCTGCGCGAGGGCATCCCGTTCGTGCGGCCGGGTTCGCTGCGCCGTCGCGTGCGGACGGCGTACAACGCTGCCGCTCCGTGGGTGATCCGCGCGACCGACGGACGCCTGCGCCAGCTGCCGCAGGCGGCGACCGACCACTACCTCGGGCGCATCGTGGACGGCGTCCACCACTACCGGCCGTCGATACCGGTGGTGCTGATCGGCCCGTCGCCGCACGCGGCGCCGGCGTACCCCTCGCACCGCCAGCACGAACCCGCGGTGAGGGCCGCACGTCAGTGGGCGACCGCCCGCGACGCCGGCCTCGTCGAGCTCGACCCGATCGTGGCGCCGTCGCTGGCAGCCGGCACCGGCAACCCGGACGGCATGCACTGGGGCTGGGAGGTCCACGACGCCATCGGTCGTGCCGTGGCCGCCGAGCTCCTCGCCCGCTGGTAGCCGCTCCCGGACCGGACGTGGTTGCGCGCTGCAGAGCGCGCGTTCGTGCGTCCGCTTCATGATCGCGGCAGGACCGGACGTCGATGCGCGTCGTGGAGCGCGCGTTCCTGCGTCCGGTTGCCGATCGGTAGCGTGGCGGGCATGGCTGAGCCGACCCGCTGGGCGACCGAGACATCCGACGACCACTCCGCGCAGTACGTCGCCACGTTCCGTGCGTACGCCGCCGAGGGCCGCGACCTCGTCGGCGAGGCGCGGCTGCTCGACGCGCTCGTGCCGCCCGGGTCGCGGCTGCTGGACGCCGGCTGCGGCACCGGGCGCGTCGGCGCCGAGCTGCACCGCCGCGGACATGTCGTGGTCGGGGTGGACGCCGACCCCGTCCTCGTCGCCGCCGCCCGCGAGGACCACGTCGGCCCCGCCTGGCACGTGGCCGACCTGACCGAGCTCGACCTCGCGGCCGAGGGCCACACCGAGCCGTTCCACGGCGCGGTGATGGCCGGCAACGTCATGGTGTTCGTGGCCCGGGGCACCGAGAGCGCCGTCCTCGAGCGCCTCGCCGCCCACCTGGTCGACGACGGCCCGGCCGTCCTGGGCTTCGCCACCGGCCGCGGCTACGAGCCCGAGCACCTCGCGTCTGACGCCGCGACGGCCGGCTTCGAGGTCGAGCACCTGTTCTCCACCTGGGACCTGCGCCCGTGGAAGGACGGCGCCGACTTCGTGGTCGCCGTCCTGCGCCGTACTCCTCGCCCCTGACCCGAACCGGATGCCCGAGAGGCGTGTCGACGAGCCGTTCACGTATCCACAGCGGGCTAGGACGTGCGGCTCGGCTATCCTGAGCGGGTGCGATTCGGCCTCCTGCTTACGGGGCCGCACCGGATTCACAGCCGCTAGGCACCCCAGCCGGCGGCACCGGTGCGGCTGACCCCTCCTGCGTGAGGGGTTTTTCCCTGTCCGGGGCCACGACGAGCCGACGAGAGACGCAGATGACCCAGAGCGAGACGAACACCCCCGAGTTCGACGGGCGCGAGGCCGGCTACGACGTCCACGCCGTGCAGGAGAAGTGGCTGCCGGTCTGGGACGAGATGGCACCCTTCCGCAGCGGCCGGGCCGGCGACACGCGCCCCAAGAAGTACGTGCTCGACATGTTCCCGTACCCGTCGGGCGACCTGCACATGGGTCACGCCGAGGCGTACGCGCTCGGCGACGTCATCGCGCGCTACTGGGTGCAGCAGGGCTTCAACGTCATGCACCCGATCGGCTGGGACTCCTTCGGCCTGCCCGCGGAGAACGCCGCCATCAAGCGCGGCGCCGACCCGGTGAGGTGGACGGCGGAGAACATCGAGCAGCAGCGCTCGTCGATGCGCCGCTACGCGTGCTCGTTCGACTGGGACCGCGTGCTGCACACGAGCGACCCGGCGTACTACCACTGGAACCAGTGGATCTTCCTGAAGATGCTCGAGCGGGGCCTGGTCTACCGCAAGGACAGCAACGTCAACTGGTGCCCCAACGACCAGACCGTCCTGGCCAACGAGCAGGTGGTGCAGGGCCGCTGCGAGCGCTGCGACGCCGTCGTCACGAAGAAGAAGCTGACGCAGTGGTACATGCGCATCACCGACTACGCCGACCGGCTGCTCGACGACATGTCGCAGCTGGAGGGCCGCTGGCCGGAGAAGGTGCTGCTCATGCAGCGCAACTGGATCGGGCGGTCGACAGGTGCGCACGTGCACTTCGCGATCGAGGGCCGCGACGAGCCGGTGACGGTCTACACGACGCGCCCCGACACGTTGTTCGGCGCGACGTTCTTCGTCGTGGCCGCCGACTCCGACCTGGCCGCCGAGCTCGCGGCGGGCACCGAGGCGCAGGCCGACTTCGAGGCGTACCTCGAGACGGTCAAGCAGGTCAGCGAGATCGACCGGATGTCGTCGGAGCGGGTCAAGACCGGTGTGTTCCTGCAGCGCCACGCCGTCAACCCGGTCAATGGCGAGCGCATCCCCGTATACGCAGCCGACTACGTGCTGGCCGACTACGGCACCGGCGCGATCATGGCCGTGCCCGCGCACGACCAGCGCGACTGGGACTTCGCGACGGCGTACGGCCTGCCCATCGTGCAGGTCGTGCAGTCGCCGACCGACTTCGACGACAGCGCAGCGGCGTACTCCGGCGACGGCGCGGCCATCAACTCCGGTTTCCTCGACGGCCTGCGCAAGGCGGACGCCATCGAGCGCATGGTGGCGTGGCTGGAGGAGAAGGACCTCGGCACGGGCGCGATCAACTACCGCCTGCGCGACTGGCTGATCTCGCGCCAGCGCTACTGGGGCACGCCGATCCCGATCATCCACTGCCCGTCGTGCGGCGAGGTGCCCGTGCCGGAGGACCAGCTGCCCGTGGTGCTGCCCCCGACCGACGGTCTCGACCTGTCGCCCAAGGGCCAGTCGCCGCTGGCGGCCGCGGACGAGTGGGTCAACGTGCCGTGCCCGCGCTGCGGCGAGGCCGCGCGGCGCGACAGCGACACGATGGACACGTTCGTCGACTCGTCGTGGTACTTCCTGCGCTTCCTCGACCCGTCGCGCACCGACGTCGCCTTCGACCCGGAGCAGGCGCGCGAATGGGCACCTGTCGACCAGTACACCGGCGGCGTGACGCACGCGATCCTGCACCTGCTGTACGCGCGCTTCTTCACCAAGGTGCTGCACGACATGGGCCTCGTCGACTTCGAGGAGCCGTTCACCCGACTGCTCAACCAGGGCATGGTCGGGATGAACGGCGCCACGATGAGCAAGTCGCGCGGCAACCTCGTGCGACTGACCGACGAGCTGGAGACCAACGGCGTCGACGCCGTCCGCCTCACGATGGTGTTCGCCGGCCCGCCCGAGGACGACATCGACTGGGCCGACGTCTCGCCGAGCGGGTCCAAGAAGTTCCTCGCGCGCGCCTGGCGCCTGTCGGGCGACGTCACGAGCGACGTCGACGCCGACGTCACCACGGGCGACCTCGCGCTGCGCCGCGCGACCGCGAAGGCGGTCGACGAGGCGAACAAGGCCGTGGAGTCGTTCCGCTTCAACGTCGCCGTGGCCAAGACCATGGAGCTGGTCAACGCCGCGCGCAAGGCGATCGACTCCGGCGTCGGAGGTGGTGACCCCGCTGTGCGCGAGGCCGCCGAGGCCGTCGCGATCATGCTGTCGCTGGTGGCGCCGTACACCGCCGAGGAGATGTGGGAGCGGCTCGGCCACGAGCCCACGGTCGCTCTCGCGGGCTGGCCCGCGGTCGACCCTGCTCTGCTCGTCGAGGACACCGTCACGTGCGTCGTGCAGGTGGCGGGCAAGGTCCGCGACCGGCTCGAGGTATCGCCGTCGATCACCGAGGACGAGCTGCGCGAGCTGGCGCTGGCCGCACCCGGAGTGGTCGCCTCGCTCGGCGGCGCAGGCATCCGCACGGTGATCGTCCGCGTGCCCAAGCTCGTCAACATCGTCCCCGCCTAGCCCACCCCGCTCGCACTGATCAATCCGTCGTTTCTCGCACCGGGAAGCGACGGATTGATCAGTCTCAGCGACGGGGTGGCAGTGGGTAGGGTCGGCGGTATGGGCCGGGTTGCTGTCGTCACCGACTCCACCGCGTATCTGCCGGCAGACCTCGTCGCCTCGCACGGCATCACCGTCGTGCCCGTGCAGGTCGTCGTCGACGGCCAGGCGTACGACGAAGGCACGCAGATCACGCCGACCGAGGTCGCCGCCGCGCTGCGCCGGTGGGGCGTCGTCACCACGTCGCGCCCGTCGCCTGAGCGCTTCGCGCGCGCGTACGCCGACGCCGCCGCCGCCGGTGCGACCGGCGTCGTGTCGGTGCACCTGTCCGGCGACATGAGCGGCACGTACGACTCCGCGGTCCTCGCTGCTCGCGACGCCACCGTGCCGGTCGAGGTCATCGACTCGCGCAGCGTCGCCGGCGGCCTTGCGATGATCCTCCTCGCGG